>JAUNGJ010000015.1:12107-51030 GCA_030524585.1 Eubacteriales bacterium | reverse complement strand
GAAATGAAAAAAGAGTATGTAACACCAAGAATGGTAGGGGAGAGATTTTTACCAAACGAGTATGTAGCAGCCTGCGGAGACAGCGGCACAGTTTATAAGTTTGAGTGTAACGCAGGTGGTGGCACTAGGGGTGACGTGTTTACAAAAGACGGAAGGAATCTAACAGAAGATTCGTGGATGGTGACGAACTACTATCATGCATGTGGCACAACACATGAGGCTGAATCGAATGACGATTTCATAGAAGGGTACTTTTTTGCGAATGGCGGAAATGATAAAACTCAGGGCTACAAAGCCATTCCTGTTATCATTTGGACAGATGGCGGTACAGATGTTCATTGCACTACTAATTTAGATATGTCTACATGGGAAACCGCCAAATCATAATATATAAAGCTGCATAAACATATGAAGAAATGGTGTCGCAAATTCAACAAAATTGTTGATGATGCGGCACTTTTTTGTTCTCTTTTTAGCGCATATCGGTATCCTCACATTCCCCTTGAATCCCCATCCCTTATTCTTTATAATATACATAGCATTTAATCACTGCAATGAGTGAAAAAGGAGCTTATTATGGATCTTACTGAGAACAATACAACCATAGAACGGATGCTTCTTGCAGAAGCCGGGCAAAAGAAAATTCCCATGAACGGCAGCATAGAATTACTTCCTCTATGCAACATGAACTGTGATATGTGCTATGTCCGACTTAGCCGCAAAGAAATGGAAGCGCAGGGCCGCCTTCGCACTGCTGACGAATGGCTGGAAATCGGCAGACAGATGAAAGATGCCGGCGTCTTGTTTTTGCTGCTTACCGGCGGGGAACCTTTTCTTTACCCTGAATTTCGCAGGCTCTATCTCGGTCTGAAAGAACTGGGTATGATTCTGACCATTAACACGAACGGTACATTAATAGATGAAGATCTGGCGGAATTTCTGGGGCAGAACAAGCCAAGGCGTGTCAACATTACCCTTTACGGCTCTGATGATAATGCTTATCGGGATCTATGCCACTACCCTGATGGTTTTAAGAAAACGATCCGCGGTATTGAACTTTTGCGCCAGCATGATGTAGACGTAAAAATCGGCGGAAGTCTTACGAAAGCCAATGAACATGATGCTCTCAAGCTTATAAACGTTGGAGATGAATTAGGCATTCCCGTTAGAATTGACACCTATATGATGCCTGCCACAAGAGAGCGCAGCAAACCTTACAATCAGCAGTCCCGTCTGGAGCCAATCCGTGCGGCGCAGGCAAGAATTCAGTGCTTAAAGGCCGAAATGGGACCTGAATTATTCGAGCAATACATTCAGCAGACTCTTTCCCAGATAGATAACATGCCTCCGGCAGAAGAAGCTCCTGGTCATATGTCCTGCCTGGCTGGAAAATGTTCCTTTACAATTAACTGGCAAGGGGAGATGCGTCCCTGTGTTATATTAACCAAACCAGCCGCATCCGTATTTGAAATTGGCTTTGATGCCGCATGGAAATATATTACAGAAGAGACCGACAAGATTCTGCTCAATTCCAAATGCAGCGCCTGTTCGATGCGTTCTCTATGCCGCACCTGCGCGGCCTGTGCCTTGCTGGAAGCAGGAAGCCATGATGCATTACCTGAATACATGTGTCAGTATACGGAGGAATCCCTGCGCCTGCTGCGCTTAGAAGCATCCACAAATATCAAGGAATAACTCCGCAAAAAATGGGAGCAGGACTAACTATTTCCTGCTCCTGCTTATAATGCTGTAAGCCTTTACCACAAACCTTCTTATTGGTATGATCCGAATCCACACATGCTCAAAAAAATCCCACCAGAAATCTCCCGGTCCCATCCATTTTCCTTTGCGCCTGACCTTTGTAATTAAGGCAAATATCTGCCCTCTTTCAAGAGGACCTTCGATCTCCTTCTGTGCATCTCCTATCATATAATATCCTTCCGGCTTTATCTTACAAATCCGGTGCATAACATATTGACCGGTTGCTCTCTGATAGAATACCATGTCACCCTTCTTAAGCTCCCTGTCCGGCTTTTTGAAACATATGGAATCCCTTTCATGAATCAGAAACGGCGCCATGCTGCTGCCGGAAATCAGCATACTTACTTCCTTGCCATCCTCCACCAATTCTCTCAGCATGGATACATATTCCCGTGTATCTACAACCTTCATTCATACCTCCGTCTATCAATATCAATCAATAATGTGATACTCCCTTAGTAATTCTACCCTGCTCATGCCAATCGTCATGCTGTCAGGTTCTTCTCCTTTTTTTCTCTGAGGTGATTTCGCATACTGCACAATTCGCATGATCCACGCTGCCGGTATCAGCCACGGATATTTTTTCAGCCATGGGAAACCTTTTTTCATGTAATCCATATTCGGGAATAAAGATGCTTTTAGCGAGGCCGCCACATCCTTTTTTCCACTCTCCGCTGCCGCAAGAGTAACATTGGAACTGTGTTTTCGTTCCATACTGCTGTCACCGTACACACCGCTGTCCAGCAAATCTTTCAAAAGATTTCTGCAGTCTGTCTGATATTCCTGCATATGCTTTGGATAATTTGCTTTCTCTGTGGAGAATCCCAGATATTTCCTGCCAATATCCACCAGACCGTTCCAAAATTCCTCCATACGAAGGGCTCTTAGCCGTTCTTCAATGTACTTCCAATCAATCTGTCCGCCATAATTCTCCGCCATCATCATCATATCGCACACCTGGCGGATTCCAAATCCACTGTGAAGGAAATGCTTCAGGCCATGGCAGATCAAGTAAAACAGATGCAGCGTTGGTTCTAGTGTCCATACGCTTACCCCCTGAATTGTTTCTGCTATACACGTATCAAATGCATGGATAAATTCCTGATTCAGGTGCCCATACGCGCCCGATTCTTCCGGGAATAACGAAAAATGCAGTTCGATATAAACTCCATTCTGTATATGCATATACGGTATCTCGTATGGAAGATTCTCCATATCCAGTTCTTCTCTCTGGAAACCTTCTTCCAGAAGAATTTCATCACACAGTGCAAATTCTTCTTTCTTCAGCAGTATATCTTCATCGCCCGATACACGGTAATCCGATTTTGTATATAGATTCCTGCAGATCATTCCCTTAACAACCAATGGGCAAATTCCCCGATCAATAATTTTTTTATATACACGCAGAAAGCCGTCTGCCCTCTGTGCCTGCATGACAACTTCCCGGATCGTAGTATTCTTCAGGATCCTGGCTATATCTTTATATTCTTCTCTGCCAAGCAATTCTTCTCTCTGAAGCTGCTCATAAACGGCCGCCACCATTTTATGCTCTGCTGCCAAATGATATAATTCTCTTATCTGTGTGAATTGTTCCGGCAGCTGATATGCTTTATCATGCATAAAACTTTCCAGTATCTTCAAAAACTCTTCCTGCGTTTTCGTCAATTCATTTTTCACAGTACTCTCTCCAGGCATTGCACTGCCTCCTCTGAAATATTACATCCAAGCTCATAGACAGGAATCTCCAGGGCAATCTGCTCAATAAGATCCAGTGCCCTTGTCTGAAACTCTGCATTCCACATATTAATCGTAATCTGTGCCATGAGCCTTTGAATTATTGAAAATCCATTCAACCGAATCACTTCATTATCTTCTGCCTGATGAAGCATCACAATTGCATGTATGGGATAGGTCTCATTATGACAGATTTCAGAACTTCCACACACCGGCCATCCATATGCATACCACCCATCCGGTTCCCGAATCAGCAGTGAACGATCACCATTAATAGTCCTGGTCTGTCTATACTTCTCCCACAAGTCTGCCTGCGTCGATTTTCCTGTCTCCGACGGAGCAGAAAACAGTACCGCTCTATCTTCTCTGCACATATATGCAGAATGCAGAATTAATGCATTGTTTTTAATCATCAGCTTTTCCAATGACAGCAGCGAGACAAATATCGTATCGTGACTTAACAAAGACGCCACTTCTTCTGCAACCCACACATGATTCTTCTTCTCATTCTCTTCCACACTGACAGCGTACGGTGCGGCATTTCCATGAAAACTGAGA
Source organism: Eubacteriales bacterium (assembly GCA_030524585.1). Classification (GTDB taxonomy): domain Bacteria; phylum Bacillota; class Clostridia; order Lachnospirales; family Lachnospiraceae; genus Claveliimonas. Next base: position 46,977 of record JAUNGJ010000015.1, on the reverse strand, counting down.
ATCCTGCACTCTCTATTTCCCGCTATAAGGATTCGCATATTCTCTCTGCGGATCTCCTGAATCTTCACATGCTCCCTGCGAAATTGCCGCTCAACCGCCATAAGATCTGACGTATATTCTAATTGGAAGAGCATATCCGCATCTGCGCCCTCACATTCAAACATTCCCATATTCTTTGGCATGGACATCCCGTCCGGCATCTGTAATTCTATCTGTACACGGCCAAATTGATACTGTTTTCTCACGATTCCTTCTCCCGCTCTGCTATCCTACCAGGTCCTGTCCTCTTTTGTACACTCCACGAATCCATTTCCTACGAGCTGTGAGATGAATCCTACTGCATCCCGCCTTGCGGTCTCTTCATCAATCTCATATTCATCCAGAATCATCTGTATCATCTCTTCCAAACTATCAGCTTTCTCCAGATTCTCCCAGATAAACCTGGCGGTCTCACTCATTGTAAGCATACCGTTAAATTCCTGTGTCGTTGCCCCTGTAGGAACAAGTATACACTCCCCGGCGATCTCTCTTAATATAAATTCTTTTGCAATCCTCATTCCTCTTTCCGCCTTTTCTTCATTATATACAGCTTTATTCCACTTCAATTTTACTACGTCTTGGAAACAGACGCAAGTCCTGCCAAACCGTCTCATAAACCTTGCTTATATTACACTCCGTTCAGCACCCCGCCGATAATCTGAATCCTGCTCTCGGCAAGATGTTCCATTCCATCCATAATAAAGTCGACTCTTGCGAAATCCTTACGCACTACAAAAATCGCAGCGTCGGCATGCTGAGCGAGTACGACCGAGTCCGTCAAAAGCCCCGCCGGCGCGCTGTCCAAAATCACATAATCCACCAGCTCTCCGATCTTCTCAATGATCACCTTCATGCGTTCTGTTCCAAGAAGCTCCGATCCATCATTCAGCACTGCTCCACCGGGAAGAAACACGATCCGTAACTCCCGGTCCAATCCCATGTCTTCTGCTCTCTTGAGACATTCCTGTAATTTTGCTTTCTTTTCGAGCACCTCACCCAGGCCGACTCCTTCTTCCATTCCCAGAATCTGCCGGTCAGACGGATGTCGCAGGTCGCAGTCGATCAGCGCCACCCGATGCCCCGTCTGAGCAAGAGACAATGCCAGATTTACCGCTACCGTGCTTTTTCCCTCTCCGGCAAGAGCGCTGGTGATCAGAAACGTCTTAAGATGATATTCGCGTGCATTATATTCCACCTTGTTGCGAATGATCCTTAAAGATTCCTGCAAAGCCTCTTCCGTCTTCGGCTCTGTCAAGAGTAATCTCTGCTGCGTCTCCCGAGAGCGCCGTTTAATATTTATCTGCGGAATCGTTCCCAGGCAGCGGGTATGCATCCATTTATGAATATCCGCTTCCTTTCGTACCGTCCTCCGGGTAATCACCAGAATACCGGCCCAAAGAGCTGCAGCAAAGAATCCTACAGCCGCGCCCTTTACAGCATTCCTCTTGAAATTCTTTGGGTTGTCCGGCATGGATGGAATCCCCGTTTCATCCAGCATTTCCATATTAGTCTTTCCCACAATCACCTCAGATATAGATGGATAATTCTCGATAACCGATTGAAGAATTGCATACGCTCTTCCGGCATCCTGATCTGTCACAGATAATGTCAAAAGATTCGTATTTTCCGCAACCGTTGCCTTAATATTTCCCGTCACCGCTTCTGTGCCCATATCCTTGGCAATTTTTCTCCGAAGCACGCCACTGGTCAATATATAGGGAAATGTTGTCGCCATCTGTTCCGCTGTAGAATTATTGAAGTATGTTGCTGTTCCCGAAGACTCTCCCAGCCCCTGCTGATCTTTCTGGATATTAATGGTAAATGTAGCTGAAGCGGTATACATCGGTGTATAATGTATTCTTGCTCTGATATAGAAGATTCCGGTTCCCAGCAGCGTAAGTATCAGAACCCACGCCCACATTCTGCGGAATATTCTCAAATAATCCATCAGTAATTCTGTAATGTCAATAAGCCCTGTTTCCTGGCTCTTCTCATTCTCCCGATTATCCATCTTCTACTCCTCTTTGCTCTCGGTTCCCTTTTTCTTATCCTGATCTGTATCTGCCCTGTGATAATAGGATTGATATTTGCCATAGCCGTAATATTTGCCATAACGATACCTGCCATATCCATAGCCATAGCCGTATCCATATCCGTATCCATAGCCAGAACTCAAAACTGCTCCGCCTGTGTATACATCATTAAATATGCAGCCAGCCACTCCCTTTCCATAGCTGTTCAGCATATCGATCGTATCATTAATAAAGGGAACTTTCGTCTGATTCTGCTTTACTACCAGAAGGGAAAAGTCTGCCATTCTCGCCAATACCTCGGCATCCGCCCTGCCCTTTGCCGACGGTCCGTCAATGATGACAAAGTCCATTTTCTCTCTCATCATTTTCAGGAAATTCTCAAATTTCCTTGATCCCAAGAACTCCGTTGACCTTGTCTGCACTGCGGTATTTACCAGAAGGTACAGGGGCATTTCCTCCATCCGAAATACCAACGACCACAGATTATCCTGTCTGCCGATCTGTTCCCCCATTCCTGCCCCTCGAGGAATCTCTACGCCCAGCAGTTCTGCCATACCGGTTTTCCGCAGATCTCCTTCTATCAAAAGCACATTCTTGCCTCTCTGTGCCATTGCTATCGCAAGATTTGCCGCAACCGTAGATTTTCCTTCTTTTTTGGCGGTGCTGGTAACAAGCAGCACCTTACAATTATCCTTTTTGCTCTGATAGAGCAGCTTGGTGCGCATTTTCTTCACTGTCTCCGCAAATCCAAAGCTAACCGCCGGCTCATTCATTAACATCCGTTTCTTCTGACGCTTGATCCGAGACTTCAGATTTCGATAAGCCGGTTCATGATTCAGCACTCCAAACAATGTGGTATCCAGCTTTTCGCTTATATCCTCTTCGGTCTTCACACTGTCCTTCATGTAGGAGAGTACGGCCAGCAGCGCAATCATTACCGCCGCTCCCAGCAGAAATGCCTTTTTCATAATATCCCGCCCTTGGAATATTGTATCCGGAACAGACGGAAAGTTCGGGTCTTCAAATACCTCCAGAACAACCTCCCCCAGCACATTCTTCGATACCTCCGGGTAATTCTCCAGCATGCCGTCCAATAATTTGAATGCAGTATCCGGCGAACTGCTTGTCACAGATACCGTAAGAAGATTTGTCTCCGGCACGACAGAAATCTTCACCGTTCCTGGAAAAGAATCCATTTCCAGCGCATCCGCCACCTTCTTCTTCAATATCTGGCTGTCCATCACGGATTGGAATGTATCCGTCAGCTTCTGAGCGCTGCTTTGATTTGCATAAGCTCCGGTACTGCTGCTCTTTGCCGATACCACAAATGTTGTTGCGGACGTATAGCTCGGATGATACAGCACGGCCGCTGCAATATATGCCAGAAATGATGCCGACAAAGCAATGCAAAGCACCACCCACCAGTTCTTCAGAACATCCCGGAAAATGTTATATATATCCTGCATCTGCTTCTGCTGCGTTTCTTTTTCCATATCTCCTATCCTTCCTGAACCACAACTACCAGACGGCTCTTACCACTGACAGAGATTCCATTTACAATATAATCCACATAATAGGTTCCTGCTTCGCTCGTATTTACGTTAGATTGAATAGTAAGCTCTCCTTCTCTGTCCGCTCCGGCATAATAGTTCTGTGGGTCAAATTCCTGCCCCTGCTTCACATAGACCAGGTAATCCGTCAGATTTACCTCAATCCCTGCATATGTACGATCATAAATCTCAATCTGCGTATCCAGATAGACCGTCTTCCCGCCACTGTCCATAACCCGAAATTCTATAGGATAGTTTCCTGCCGTCATGGTATTCACCGTCTTCTCTAACGAATATTTAATATTTGAAGTAAGCGAACCGTCCAGCGTACTGTCCGCCGATATAGCGGAAAGTATATCCACATCAGACCCAACCATATAACAAAGAGGTTCGCTCATATGGAAAACTGGCGGCTCATAATCTTCATAAATCAGTGTTCTCTCACATCTTCCCACATTCATGCTCTCATCTACCGCAGCATAGGTTATAATCCTTGTGCCATCTTCTGTAAATGCAGAAAGACTTTCAATCACCAGGGTATCTGTCACATCTCCGGAACGCCGGTCCTTAGCGCTGACTCCTTCCAGCAGCTCCTCGTCTGTTGCCGCTACCGTAACGGTAAGCTCTTTACTGTCACAGATAACAACCGGCGGAGTATCATCCTGCACCACTTTCATATATGCCTGAAATGCTATAAAAGCACCTGCTGATACTAACAGCAGCAGTACACTGAATATTTTCAATTTCCTCATCAAATATACCTCTACTCTATCTTATTGCGGACACAGATCAACCACTGCTATCTCCGGCGGGTTGTTCCATCTGGGCAGCGCCTGATGCTCGCTTCCCAGGCCACTGGTTACAAACAGTTTCATATTTCCAAGCTCATACATACCGTGAATATACTTAGGAAACCACCCCTGATCTCCTCCATATAAGCCTCCCCTGAAGGGAACCACAACCTGACCCCCATGGTCATGTCCACTGATTACAAAATCAATATCCCAGTATTCTGAAGCGCTGCCGAACACAAAGCTGTCCGGCCGGTGGGATAACATAATCTTATAATTCGACGTATCCTGAAATTCCTCCAAAAACTCTCTTACAGCTCCCGTCAGATTCTCGGCCGAATTATTTCCATCCAGGGCAAATGCATAATCATACATTCCTCCCAGACGCAGCCTTGTATCCCCAACTTCCACATCTCTGTAGCCCTCTTCCAATACTACTGCTCCTGCCCTCTCCAGTTCATCACAGAGATCCTCGTGTCCCGCTTCTATATAAGACAGCTCATGGTTACCGAGCGCATAGTACACTGGCGCGATCTCCTTCAGCTGTGATACCAGCTCTAATGGCACATGTGCATCCCTTGAATCCTCATTCAGGAAGTCTCCATCCAGCAGAATAAGATCAGGCTCCTGTGCGGACACCTTGTCTGCAAGCCGCTTATTTGCCCCCAGGAACTCATGATCATGAAGATCTGACAGGACTACCAGCCGCACCGGATCGCTTATTCTATCAGAAGAAGTCTCATAAAAATTCACCTTCAGCCAGTGGTAAGATAACCACACCTCAGCCGCCAGAATAAACACAATTAAAAAAATTGTAATCAGAACTGCTCTTTTTACATTGATATGCGTTCTTCTTCTCAATCTAATTTCTCCTCACATGGGCTCCATTACGAAATAACCCTTTTTACTATAGCAAAAAACACTCAAAGATACAAGAATTTCGCCAAAAGCCAAAAAGAGTGAAGTATGCATTCTGCACACTCCACTCTTTTTACAATATATTTTATTTACCAGCCAAATATTCTTCCAATGAATTTTACAATAGAAGAAACAACTGTCTTTATAATACTTACGATCTTCCTTAAAATTATTTCATTTGATACTTCCTTCCATAGGATATTTTTTCGGTAAAATTCCGATTTACTTTTCTTTTCATCCACCCACTCCCAATTTCTCTGCACACAAAAAAGCCCTAAAACACGCCATTTCCGGCCCGTTCAGAGCTTTTTTCACCTCACATATTCAAGTTCATAAATGGCAATTTGTCTAAATCAAAGCCTGCCTCAGACAACTATCTCCAGGATTTTCTTCCCTTGATAATCAATCTCTTTCATTCCTGTTTCCTTATTCTTATTAAAATTAAAACTCAGCAGATAACCTTTATCCTTATGATAATACTCCAAATATTCAAACAGCTGCTGCTCTCCTCTTTTATTGTACTCCTGTCCATGCCATATTTTAAGTTCTACTATATTTTGAATTCCTTTGTAATCTATGATAATATCTGTTCTCTTCATATCTCTGGTTCTTGCCTCAACATAATAGTTTCCACTTCCATTGATAATTGGCTTCAGATACAATAAAAAAATGCGTCTTCCATTGTCCTCTATAAATTTATCCTCTGCGTCCGCATATATTTCTTCAAAATATTCGTAAAATTTTTTCATGACTAAATCCATCTGAAGCATGCCACCTGCAATAAACAGATTTCTTTCCATCGCCGAAAACGCGAATATCCTGCTATCCGTTTCTTCTTCTGAAATAAACAAATTATATAATTTCATCTCAAATATGCGATTGGAAATACACACCATTCCCTCATTTTCCTTTAGGAATCCGAACATTTCTCCGATATTTATCAGATAGTTTTCTGTTTCATATGAGTATTTCCGACCTGTAAACAACATCTCCCGGAGCATTTTTTTAAGTTCCGGATAGTCTGACAGTTTTTTTACCATATCATCAAATAATGTGTTGGGGGATTTCAGCAGAACTCTTACTGCTTCCTGAAACAATTCCCGATTCCACATTTTATTTTTTTCATTAGAACCTATGCATTCCTCATCCTTCTCTGCCATAATCTGACACAATCTTGAAACCAGGAACGGATAGCCGGACGTATAATCATACAGCAGATGACTCATTTTTTCTATATCCATTCCTGTTGCATAATCTTTCTCATATTCCTTCAGCATTACAGCAATTTCGCTTGGTCTAAAGCTCATATCTATATTAAAATCAGCAGCCACGTTCCACGGGCTATTATATTTGTGCTCCTCACCGTGACGTATTTTCAATTTCGGATTCTTGATATCATGAACTCCCGCCAAAATAACTGATTGAAACGTTGGCCTTTCGGCACGCTGAAGATACTTATTTCTCAGCATGCCAAGAAAATCCAGAAATACTCTATAGCCACTGGCCTGATCCACTTCATCTATAATGAGAACAACCGGCTTATGTGCCATACTGCATATCTCAGAGAAAAGTTCAGACATGGCCATAAAATCCATCTGTTTTTCTCTATTCTGACTAATATTCTTAAGAGCTTCTGCAGATTCAGGCGCAAGAGCCTCTACTTCACCATACTTTAGTGCAGTATAAAGCAACCTACATATACCTCTGCAAAATGAAAACTCATTTTTATAAACAGCCTCTCCTATTCCTTCGAGACTAATAGAAAAAATCGCATATTCTCGACGCAATGCCTGAGTAAAGCTTCTTAGAGCAGTTGTCTTTCCAAATTGTCTGGCGCGATTCATGACAAAATAATCTCCACGCTCTACCATTGTCCGAATAGAGCAGAGCAGCCTTGTGGTATCTGCCATATAATGCCGTTCCCTGATACACACACCCGATGTATTAAAATACTTTCCCATAAGAAGCACCTCCCATCTTAAAGTATTTCAATTTTACTACTTTTGAAAAAGAGGCGCAAGATATTCCAATGTCAATAAAGTAAGTATATTGCAATGGGTTCCTATATAGGAAGCTTACTGCCGAATTGTCTGGCGCGATTCATGACAAAATAATCTCTGCACTCCGCCATCATTCGAGCTTCAGAGGATCTTTGCCTTCTGCAATCGCCTGAGCACACAGCCGGTAATATCTTGCCGAAGCCTGATTCATAAGGCAGAGATATTCCGGACAGCCATTCATATCGCCGCATTCGTTATACACCATAGCTATGCAGGAATGGCAAAGACGGAAATTAGGACAATTGGTGCAGGCAGGCGAGAACCGAATCCGATCCGTCTCCTCTGCCACCTGTTCCCATGCTTTTGCGAAACTGCTTCCTTTCAGCGGAAATTTCGCAGAAGTATACATTCCGCAGTTACCCAGGTTCCCCTGCCAATCCAGCCAGAAAGAACAGCGTCCCGCCCGGCAGCTCATCCCGCAGCTTTTACCGCCGGATTGTTCTCTCAGCATCTCAGCAGTTAACGGCACAAAGTGATTCCATCTTTGCACCTGGATTTGAAACCATCGGGAATCCCTTTGCAGCAGATCCGATTTAACCCGTGCCCATGCCGCTTCTTCCGGAGAGAGTCTATGATTTTGTCCTGTCATATTTTCATCCCGGCGTATCGGCGGGAACATGTAGGAAGCCACCTGGATCGGTATATTCATCCGATCCGCATACGCCATCATTGCTTCCAGATCTCCTACATTTTCAGGCGTAATACTCGTGTTGAATTTTACCGTTACGCCATATTGTTTCAAATAATCTACTGCACGGCGCACACGTGCGTACGCCTCCCCATTGCCGCATAAATTCTGGTACGTCTCTTCACTGGCGCCATACAATGTAATATTGATCCGGGTCGGCAGATGCTGCCCCAGCCACTTCGCCTGCGCCTCATCTATCAATGATGCATTTGTATTTATGCTGATCTGTAGTCCCATCTCTCCCATTTTTGCCATAATTTCCTGAAAGTCATCACGTACAAAGGGTTCTCCCCCTGTCAAAAGCGGATAGAGCAATCCTTCATCCCGCGCCTGCCTGGCAAAATCCAGCCATTCTCCGGCAGATAATAACCCGCCTTCTTGACCAACTTCCTTCATGGTCTTCCGTACGTAGCACATTTTGCACTGAAAATTACAAACCGGCAGGAGCTCAAACGCCCCTGTCAGGGGAATGCGCATTTTCCCCGCCTTATTCCAAAGCTGATCTGATACCTTTCCCATTAGAGAACACCTACTTCCATCAATTTTGCTTCCAATATTTCTACCGCCCTTTCATCTGCAGTACAGGTAAGCAGATAGACCGGAATATCATTCATAAGCTCCAGCAACAGCTCTAACGTCCGGTTTCTGGACTCACTGCTCCAGGCGTCCATCACAACCTGGTGCATTAATCTTGCAACCGCAGATCTTGCTTTCAGACGCTGTACCTCATTTGTGACTCCCTGCTCCAATAAAACAACACTGCCAAGACCAAATACCTGTCCGCTGCACACCGGCGCCGAACCATCCAGCGGATATCCATGGGTGTACCATTGCCCCTTGTCCTTCTGAAGCAAAGTACGATCGTTGCATATGATTTTTGCATCCCGGTACGTTTTCCACAGCATTGCCTGCGTACTTTTCCCTCCCCCGGAAGGGGCAGAAAATACAATGCCTTTTTGCCGGACCGCGATCTGAGAACCGTGCAAAAATAAAATATGGAAATGCAGAAAAATCTCTCTCATGGGAAGCATTCGCAGAACACTTCCTAATGTTTTTGGCGGCATCAAAAAAGGCTCGTCATTCAAGGTACACCTTACCTTCCGGAAGTCAGAGGTATAACAGGTGCACGCCACTGGACCTTTCGGGCCGCCTTTGGTAATGCAAAACCTGACGTCACCCTCCGCGTAATATTTTAGGAGCGCGTCCTCCCCTGTAGGTTCTGTGACCGGCAGCTTGACGCTTTCCCAATCTCTGGAAAGCTGAACAGTGATGTCAGCCTTCCCTTCATGTTCTTCCAAAAAAGGAAGTAATTCTCTGTTAACGATAAAAACCGAATCTGTCAAAAACGAAAACAAAATGCCGCCCAACCGCAGTTTTATTTCCATAAAGTTCTCCTTAACTACTATAAGGCCGGCAGATGCCTGCCGGCCTACAAAGTTACCATTGATTCTTTTACTATGCCTTATTATGACGTCCAGTAACCATAATCGCTGGAAGAATAATAGCAATCACAATTCGTATCCTCATAAAACTGAACATTATAAGGACCACTTCTTTGCATGCTGTATGTACTCATAGCAAACGGATCTTCATAATCGTCACACTGTTCATGATTTCCAACAGCAGGTCCATTTGAAACCACTACTGCACAGTTGCTGGCTATGCTGGCATTTAATTCGTATAGTTCTATCTCCACAGTTGGAGCAACATATACTTTTTTCATGTATTATTCCACTCCTTCCCCTTCTGTATTTTCACTTCCCTCTGGATTTTCAGTTTCCTCTTCTCCGGCTTTGCTTTCTTCCGGTACTCCGGAAACCGCTGCTGCCTCACTGTCTTCCAATACTACGGAAGCCGCTGCTGCTTCGCTAAGTTCTGATATATCTGTGTCATCGTCATCTGCATCTACAGTTATATCTTCCTGATTCACAATCACAAACTCAGCATTTCCAGTGACTTTGATATTAGTTACAGAGACCAAACTGCTGGTTGCTTTGATTTCAAAGGTCGCAATCTTTACGCCCTCTTCACCTGTTGTGATATTGGCATAATTTGAAATCTCATAATAACAATCCGCCGCATTACTGAGATTCAATGTATTGCCATTGATGCTGACACTGCCGCTGCCCAGCGGAGCTTTTATACCGAGATAAATCTTATTTGTATTAGCATCCCAATCCTTCAATGAGAAGGTTACACTTTGTCCGTTATTCAGATATACTTCTTCCTTCGGACCGTTGCTCCGGTATTCTTCTGCTGCTGTAATCGCTCCGTTACTGTCCGTGAACAGCACAAAGTTATCACCCTCGTTCCAAGAAATGGTATTATCCTCATTAAGCTGTGCTTCACCAATCAGTTTCTCACGCAGAGTAGCAACCGTCATATTGGCCTCACCGTCGGTCGCATAAGCTGCATTTGCAATACTTGCATTTGCATCGCTGCTGTCCAATGGATTTATCACACGGATACCATCCAGATAGAAATCTTTTCCATACTTCAAATTCTCATTTGGTTTTGCAATACTTACTGTGACTGTATATGCTCCATAGTTATCTGCCTCGTAAGTAAATACAGGGACATTATAAAGAGTACCTACGTCTGTGCCTTCTACTGATTTGTAAATATTATTCCGGTATCCGTTATATACTGTATTACCGTCCTTATCTGTAATCACCACTTTCATGTAAGCTGCCGTTCCGCTTGTTCTTGCAAAGAAAGAGGTTCCTGTTCCGGTGAAAGTATAACTAAACTGAGCCGCTCCACTCGTGGTATCGACATATTTACTGCTTCCATTACTGTCCCCGCCGTCATTCAGATACGCTGCATCTGAACCATATGGGCTGTCGCCTACAGTTCCTACGACTCCCGGTTCCTGCGGATCAATCTGCGCGGTACCTACGTCAGACCAACTGTCTGTAAAGGTCACCAGATCACTGAAGTTCTCTTCATAGTACATGCTGGTTGCCGGAATAATATAAACCTTTGCGGTATTAGATTCTGAATCTGTCGTTGTTGTACTGCCGGAATTACCAGAACCAGTAACCTTCGCCGTATAAGTTAATACCTCAACGCCGGTGAGCTGTTTTGTCAGCTGATAGGTAATCTTGCCATTCTCAATAGTGGCGGTACCATACTGAGCGCCTGTTACATCTGTAATCTCAATAGAATCACCACGGTATACATCGTTAGCCAGAACGTCAATCACTACCGGCAGACCATAATCGACAACAATCTGATCATCTACCGGACGTGAGCTTGGATTCGGCAGGTTCGCATCGAAATAGTTCTCACAAACGAAACTCAGGGAATCTTCTGCCTCGTCACTTCCCTTTGCAGTAACTGCCGCGCTGGTTAAGTTCTGAGTCGTGGACGGAATATCGCTTCCCTTTGTATAGGAAGTGCTGCTAACCGCGAAACCGCCTGCTGCCGTTCCGCCGTATGTGTAAGTCGGCAACTTGAAGCCCTTCGCTTCTACCGCATCCTCAACCACCTGGTATTCTGCGCCGTTCGTGGCAATCTCACCTACGAACCTTGCAGTCTGTCCATTTCTTAAAGTAAAATGTCCATTTGCATCTGTAGAAGGTGTAGAGATCACCTGTCCGTTTGCATTCATCAGATTATAATTGGTATTGGCGACAGGTGTGCCATTTTTCGTCAATGTAAATCCAAAATCGATATTATCAACAACCGCCTGCTCTGCAGCCGTCAAAGGTGAAACTGTTCCGTCACTTGCGATAGACTGTGTCGCACGCTTTGTAACAGATACGGTATCCTTCATCGGCAGGTTAAACTGAATCTTACAGTTAGAAGAACCAGCCCCGCGCTCCAGATAGAAGATCGTCAGTTCGTGACTATCTGTAGCCGCGAAGGTCTCGCGCGTCTGATTCAGTGTGCCTGTTCCGTTATCATCATTAAATAACTTGCCGCTGATCGCAGCGCCGTTATAATCCGCAACTGCAACATTTACCGTATTACTCTTTGACAGAGACCAGGTATTCTCTGCAAAATTAATCGTCGCATCCAGACGGTTATGGATACCGCCGATGTCGAGAACCAACTGTCCGTCAATGAATACCCACACATCATCATCACCGGAGAAGCTGAAGGTAATATCTTCCGAGTTCTCATCGTTCTGATTCATCTTACCATTTGCAGTCATTGTAAATGGAATGGTGGCTGCCATACCAAAGTGATAGTTACAATTGCTTTCGCCGCTGATACTCTGTGTACTGTTGAACGGCATCCATACTGTCGAACTGCCGTCGCCGTAAGATCCTCCATTAGACTGTGGTTTGCCTTCGTTAAAATACAGCCGTCCATTGGACTGTGCAGCGGTAGAACCCTGGCTGCTGTTTGCACTGAAATACACGCCATTCTGGCTGGCGTCAAATGTGTATGTACCATTTTCATATACAAACGGCATATCAACATTTGTATAAATGCTCTTTACAGCAGCGTCTGAATTGAAGATACCGCCGTCCGGCTTTGTAAAGGAGATATTCTTATTTGCATCCAGTGTACTGTTTACCAAGCCGCTGTATGTATACTGTCCATTGTTGTTGCTATTTGTGTTCTTATTCCACCAGTTCCATGCAGCGTATGACAGCTTACTGGTCGTTGTCGTATTGCTGGCCTTACGGGTATATAACGTAATGCTGGAATTGCTGGATGTGGTAGAACCGCCGTTGTAAGTAATCGTCCAGCTGTATGTATAGGATGATCCCCACCAGCCGCTGCTGGTTCTGGTACAGGTAATGTTAGTTACCACGTACTTCGTGCCATTAACATCCACATAATAGCTGCCATTCGTATAAGTGCTGTAATTATTATTATTCGAATAGTTTACGGTTGTGGAAGAATAGGTATAGCCTCCCGTTGTGGAATACGTATAACTTTCTGCCGCCGGTGAACCATTGCTGAAATAAATACCATTCCATGTACTTCCCAGACCATTATTTACTTCCACCTGATGCGTGGCATCATTGATCGTAGTCGTGTCATAATCGTACAGAGTCACCGGGAAATACTTAAGCATTGTCGTATTTGCCTGTGCACTCGGTGTACCAGCCGCCAATGCATAGGTAGACGCCCGCAGCATCGTTCCTTCTTCTACAGTGCTTTCATCTTCCACAAGTGTCAGATCTGTCCCATCCTCCGCCTCTGCATCAGAATCAGCATCTGTGCCGCCATTATCTTCATTGCCAGTAATCTTGTCCCAGATGCTTCCCCACCAACTCTTCAGTGAAAATGCGCTGGAATAAGAAGTGCTGTTTTTCGGCGCTGCATTTACCGGCATATAAGAAACTGTCAATGCCAACGCAATTGCGAGCGCCAAGATTCTCATTCCTCGTTTCATGTCTTCTCCTCCTTCTTTGACAAATGAGTCTTAATATATCTGAATTTTCTTTGCATCCTGTCTTATCTTTTTTGTCTCGTTCTCATCCTGTACATATCCGCCATACTTGATCTCTTCCATAAGTTCCTCTAATTGTCCCTGCAATTTCCGAACGCTGTCTTTGTCTTCTGATATTTCCCAGACGTCTCCTGCGCGCTCTCTTCGGCAGCATACTACTGCCGCACACGGGATCTCTCTTGTCCGTTCGTTCCGAAGCACAAAATTATCTTCTACCGGATACAGCGCAATAACGCCTTCATATTTATCTCCCGATAAGATAGAAGCCTGTCCTACTTTGATGATTCTTCTTTGTTCCTGACACCACCCTTCCATAGAGAGCAGTACATGCAGTCCTATTTGCTTCAGTGTATCTTCATATCTCTGAAGCATTTCCAAGGTCTTGCCAAATATCAAATTTTCTACGGTCTCTATTTCTTCGTTTCCTTCTGATACCAGCATCTGCATTAACATTTCCTCATTTTTTCACCAGACAAAAATAGATTGTCGGTATATTTCACCCACAATTGTGCATCCTTGTAAATAGTAAATATATCGTTTAACTTTCTATTTTACGTCACAAATATCATAGCACAGCCATTTTTGGGTGTCAACGCTTAAAACAAACGATACAATCAAATTCCAAAAAATTCTAATTATTGATTCAGCGGAGGTGTTTTTATGGAAAGAAACTATGGAGCAATGCATGTTATGGAAAGCGGTAGTCAATCATGGGAGAATCCCTGCCTGGAGGATTTCCTTACGTACTGGTTCTATCAGGTGGAGAAGAATACGGTGAAGCCCTCGACAGCAGCTACATTCTATGATCTGATATATCGGCACATTGTACCGAAATTAGGGAAATACCGATTATCAGATCTGAATTTATTTCTCCTGCAGGCATTCTTTAACCAGCAATATGAGAATGGAAGGATCGACAGAACCGGAGGCTTGTCCTATCAGACAATCAGCAGTATGTGTACCATTCTGAATTCAGCTCTTAATTATGCGGAAAGCAATGGGATTCTTGAAAGAAATTATTGCAAAGATATCCGATTACCTAAGAGAGAGTGGAAAAAGGTACGGGTATTTACTAAGGAAGAGCAGAAGAAGATTGAGTACGCAGCTATACATTCTAAGAATCCCAATGGAATCGGCATTATACTCTGTCTCTATACCGGAATCCGAATCGGTGAGCTATGTGCCCTGCATATTGGAGATGTGGATATTTGTCAGCGGGTACTCCATGTTCAGCGTACATTGGAGAGAATCAAGTGTTTGGAGAATACCGGGAGGAAAACGATGCTCTATGAAGGACGCCCCAAATCTCATTCCTCAATCCGGGATATTCCGCTTCCGGGTTTTCTTGTGCTGCTGCTTCAGGAATATAGGGATCAATATAAGCCGGATGCAGCATGCGATGACTCCTTTATCAGCGGAAAGTCTGGCAATCCCATTGAGCCCAGAGTGTATCAGAAATATTTTCAGACGGTCCTAAACAGGGCGGGGGTTGGAAATGCTAATTTTCATTGCCTTAGGCATACGTTTGCAACCCGTGCTTTGGAAGAAGGGGTAGATCCGAAGACGCTAAGCGAATTATTAGGCCATTCGAATGCATCTATTACTATGAATATCTATGCACATTCGTTATATGAACATAAATATGAGGCAATGGAAAAACTGGAAGCCGTATATAGGGTGTAAAATAGAGAATTTTAACAAGATTCATATCATTTAATAGAAAGTTAAACGATTCTAATATACCTATATAATAGACGAAAAAGACCGGACATTAACAGAATTCCCTGTTAACGTCCGGTCTTTTTAATCATGACCTATAACTTAAAAACTGCCGACTCACCTGCAGTACCGTTCTTCGTAAAGACGGTTGCCGCAATTTACCTAATCCCAGCAGATCGCATCATTAGACAACTGCTTCCACAATCGTTTTGCCGTCACATATAATGGTCTTTACACCGACTTCCTTATTTTTATTAAAATTAAAGCTCAGCAAATATCCTTTGGATAGTTTATAGTTATCCAGATATCCGGCTAATTGCTTCTCACCACGTTTATTATACTCATTTCCCCGCCATAGTTTCATCTCGATAACATACTGTTTTCCTCGATAGTCAACAATTACATCTGTACGACGCATATCGCGTGTTCTCGCTTCGATATAATAATTACCTGTTCCGTTGATAATAGGCTTCAGATATAAAAGAAAGATCCGGCGTCCATTCTCTTCCACAAATCTCGCATCACAATCCGCATAAACTTCCGTAAAATGTTCTGTAAATTTCCGCATAATCAAATCCATATTCAGTTCTCCGGCCTGAATGAATTGATTTTTATCTAGTACTCCGGCCTGATAAGATGCACTGTTCATTATCTCTTCGGACATAAATAAATTGTAAAGCCTAGTCTCAAATATACGGTTAGTAACCGCAACAATTCCGTTTTTCTCTTTTACGAACCCAAACATAACACCAATATCAATTGCATAATTATCGGGATTAAAAGGAAAACTATTTCCATTAAAAAGGATTGCATATAGCATATTCCGAAGTTCCGGGTAATCGAAGAGTTTCTTACGCATATCATCGAATAAGGTATTCGATTCTTTCAGGATCTCCTTTACAGCTTCTACAACTCCCTCTTTTGTCCATACAGATGCCAGATTTTCAAATCCTTCTGTTCCAACAATCTGTTCTGCCAGCAATTTACAGATACGCGAAACTAGATACGGATATCCAGAAGTATAATCATAAACAGCTGATGCTACACTCTGAATATCCATGCCAGTCTTAACATCCTGCTCATATTCCAGCAGCATACTTTCAATATCAGACACCGAAAAACTCATATCAACATTAAAATCAGCCGCAATATTCCACGGACTATTATAGCGATGTCCATCTTCCGGCCGGATCTTATGTTTTAAATTTTTAACATCATATACCCCGGCTAGAATAACTGACTGAAACGTCGGCTTATCCTCTCTCTCAAGATAAAAAGCCCGCAGCTGTGCAAGGAAGTCAAGAAAGACCTGGTTATTTGTGGCACTATCCACCTCATCAATCATAAGTACCAGTGGTTTTGGAGAAACGGAACATAGTTTTCTCAATCCACGAAACAGTTCCGTTAATCCAACACTCTTTGCAGCATTACGGACAATTGATTTTAAACCTTCAATTCCGTCAGATAGTTGGTCATTAACTTCTTCCAATGTAAGTATGTCTTCCAGAAAAGCATCCGCAAATATCGAAGCAAAACGATATTCATCCTCAAAATCAGATGAACTCAGCTTCTGAAAATCCAAAGAAACAACCATATACTCTTTTTGCAGATACTGGCGCAACGCACGCAATAATGTTGTTTTTCCGTACTGTCGTGCACGGTTAATGATAAAATAGTCTCCATTATCAACCAATTGTTTTACCTGTGCCAACCGCTCCTGCAGATTCACCATGTAATGTCTTGTCGGATAACACAAACCATTTACATTAAAACTTTTTGTCATGCTTCAAACGCCTCCCTTCCAACGTATTTCAATTTTACTACGTTTGAAAAAGAGGCGCAAGCCCTGCCTCCAATCTTATCTTTGCTATATACATAAATCAAAACATCTCTGCTCATTAATGCTCCTTCACGATATAGCAATATCCAGAAAATGAGGCCACCCCTTTCATAGGGATGACCTCATTTTTCTTAGCTGCATAAATATGGATAAATTAATGTCCAAACAATTTTCCGAAGAAGTTTTTTACCAAAGTAACAATCTGTTTCAAAATATTAGCTGGCTGACTCGGAATTTCTTCCGATGTTGTAGTTTTCTCAGAAGCTGAAAAACTTACATCAGCAGATTCGCCGTAAGCAACCTCCACGTCGCTGTAAGAAGCATCTGTTAACTCATAACCCTCCGGGAGAATTCCTGCCGCTGCTTCTTCAATTGCTTCCGCAGAAAATACAGTAGTCTCTCCAACTGTGCCATTTGCTGTAAGCGCTGTAGAAGCAAGCTCATTACCCTTTACATCCTTCAATGTAATATTCAGGGCTGCATCTGCGTAACTTGCCTCTGGCTCAACATAACCCAGAAGAGTCAAAGCATCTTTTACATTATCCTCTGTGATTGGCTGGATTGCATCAGCCGGCGCATCACAGATCTTTAGCATAGTCACTGACAGGATTCCGCTACCGGTGTTCGTGATGGTAATAGTGCCATCATTAAGCTTTTCAACTTTATAGAACATGTCTGTGCTGGAGTTTAAGGTCTGTGATTCGCCAGCATTTACAGTGTAAGTGGTTGCTTCATTCAATGCTTTCAAACCAATCTGAATCTCACGGTTTGTTTTTACATTCAACAACAAAGTCTGATTATTAAATAAATATACTTCATTCTTCGGTCCGTTATCAATCAGATCCTGAAGGTTTCCAGAATACCAACTATTTCCGTTCAGTACTGCACCTGTTGCCTCTGCTCCCTCTGCTCCAGTATCAATCTTACTGAATACCTGAGAGATAATCTCTTCGCCAGAACCATATTGCCCGTCATAACCACTCAAATTAACTGCACTCAATACAAGATCACGCACCTCTGTAAATGAGACCTTATCTTCCTCATCTTGAATATATGTATCTTCTGCTGTATTTCCAAGTGTATTATATACACGGAAGCCATCCAGATTTACAACTTCTTCACCTGCTACAGATGCAATGCCTGTCTTAATATGTGAAATCGTAACGGTATAAGTATCATAAGCCAAATCCTTAAATACAGTTACCGGAACATTGTAACCTGTCACGTCTTGTTCAATTGTAAGATTTTCCGTATTGCCATTCAGTAATGCAGTCTCAACCTGTACCAGTTTGTTTGTATCGGCATTCTTCACCTGAATCATAAGACGTCCTGTACCTGTCGTACAATTTGCATAGATACCAACGCCAGTACCCGTGAAAGTAAATGTCGCTTTGTCGCCGTAAGCGCTGCTTGTTGCCTGAGAGTTAGCGCTTGCGCCTACATTGCCAGCATATGCCGTGTCATAGCCATATACATTCTTTTTACCTTCAACAGCTTCTGTTGCCTGGATTGCCGTTCCTTTACTTATATTTTCTCCCCAATTCCCTGAGTATTCTGCAAAGCCTTCCTCGTAGTATACGGTGGTCGCTGGATAGATGTATATCTGCTGTGTTGTAGAACCAGCGTTTCCTGTTAATGTTAACTGAAGTCTCTCAACTCCTCGGAATACTTTATCTGGTGTATAAGTAATACCTTCACCTACACTAGTTGATACGGTGCCATATTTTGCCCCAGTTACACTCACTGAAGACCAGTCACCCGAAATACCCAAATCCTCTTTAGAAATATTTAACGGTAGTCCGAAGTCAACTACAAAGCTATGTGCATTATTAAATGTGTAGTACAGATATACATTCTTACCATTTTCACTACGTACTACCTCCACACAAGTATAATCACTATATCGATACTGCGCACCGATAGCAGGCATGGTAGACAAGTCTGCAGAAACTGTCTGTGTTTTATCTTGTAAATTCGTAACGTTTCCGTTTTTCAGATCGCCCTTCCATGAATCAGCAAGGGCAATACTTGCATCAAATGTCGTGCCCTTTCGTACTGCAATATTGTAATTATAGAATTCCTGATTTGCAGCCTTATCAATGTAATGAACTGCCAACGAATCCTCTGTTACTTTCGCCCGTACATAATATGTTACCAGCATACCATGGCGGTTAAATATCTCCAGGCCTGGGACAATTGCTTCCCCGCCTACAGAATAATTAATATCTCCAGATATACTTGTATAATGTGAGCTTTCATCAGCGAAATCACCGAGATTTGCCTCGTCATCTACCCATACTACCTTTTCCGTACCATCATATGTATAACTAGTAGCACTATTTGCATTACCAGCAACCTGTGTTGTTTGACTATCACTTGTCGGTGTTACCGTAATCATATATACTTCATACTCGTCCGTTTCTTCTGCTTTAATCATACCGATATCACGGTAATTATCAGACCAGCTATAACGGTTTCCATTGTTATATTGATGAACGGTTGTAGAATCATTTGGATCGCAATGGAATGCCATTGTCTTGTTACTAACAGGGAAAGAATCCGGAGTGCGCTCACCCGATTCATACTTTACTGCAAAATCAATCAGAACATAATTAGTACTATTATAACTTGTGGACGGAACTACACCCCAATCTACAACTTCTGTTGTTACTTCATCTGTAACTTCTGTCTTCTGAAGATAGTAGGCTACAATCTGATCGTCGTTCTCCACAATAGTCCATGTCTCACGATCTGCGGAATATGCCCATGATCCATTCCAATAACGAATATATGTGAAGTCACTACCAGACGTCGTCATATCGACGCCAGATGTTGCTGTCTGCTTATGACTACTATCCAAACAGGTTCCTTTCCAGAACACCATTGTGTTGCTATCCTGAGTACCTGTTTCCGGAACTAAGCTGCTAAATAATGCGCCTGACTCACTGTACACACCTGAAGCAGTTGCTGCAATTGTTCCGCTGGTTGCTCCATTTGCGGTTACCTGACGGTTTGTAATCCAGTATTCAACGGTTAAAGGAGTAACCTTACTTAAATCTTCTGCAATTACATTGATCGTATATTTCGTATTTCCTACTGTCACATAAGTCGTACCAACTGCTACGCCGGTAAATGTAACAGTTGTAGATGCTGGAACTGCCTCTGTACCGGACTTTGTATAAACAGTAATATTGACGGGTGTATTCGTATTGGTTACAGATTGAGTCCTTATCTGAGTCACATTATCAACAGAATCTGTTGCAGAGTACCCCCAAGTGTAAGTATAAGTCGTCGTTCCCCAACTCCAACTACTGCTACGCTTTACATACACCGGATAATAATTTCCATCACTTGCCTGATAATAATATCTTGTTTCCTTCCAAGAAGTACTATTGTTGCTAATCAAATTACTACATCTTGGTGAAGCACTCTCATATTTTACTGTCGCTTCAATGGCATCTTCGCCAGTAACTGATACAGTTGCAATGGAAGAATCATCTGTTGTATAAGTGCCTGCATAATTAGCATTATCAATTGTTGCAGTAGCTTTCTCTCCAACTGTGACAGTTATCGTTTCATTGTTAGTTACTTTAACTTCATCTCCGGTATTTTCATCGCCAGAGTCTGAACCGTCGTCGGTATCATCATTATATCCCATAGCTGTGCTCATAGCGGATAATACTCCGGTATTAATCACTTTTCCAGTAATTTGATCTTCCGTTTCAGCATTCGGATAATCGCACCAGATACAGAACATAGCGCCCGCCTGTTCTTCCGTAAAAGTAGTTCCAGGGAAGGCCTTATTGTTCCAATTACTTGCATAAATAGATCCATTATCAAAGTTATCACTCTTGCCTAATACATAATAGAAGTCACCATGCGTATTAATAAGATTATGTCCCTGATTAGCTAAAAAATCCGCAGATGCAGGTTTATAATTTCCCCAGCCGTTTGACCAGTAGGTGATCATGATATCCTTATTAAATATACCAGAAGATGTATCACTGCCATAATAAATACCATCGTTAAATGCCATTGGTGT
The DNA here is from genome assembly GCA_030524585.1 of Eubacteriales bacterium. GTDB lineage: Bacteria > Bacillota > Clostridia > Lachnospirales > Lachnospiraceae > Claveliimonas. The sequence goes on along the minus strand of JAUNGJ010000015.1, from coordinate 25,884 downwards.
CATTCCAGCGTTCGTAACCGCAGCAGCCAGAGTATTTACATAGTTAACAAAGTTTCCATATTGGTCCTGTCCCTGAAGATAGCCAAATCCCATACCTGAATAATTGATTAGAATATCATTCGCATACTCATCAGTACCGAGATTAAAAAGGCTACATCCCTTGCCGGCAAAATATTTGATATATTTTTGAACTAATGCCTGCGTAAATGCAACAGCTGCATCATTTTCCAAATCAACTGTACGTGCTGATGTTCCATAATTCCCCGCTGTGAATGCCGGATTTAAAATACTAACAGATTCCATTGCATCGATAATCGCATCCATATGCCCTGGTGTATTCAGTAATGGAATAATTTCAATTCCATTCGCATTTGCGTATGTAATGATCTCACCCATCTCGGCTTCAGACCATTCATTGTTTGTACCAGCATCATAATATGCCTTATTTCCGGCCTGAATACCAACTTTTACATCATCACTGCTATAAGTGGTACCATCAACAGTAACGGACATATCATCCAGCAGGAATCGAAGCCCATCATTACCAAATGCCAGTTCCAGATGGGTATAGCCGTCTTTTTCCATCTCATCAATCAGACTTTTCACCCATCCTACGGTGAAATACTTTCGTCCGCAATCCAGATGAACGATTTTATAAAAGCCATCGTCCTCTGCCGCTTCGACTTCTGTTGATGGTATGAAAGAAGTCATTCCCAATACCATGCATAACACAAGTAAAAGCGATAGCGCTTTTTTAAGCGTTTTCATTTTCTGTTTTACCTCCTTTAGATATTATATTTTTTGCTGACAGTTCTCTGACAGCATATTTTTTCATTTCTTTTACCATCTCACACAAATAAGTTGGTATTTTTTCTGTACTTCCTGTCTCTGTCAACGCCATCGCAGCACAGGAATGGCACAGTTTTTGGTTTGGGCATTTCTCGCATACGCCCGAAACCTTTAGTTCTCCGCTGACTTTTGTCAGGGATTCCCAATTCTCCCGAAAGGTTCCTTTTGTTATATCAATTTTCGGTTCAGGCATCATCCCGCACGGAGTCATCCATCCGTCCCAAGTGATCCAGAACGAGGCTTTTCCCGCCCGGCACCTTACTTTTCCGTCCAAAGGGTCAATACATCCTTCATCCAATCCCGGCGGTGGAATCGCGCCCTTTACAATCGCTTCCATCCGTTTCCAGTAGAACTTGTCTCCGTATAGCAGCCGATAGCTTTCTGCATTGTACCTTGCAGCTTCCTCCGGAGTAAAACGCTGATTTACTCCTATAGAACCCGAATCCCGTCGAAGCGGCGGGAACATATACGTATTCGTCTCATAGATCAGATTATGCTGTTCAGCATATTCCGCGCAGGCTTTCAAGTCTCCCACATTCTGCGGCGTCAGTGAACCATTCAGTTTTACAACGATTCCTGCGCTTCTCAACCTGTGAATCGCCTCATCCACCTTCGAAAAGACGCCTTTCACCTGGCACATTGACTCATAAGTCTCATCACTCGCTCCATAGAGCGTAATGTTGATCCTCGTTGGCGGCATTTCTGTTAATCTTCGAACCGCAGTCTCGTCAATCAGCGAACCGTTTGTGTTAATTGTAATTACAAATCCCATCCGGTTCAGCGCTTCGTACAATTCCCAGAAATCCGGCCACAGAAATGGCTCTCCACCAGTCAGCAGCAGATATAACATCCCTTCTTTCCGGGCCTGCTTTGCAATCTCGATCCACTGATCCTTTGTCAACATTTTTCTGTTATGTTCCTGTACCTCTTTCATGCTTTTTCGAACATAACACATCCTGCACGAAAAATTACACACCGGAGACAATTCAAACGTCCCGCTAAGAGGTATTCTGGCTCCGCTTGCTTTTGAAAATAAAATCTTTGTAAGCTGAGGTTCTATATTTCTGTCTACGTCTTTCAAATCCCATCCTCCCCTGATAATATTTTCTTCAGCAATTCTACTGCCTGAATATCCGGCGTACATTCCATTTCATAAACTGAAATCTCTGATACGAATTCCATGATCAGATTACTGATCTCTGACACGAACTCCGCGTCCCAGCTATTTACCGTAGCCTCTGCATATATTTTCCGAAATGCTTCTTTTACGCTTAGCTTCCGTATCCGGCAATATTGAGATTTCTTTACCTCAACTACCGCCTGAATTCCGCAATCTATGTTCTTATGACACCTTGAAGATCCCGCGTAAGGTGAGCCGTAAGCCCGCCACCCGTCCTTTTTCTTTCCAAGAACCGGGCGGTCTCCATTCACCAGCACCGCGTCAGCATATTGACACCACAAATCCGCCTGTGTCGATTTTCCTGCTCCCGATGGGCCCGAGAATAGGATTCCGCCGTAAGCAGTGTCCACGCAGGCTGCATGGAGAATCATTCTCGCTTCTCTTAACAAGACCTTCTCCCACCCTACATGGAAGAAACTATTTCCTGTCTCACAGATAAATTCCTCTGCACCTCTTATGTACTGAACAAGAATTCTTCTATTGGGCCAATCACAGGTCGTAACCGCATACGGCCTGTCACCATTGACCGGATCATGAAACTGCCGGACAATTCCTTCCGGCGTTCGGAACACCTGATATTCCAGCTTATGCGCTAATACATCTCCCTCTATAACAGGAAGCGTCTCTATCTCCCGGAATTCTACATTATACTGTATCTCCGTATCGCCTTCCAGAAATGGAATAAAGTGCTTTGTAACCACTACCGGGCATGCATAATCTATATTAAAAGTGATGCCAGAAAAAGATATTTTAATATGTTTACTCTCCATAATCAGGATTTAAACAAACCGATACCGCCGGAACCTACTGTATAGCAGTAGCCTTCCGGTTCTACATCACAGCCCGATACAGTAACCCCTGGCGTAAATGCCTTTACATCAGTCGGATAGCACCATTCTGGATCGCCGGTTGCATAACAGTTATTCACATCGTTTGATTGTAATTCCCAGCCGCAGTCAGCCACATGCTGAGACAGTTCAAACCTTTCAAATGAAACCCTCGGTTTTTCGTAAACCTTCATTTTTCTTCACTCCTCCCTTTCCCAGGCACTCTCTGCCTGTACTATTCCTCTCCATTGTCCTGGCTTACTCGGACAACTGATGCTGTTCCCATATAACATTCATCCGCCTGGACAGTAACACTCTGACCTGCCGGAATCATTTCTATCGGGTAACTGTATACTAAACCGCCAAAGTATGTATCATCCACAAGACAATGGCAGTGGAGAAGCAGATTTATCAGGTCTTCACCTGTTGTATTCGTCAAAGTAACTGTCGTTTCCTGCACATCCACGATAAGCTTGTCCTCCATCAGTGCAGTTGTCTCTTCAAACTCCGCTGTATCTTCTACAGCGATACACTTATCAGAAGTGTCATAACTCGTATTATTTTTTTCAAACACCATCACGGATTGTCCTGCCGGAACATCTGTGATCTCGAAGGTTAACTCTGTCCCAGCTCCGAGACTCACCTTGATTTCTGCAGACGCCAAATGCTGGTCAGATTTGTTGATCACCTCAAGGGACGCAATATCTTCGCCTTCTTCATCCCCGTAGTCCGGATTTGTTCCAGTAAACTGAAACAAAGAATTTACTTCCAATTTTCCATCTTCCAAATCATATGGGAAATCAAACCCTTTATCTTCTGACATGTCTTCTGCTTCCTGCTTTTCTTCTGTCATCTGATTTTCTGTACTTTTTTTATATATATTCCATCCAATTACAACGATCAGCATTATAATAATGACAGCCAATAATCCCCAAAGCCATTTAATGCTCCTTTTTTGCTTCTTTCTTCGTCCTCTTCTCTTGTATTTTCTTCTTGCAGCCAATACCTTCCCCTCTTTTCCATCTTTGACCTGTTATATTAACGGTAAATTCCGATTTACTTTTCTTTTCATCCACCCACTCCCAATTTCTCTGCACACAAAAAAGCCCTAAAACACGCCATTTCCGGCCCGTTCAGAGCTTTTTTCACCTCACATATTCAAGTTCATAAATGGCAATTTACCTAATCCAGGATCCCTTTTTCCTTCCCTTTAATTATTGCCTGTACCCTGCTGTTCACACCCAGCTTCTTATACAGACTATAGATATGGCTTTTTACCGTCGGGAGCTTCAGGTTCAGCTCCGCACATATCTCCGCATTGGTAAGTCCTCTCCCGATATCCTGAAGAATAATAGTCTCCATCATAGTCAGCCGCTCTTCCGGCATTTCCTCAAGAAATATCTGATTATTTCTGGACTCACGCCTAATACAGCGCAGGATCACTTCCAAATAATCTTCCATTGGCATCCGAAGCACATTGCCGTAATTATATTTTTTCTTTCTATGCCAACCTTCCGGGGCATTCGCGCGCTGCCATTCTATATACGCATCTAATACATTCTTCCCCCGCTTGCCATAGCTTGTATATATCGCCACATATCTGGAATCTCCATTGACCAGGAAGGATTCTATGATGCTCTGCAGTGCCTGACTATGTCTTCCTGCTTCCCAGTTAATCAGCGCCTGCTCGAACAGAATCTCTGCCAAATACCGGTAACGTCTGTTATTTCGAAGATAAGGGATTATTCCCCGCAATATTTTCTCGGCCTTTTCATACTGACCGAGCAGCAAATATCCTTTTGCCTGACAGCAGAGATAATAGTAATTACCTTCTTCCACCTCTATATTCCGCTCCTGCTCTGCGCGGCGCAGCCAGCGTGTCAGCTTCTCCGACTCTTTACGCCATGATGCATACATGCTGCTAACTGCCTCCGCATTTCTCACACAGATCACATTCTCTTCCTTGCACAGCATCTGCTCTAATTGCCCGATATTCTCATTCAGCTCCAATTCAGATTCCATTGCCTGTCTTTTACATAATAAATGTAAACCTGCCAGTCGAATCTGCCAGGAAAGCTGCCCATATGCCAGATTCTGTGCATTAAATTCTCCCATGAAACGATCTATTAATTTCTTATCCTCTTCTTTCAATGATTTGAGACGATCCGTCTCCATATAATAGTCTATCCTGGCCAGTTGATATGCCATCCATTCCTTTTCGCCCAGACATTCTTTCCAAATACGTGCTCTATGATTTTCCTCTTTTCGTGTACAGGCAAATAGGCCGGAAAGATCTCTGAATCCGCATAAAAAAGTAACCGATCCACCCAGCATTCCATATAGTCGGAAAGATTCTCCGTCCTTCGACATCTCTTCCAATAAAGTAAGCCAGTTATCCAACGACTTCTCTGGATTTATATACATCAGATTCAGATAAACCTCTCTGCTGCATCTGTCCTTTCCTTCTGCCTTTTCCAATCGCCTGATTTCCTTCCGAAACCGCTCACGATTCTGGTGAAAATACGCATACATTCCCCGCAGATAAATCATTTGCGGAGAAGAGTCCCGCCATCCGACAGCCTCCTTATAAGAAATGCCTAAAAATGGCACTTTATCATAATACTTTACCATACATCGGCGATACTTTTCTTCAGCGCCAGATTCCTTCAGACATCCCAGTGCTTCCTTAATATAACCATGCCTTTCATACCACTCGCTTAAAAGCTCCCCAAATTTTTTCGTCTGCCGTAATCCATGTATTTTCCCATCTTTTTGATAATTTGCCCGGAAAAGAGGGACAATTTTCCACCTATTTTTGTTTCTGTCATGAACTAGCATTCCTTTTCTTACAAGTCTCTCCAATACATCCACAGAATCCGGCAAATCCCATACTTCTCTGCAAAGCTCTTCGTTAATCCACGGACAGAACGCCGCCCGTTCCATCAGCTCCTGTTCCTCTTCCGATAATACACCCAGTATCGTATTGTAAATATATGTATTCATCTCATAGCTGCTGCGCAGCTCCTGTTCTGTCCATTCCGTATTCCTTGCAGACATGCGGAGCATAATGTCTACACATCCTGCCCAGCCTCCGGTCTCTGCATATATTTTCCCCGGATCAATCCTGCTTTTTGCTCTCTCCGCCATACAGAACACTTCTTCGCGAGAAAACAAAAATGTTTCTATGGAAATAAATTCCATCATCCTCTTCCAGTACAATTCCAAAAATTCTTCTGCAGGTCTTTCTCTGCCAATTAATATCGCCCTATTACCGGCAGGCATTTTTTGCAGAAATTTTATAATCTCTGTTATCATTTCCCCGGTGATTTTCCTGTTTATATTTTCAAAAATCACCCAACTTTTTATTTCCAACAATTGCTCTCCCGCAATTTTGTTTTTCAATTCCCGAAGACTCTTCACAAATCCTGACGGATTCTCCATCTCTTCATCCATCCAGAAAACGGCAGGCGCCACTTCCGGATGCTTTGCAAGCAGCATTCTTACCGCCGTTGTCTTCCCCAATGCTGCCGCTCCTTCAATATAAATAGAAGGGAATACTTCGATTCCCTTCTCCAATGCTTCTGTCTTATCTATATACTGCTGACCCTGCGTTAAAGGCTCATATTGATTCTTCATCTGCATTCTGTATATCCTTTGCTAGAATTCCACCAGATACAAGCGTATCCAAAAATTCCTGTATATCCTCTCTTGCAACCTCTTCCTCTACATCATACTCATCCAGTATTCCCTGTACAAGTTCCTCCAGTGTAGTCTCATTCTGAAGCATATTCCACAGGGATACCCCCACTTCATTTACAGTAATCAGCCCATTAAATTCCAGTACTGTTTTACCTGTCGGAATAATAATATAATCTCCGGCAATTTCCCTCAAAACAAACTCTTTATCCACTTTCATATTCTCATATCCTTCTATTACATTATTGATATGCGGTGACTTTATCTACCTATTTATACTATATATCAATTTTGAACAGGTTGTCAACCAGACAAAAACTGCTTCGCAAATTCAGCTGCTTTAATCTATTACACAAATTTAGCCTGTTTAATCCCTCTATTCTTGCCAAGCAGGTATTTCATATGTTATGATATATTATATATGTATACTAATTGACAGGAGGAGTGTAAGTTGAAAAAAGTCACACAAACTTGTAAACGAATTGCAGTAGTTGCGGCTGTATCTCTCGCAATGCTGTCTGCATCTTTCCACAGTTCCTCAGCGCTGACAGAAGAAGTGGATATTTCAACTGAAAACAGTACGGATGATCTCGCAGCCCCAGAACCTGCCGTTTCTTCCGGTACCGAAGTCCTGACTCCATCCGATGATGCTTCTTACGATACGGGCTCTTCCGGTGATACAATCGTCACCCCGGAACCTGCCGATAATTCCGGAGAAGATCTAAGCGATAACACAGATACCGATTCTTCCGAGGGCAGTACCTCTGATCATGATACCACTGATCCGGACACTTCGAATGACGGTATTTCAGATACGGATACTTCAAATGACAGCACCGAAGATGTAACGCCTTCCGATGGCGATGTTACAGATACCGATCCGTCAGATGATGATCCTTCGAATACAGAGACTCCGGATGACAGTAATTCGGATACCGATGCTTCGAATGATGCTTCCACAGATACGAATTCTTCTGATAGCAGCTCTGGACCCCTGGCTCAGCCAGATAATAGCAGCAGCTCTGACAGTACAGTTTCTGTTAATCCGAACAGCCACACCTATGATGAGAGTCCGGATGCTGTCTATGTACAGCCATCGTATAACCCATCAGAACTGTTTTTGAATCAGGAAGATAAGATTAAATACAATGCCGCTCTTCCGATTGATAATATTCCTTCTTTTATTACCCAGGAAATGATTATCGGAGCATTAAAGTGTCAGGATGAGACCGGCTATCCGGCTTCCGTGACAATTGCTCAGATTATCCAGGAATCCGGCTTTGGCAAATACGGACCGGGCGGCGAACAGCATCAGGGCCTTTCCTACCTTGCATTCCAGTACTGTAATCTGTTCGGAATCAAAGGCGTGGGAACTGCCGGAACTGTTGATATGCGTACCGGAGAGCAGGCTGCTTCCGGAGAATACTACACAATTACCGCCGGTTTTCGGGTGTATAATACCTACACAGAATGTATCGAGGACCGTACCAGGATACTGAAGGAGGTCTACAGTGACCTTACCGCCAATGTAACCGATGCCAACACCTTTGCAGTGAAAATCGGTTCCCGCTGGGCAACCAGCCTGCAGTATGCGCAGCATCTGATCAGCCAGATGGAACAGTACGATTTATATAGATTGGACAGGATGACCCTGAAGGAATTTGGCGATATGATTGGGCGATTTGCAGATCCCTGCCCCGGTTCTTACATCACCAGCAGCTTTGGCTACCGCACCTTTGATAATAAATTCCACAAAGGCATAGACTTAGGCACAAACGGCGCCGTTATTCCTACTTATGCCGCTGAAGCCGGCACAGTTATTACGGTCGGCTGGAACGAATCTGCGGGCAACTGGATTATCATTGACCATGGCAACGGACTCGTCACCAAATACATGCACCACAGTAAGATGTTTGTAACGGAAGGACAGCATGTGGAAAAAGGACAGCAGATTGGTCTTACCGGCACCACCGGCAATTCTACCGGTATTCATCTGCATTTCCAGGTAGAGGAAAATGGTGTTGCGGTTGATCCCACCCCTTACTTATCACCAGTATCGTCGGATGACTCCGATGATGCAGAAGACGACAATCTTCTAATAGAATTTCCAGATTCTCCAAGGATGTATTTATAAGCGCACTTAATCAACGGGAAAGAGACGTTCCGACAGCAGAACGTCTCTTTTTGTTATCTTAATCCATATATGATTTTTTCTCTGTACTCACACGGTCACAGCGCACCGTGACACGGCTCTTTCCTCCGTATGTACAGGTAAATAGGCTCAGATCATACTCTCCCGCTGTCATTTCCTCTATAGCTGTCGGTGACAGAACATCCACCGCCGCCACCTCATAGGAATGAATCACCCCATCCATATCTGTAAAAATAACAGCATCTCCAACCGACAGCCTCTGCAGACTTCCAAAATGCTGCCGATAGTTATGACCGGCAATCACCATATCATCCGACTTCACCGAGCCGCTGTACCTGCAGGGCGCAATCCTAAGCCTTTCATAATCCCATTCCGACATGACCGGAAGCTGTAGGTTCAGCGCTGGAATATCCAGATAGCCTACATAGCCATATCCGTCTATGATTTTCTCCGTCATGGCCGTGTCATAGGGATCCGGTATCCCGTCCGGCAGCTGGTTCTCTATCTGCGCCAGGATTTCTGTCAGCGCTTTTCCCGATGCGTCCCCTGCTTTTTTCGCTTCCAGCTGATTCCATCCAAAAAGAGACAGCGCCGCCAGCAGCAGCACCGCCCCCAGTACCATACATGTCGTTCCGATTCTATTTCTCATAGCCGTCTCTTCTCTTTCCAAACCGCAGCATCCAACCCATAGAAAACAGGAGCACTCCCGACACTGCCAGAACAAACACCGGCCAGTTCAGCTGTCCGGTCTGTGGGAGCTTGGAACCGGTCGGTTTCTCCGGCTTTGGTTTCTCCGGTTCAGACACCTTTGTAAGCTCCACCTTGGGGCTTGCATCCACGCTGTAAATGTAGCTTCCGTCTTCCATCATGGGAACGCTCACCAGAAACGGCTCTGCCTTATTATAGCCCAAGGCCGCTTCTTCCTGCACCAGAAGGTACAGCCCCAGCTCCAATCCGTCAAAGGACACCTGCCCGTCACTTCCAATCTCTCCTGTCACACCCGCAAGGCCGTGGTCTGCAGCATAGTCCGCAAGCTCTTTCGCTGTCCCGGAAGACTGGATATCCGCAAGCGATACCCCACTGTCAGCAAACGCTTCGGTTAATACAAAGTCATAATTTCCGTCATTCTCCCAGGCGTCGCCAATCCGGTACAGCGCAAGCGTTCCTCCGCCAACCGCCGTCTCTCCCATGTGCATGCTGATCTGTATGGAACCGTTCCGGGATGTGTCCGGTACATCATGGGCCAAAGCATCTGCGCCCATGGCACATATCATCACTGCCGCAGCAAGCAGTGCAAACAATCTTTTTCGTATCGGCATAGATTTTCCTCCTTATCTCTTTCTGCGGGTTTTCACCAGCAGCACGATCAACAGTATCAGCAGCATCGGTACTGCCATGACCGGTGCTACAATCACAGGCTCAATCTGAAGTGCATCCGCAGTAACGCGCGCCTCATCGGCCTCATCCTGATTTGCCACCCGATGGCCCCGCACCAGCAGCCGGTGAGTGTTGATGCCGTATGGAGTACAGGTAACAAGGGTACAGTAGTCCTTCCCTTCCTCGATCTCCAGCGCATCCATTTCGTGGGGTTCCACAATCAGAATCTGATCCACCTCATAGGTCAGGGTCTCATCCAGCACCCGCAGGATGAACGTATCGCCCTCCGTCAGCTGATCCAGATTGGTGAACAGCTTGGCGCTCGGCAGGCCCCGGTGGCCGGACAGGACACAGTGGGTGCCTTTTCCTCCTACCGGAAGGGAAGAACCCGCGATATGTCCCACCGCAATCTGAAGTACCGCCTCGTCCACTCCGTGGTAGATAGGCAGGCTGCACCGGATACTGGGAATCTCAATATAGCCGATGATCCCGTTCCCGGAGACATTCAGCAGGCTTTCATACTCTTCCTGTTCTTCCTCTGTCATATCATAGCGGCCAGCTTTGCCTATCAGTGTCCGGTTGTAATCCTGGGCGTCCTTCCAGAGCCGTTCATAGGTCTCATTATCCAGCTCAGCCACCTGCTCGGTATATTCGGCTATGGCTTTGGACTGATGAAAGGAGTTCCAATAATCGCTGACCGTCGGGTACAGCAGCAAGGACAGTCCTACAAGAAAAATCAGTATTAAAATTACCGTTGACAAGTTCTTTCTTTTCATGCAGGATTCTCCTTACCACTGTCATACTGTTATCCGGGAAGGGATAGGCACCCTTCCCGGTATATGTACAGTCTGTTTATTGTGTCAATGAATAGAGCAAAAGATCTATTTCTCTGCACTCATACGCTTCTTTGTAATCAGCAGAACGGCTGCGCCGATTACCAGGATACCGCCAATGACATAGAACAGGGTAGTACCCATGCCGCCGGTAGAAGGCAGCTCAGAACCAGCCTTGTTGGTAATGGTCACATGATTGGTGTTCGTTCCATTTACAACGTCAGTTCCTGTATAGGTCCAGGTACACTCCGTACTGCCGCTTGCAGGAGCGGTGAATCCGATCGTAACAGTAATAGGATCTTTCAACAGATTGTATCCGTCTGGCGCCTTAATCTCAGTGATGGTGTAAGTACCTGCAGCCAGACCTTCAAAACGAAGCACGCCGTCAGCGCCAACCGTACCTGTATAGGTCACATTCTCTGCCTTTTCAATGGTTGTAGTCTCAACAGACTTGGTGTATTTGGTAGTTGTGCTCTCGTACTTTGTCTGATCCATACCTTCAGTATTTGGATCGTCGGTTGTGTACGAACCATCCTTCAGTTTCCAGTATGCTCCATCCGCGTCCTCAGTATAGACGTCGCTGCGAACAAGTACTGTGTTCAGCTTTGTTCCTTCCAGCTTGAACTCAGCGCCTGTCAGGCGGTTGCCCTGCGGATCAACCTTGATCAGTTCAACATCTGTTACATAAGTACGGGTCTCGCTCTCAGGAGTCTCGCCTACCGGGCTGTCTGGTTTTGGCTTGTCCGGATTCTCCGGATCACCATTATCCTTCACGTTCGGATTATTAGAATAAGTCAGCGTAACCTTGTTAGGATTGCCTTCCGTGCCAATCACGGCATTCTCATTTACAGTAGCAGAGTAGGTGATGGTGATAGCATCATTTGTCTGATCCTTATACTGAATAAAGTCCGTAAACACGATCTCCACAGAGGTGGTGCCATCGGCATTCTCAGTAGAAGTTACCGTGTAGTCGGTATCTTTCACTAATGTCTTCTCTCCCACAGTAATGGCAGCATCATCATTGAAGGTCAGGCCCTTGGACAGGGTATCATTCACTACAAAGTAATACTTGGTATAACCGGTCATATCCGGAACCTTAGAGGTCACTTTGTAAGGAACCTTATCGCCTACAGCAGCGTTGTTATACTGCACATCGCCTGTTGTTCCCTCATCCGTGTCCTTGTCCCCGTCAATCTTCTTATCAACGCCAGGCTTATCGGCCTTGATCTCGATGGCAACATCCGGATTTGTCGTATCCAGAATCAGCGCAGAGATCGGAGTAGCAGCGCCTGCATCCTCCACTACATAGTAGCCAAGCGGCAGCCCGCTGATAGTTACAGATTCAGCACCTGCGTCAGCATTAGCTGTGCTCGGAGTAATCCCTGCGTTCTTGGCAGCTGCCAGTGCAGCCGCAGCAAAGGCAAACAAATCTTCTTCCTCATTAATCTTTGTAGCTACCTGTGCGTCAAAATCGCCTTCATTACCGGTCAAGCCATAACGATTTGCATAAAATCCTTTCATATCAGCCGGTACGGTATAGACATATCCATCGCCAACGAGCTTCACATCCAGAATCTTGTACGCGTTAAAGGTCTTTCCCGCCACAGAAACTGTCGATGAATCCTTAATAGTAATGCTTCCCGTCTCACCTGCTGCGAAAGCACTGGTTCCCATTGCAAGAACCATGATCAGTGTCAGCAGAAGGCTGACAAGTTTCTTTGTTCGTTTCATATACTCTTTTCCTTTCTTTATAAAATATTTTGTCCGCGAATAAAAGGATCTGCCTATATTCCCCTTTTTCTCCGTCGGTTTATATCATACATCAGCGCTCCTGCCATTAGGGCAATTCCGCCAAACGTATACCATAAGGTTCCCGAACCGCCGGTTCCCGGCAGCTCATGATACGGAGTATTTACAAACGCGGCCGGCTTTGTTCCGCCAGTTTCAATCGTGCCGCTGGCGATATACCCCTTCACACTGTTTGCCGTAGTCTGATATCCTTCTGTGGTAAGCTCTGTTACACGATAATAGGTTCCCGCCGGAATCCCCCGAATAGTAATGCTCTCATTCTGGCGCAGCGTAATAGTATTGCCGCTGCGGATGGTTCCGTAGGTATTGTCACTGCGCATATAGCTATAGGTCTGTGTCAGCGGTTCGCCATTCTCCTCTTTCAGTAATTCCACCTTGAACTGGTATCCCACTTCACTGTAATCCGTATCTCCTGTATTATTCAGCTTTTTCGAAAGCTGCAGGCTGCCGGTATCCCGCGCAGTCGTTGCACTGGATACGGAAGGCAGGGTAAAGCTCATATAGCATGTGGAGCCTGACGCGCCGCGTTCTGTATAGAAGAAGGACAGGGTATGCTCCCCGGAGGAGCCCTCCGGCAGATAATCCCGCAGATTCACATACTCGCCAACCGAGCTGTGAACGCCGCCGATGTCACATACAAGCTGACCATCCAAAAATACCCACAGATCATCATCACCAAAGAAATAATACTCCAGCGGTCCCAGATAATCCTCTGTCAGGCTAAAACTGAGAGAGAAATTCATTCCAAAGAACCAGTTATGGGCGTTACCATCATCGCTAGGCGGAAAATTAACCGCAAGATGTTCCCAACTTCCATTGTTACTCTCTGCAAACCCCTGAAACTTTCCAGTATTACCATATTCACCCCACAGAGCATCTGTTTTACCCGCCGCCTGATCCATAGGCCAGAAATTATTGGTCAGAATATCCGTATGTGTCTTCCCTTTGATTGGCGAAGGGTTAAAGAAATACTGCAGATCGCTAATGGTATCCTGCTGACCATTGGAATTATTCAGTGTGGCAGCGCTGAGGGTGTAGGTGTCTCCCACACGGT
>JAUNGJ010000015.1:0-12007 GCA_030524585.1 Eubacteriales bacterium | reverse complement strand
CTATTATATTTATTCAGTGTACCGTCAGCAAACAGGTAGCCAGACATTCCGGTTCCGCAGTTGGCGTTGCCGAATGCCAGTACATCCGCATAGGAACTCCACGTACGCTCGCCATTGATACTGGTGCCATAATTACTCTCAGCATTAATTCCGGTGATACCGGTACGCCATCTTCCGTCATCATTCTGCCCACTGGAAATATTATAATCATAGAAAGTCGTCTCATTGACATAATCCCCGTTGCTGCAGCCGGACACCAGGCGGATCACCGCACCGTCATTGAGCAATATTGTTTTGTCATTTGCTTCATCCGCTTTGTTCGTAAATGCAGCATCTGCAGGATAGATTTCCCAATCATCCCTGTTCGTACTGTCAGCGTTCCTGCCACTTTTCAATACCCAGATCTCTTCCAGATTGTAATCCGTGTTATCCTTAAGCTTATTAAAGTAATACAGATCCGGCGACGTCTCATACTGGAACTGTCCCTCTGTATACATCTTCGTCAGCTCAGTTTTGGTCATCACCTTATAGAGCTGCGTCTCATCGCCACGGTTCTGACCAGTATATTGATTGGTTCCTTCAAGCTGCAGAGATTTATAGGATGGCGTCGAGCCATTGGTCGGCAATATCCCACCCGATGTATCAATGACAGCCAGTGTTGTCGCTCCGCCGGAATCTGCCAGGCGCGGGATATTAGCATAATACTGTACTGTAAAGGATGGATTATCCTTCGTGGCCACAATCTCGGTCGGCTGAGTAATATCGGTCAGCACGAAAGTGGTACTATTTCCCGACTCAGTCTGTACCACGTTCACTGCTTCTCCATTCTTCCCTGTGCAGGACCAGAGAATACCATTGCCATTCTGCACCGTAACGGTGGCCTGACCGCTGTTTTTCACATACTGTACCATGCCGCGAAGCTGTTCGTCGGTATAGACCGCATGATTATCATCCCGCACAGTAACAGACCAAAAGCTATTCTTCTTCGATATCTCGTCCTCTGCCGCGTTCGTAATTCCAGCTTCCGTCTCTCCCGGCAGATAATAGCAGACAATATCTCCATTACTCTCTTCCGTTAATCCGATATTGTATGTGCCATCGCTGTTTTTGGAAGAAACAATATTGTTGGAGATTCGGTACTGCTTATCCAGATGCCAGTAACGATTGTCTCCATTCGCCCAGATCTGAAGCTGAACACCATCTTCCTGCCGTCCGCTGTCCACATCGATGCAGGCAGAATCCGGTGCATTCTTAGAGTAGAACGCCGTTGTACCGTTGTCGTAAGACACCAGCTTCCACCGGCTTGAATCATCCGTAGCACTGTGAAGCGCAAGCTTCGTTCCATCTCTCGAACCTCCGCCCAGAACATTTATATGCAGGGAACTGTTCGCGATCGGAGTAATGTAGCTGTAGCCTTCTTCAGCCTGCCAGATTCTGAAGGTCTGAGCATCCGTATTATTTGCCCCGTATATCTGTACCTCCTTATTCTCTGCAATAATACCGTCTCGAACGTCCATGCAAAAGTTGCTGACTACTCCATTACTGGTATAAAAAATATGATAAATATCGTCATAGCTATAGCCAAAGTGACTTCCAGGCTCTGTCCCGGCCGTATATCCATATGCACCAAAGAACCGTTCCGCCATATCGGAGGTGATGTACGCCCTTTGCGAGCCATCTACCTCACCGGAATTATAAGAACAAGAACCAAGAGCTTTCCATTCCCCGTCAATCATAACCTTGAAGGTTACACTATTACCGACTGCATCTCCCGCAAGTCCCACCGGAACAGCTGCTTCCTCTAACGCTGCCGCTTCCTCAGCCGGTGTTTCAGGCTGCGGGCTGCAATCCTCCGTATGGCTGTGTTCTTCTGCTGGACAGAGGATCTGTTCGCCCTTAAAGTCGTAACAATGTATATTGTGCGTATGTGAAATCTTTCCGCAAATATATCCTGTCTCCATCTCCGGAAGTCTTCCATACCCCAGTATAGCCGGGTTGTCCACACTGTATGTAACACGCGAAACCGCGTCCTCCGAATCGCCTTCAATCGTCCTGACCGTTCCGTTCTCTGTTTCCGTAGACGCAGTAAATTCTTCTACAATACCTACATGATCGGAAATGCCATCCTGCTCCCAATCAAAGAAAATAATATCTCCAGGGTTTGGCTGATACTCCTCTGCCTTCTCATAAAGACCATATTCCTCATCGGAAAGGACCGCGATCCAGTTGGCGCAATCCGAATCATATGGCATATTCACCACATTTGCGTAACGCATACAGAAGGAAACAAACTCAGCGCACCAATCACCGTAGGGATTTCCATACCAATCACCATAACAGGTGTATCCCTTCACCTCATCGTTTTCGTCAACAATATAGTCACTGGTGCTCTCTCTATAGCCAAGCTGACTCTCTGCCACAGCCAGCACATCCTCTGCCCAAACGCCGCTCAGTTCCTGAGGAAGACTCTTCGCCGCAGTCTCCTGTACTGCATCCTCCGAAACCTCATACTCCTGCGGTGCATCCTCCGTAACCTCTTCTTCGGACAGCTCTGTTAAGGTATAACACGCTTCTGTATGAGTATGTTCCGTAAGCTGACAGGTCAGATCACCATTCGGAGCATAGCACTCTTCCTCATGTACATGCTCTTCATATCCGCATGTTGTTTTTTCCGCCGTAATAGCAGGGAGTATAAGCGCATAAGTGGTACAGAATACAACTGCACACGCCAGACAGCTGACCACTTTTATCCATATCTTATGACGGCGCTTTTGGGCCAGATATTTCGCCGCCCTCGAGAATAACTCCCGCATTCAGAATCCCCCCTTTCTACTTCACTACACCTGATCGCCTCAGCGGCCAGATTCGAAACACAATCTTTCCCACCATCTGTTCCTGCGCCACACATCCTACCGTCTTACTGCGCGAATCCACAGATGTTGACCGATGATCACCCATAACAAAAATCTTTCCATCCGGCACCTGATATGGCAGTTTAATATCACATTCACCCAGCGCTTTTTCTGTCAAATAGGGTTCATCCAATCGAACATCGTTGATATAAACATTGCCTTTTTTATCAATGTCAATCCAATCTCCGGCCTCACAGATCACGCGCTTCACCAGAATCTTGTTATTATAATAAAACGCAATAATATCGCCGGGCTCAAACTCACTGGTCTTTACCGTAAAAATAATCTCTCCATCCTGAAGCGTCGGCGTCATGGAATTCCCATATATCTGCAGAACCGGCATCCAAAGCGTAGCTACCAGTATGGCGATTGCTGCGACAATAATTAAAACACTGACCGTGCTTCGAAAAACCGAACGATATCTGCGCTTATATCGCTCCCGTTTCAGCTCGCCTTCCAACTGGACGATCGGCGGCACCTCAGTAATCTTTTTCTTCATTATGATGTCTCCTCGTTATGCAGTTTCCGTTGTCTGGGCACTTTAAATATACCGCACATATTAATAGCGCCAATTATGTATTCTTTACAAATATTATATCACTTAATTATTGTTCAGCAACTAGAAATTTATCAGTTTTTTCTATTCTTCCGAGCTCATTTAAAATGCAGCAGATTCTCATTCTTCCGGCTGTTCCTGAACCTCTTCAGCCGCCTGAAGTTCCGGCGCCTCTTTTTGCTCCATCTCAAAAATATCCACATTCTCCATATTTATAATATTATCCTGCAGATTCGTAACATTTTCCAGTATCTGAGCAAATTCTGCAGACAAAGATCTAAGAGAATCCGAATACTGCTGAAGTATGTTCTTACAGTATGCCTGATACACTCCCTTCAGCTCCTCTTTCTCCTTGTCCTTACTTCTCTGCTCAGCAGAAAGCACTCCCAGCTTCTTGTTCAGCTCATTCACCAGCATCTCAGAAGCCCGGAGTCTCTGCTCATAGTCCGCGGTCTGCTGCTTCGCCTTCTCCAAAATTTCAGAAACATACTTTTGATACATTCCGGAAATCTCGCCCAGCTTTACATAGACGTCTTCCCTGTCATATCCGCCGAAAAATGCTTTCTTGATCGTCAGATTATTAATATACTCCCGAATCTCCTGCAATCTGTCTCTTTCCATATCAATCGCACCTGCCCTTTCACCTGTTCATTTACAAAAAGCGTATTACACAAATCACTTTTCCTAAAATCTGTCTGCTGTCAATCTCTCCAAATGTCCGCGAATCTATAGAATGCGCCTGGTTATCTCCCATCAGAAACACGCTTCCGCCGTCAACCGTCAGAATCCTCTTTACGATCTGCCGTCCCTCTACTTTGGCAATCACAACGTCGCCTTCTTTATAGTCTTTCTCCAGGCGGCAGAATATTGCGATACTGCCATTTTGGATCTCCGGTTCCATGGATTCGCCGTCCACTTTCGTAACGCCAAAAACAATCTGCAAAAGCAGATAGCAGATGACGGCTGTCCCAATCGCCAGAGCACACAGCACATACCGTCCTTTCCGCTTCCTTTCTCTCTCTATCAGCGGTTCAAACAGATTCTGTTCTTCAACCATCCCCGGTTCTCCTCCCATACTGAACAGCCAACTCTATTCCAGCTTAATTCCACCTGCTGCCGCCATTAATTCCCGAAGCCCCTTATGAGCATTGTAAAATCCTTCCAACCGGGTCTCCAGATCTGCCCAGCGCGCATCCGCTTCCTTCTGCGCATTCTGGCGCAGTATCCGGCAGTTCTCCTCCGTTTCCCGCTTCATGGTCTGACACTTTTCTTCACATTCTCTCTCGATAGCTTCGCATCTTGCCTCTGTCTCCCTCTCCATGGCCTCACATCTCTCTCTGGTGCTTCGCTCTGTATCCGCACACTGTTCGCGAATGCTTCTCTCCAACTCTGTGCAGATCTCTTCCTGCCGCCCACTCAATCGCTGAATATTCTCCAAATACTGCCGGGCTGCCGACTGTGCTGCCTCAAAAACCCCGTTAATCTGAAGCGATGCCTCGGCAATATCTCCTGCCTGATTGATCCGTATCTCACGGTCATCCAGTTTCTTCTGCATCTCCTCCAGCTGCTCCTGCAGGCTTTCTACCTTTCTCCCCTGCTCTATTAGCATTTCCAGCAATTCTTCGCGCCTTAACTTGCGAAGTTCTTTGTCTGTCATAACTTTCTTTCCTGCCCTTCATGTACTATAAACTATTATATATGATAGCAAATCTGAATACAATATATAAAAGAACGCTGCATGTTATTTTCTACCATGCAGCGTTCTTTTACTCTTTAATAAATGAGGATAAATCGATCAGATTATCCGTATAGCCAACAGAAACAAGATTATTATATGACCTAATAACATCCCCCGGAATGATAACCTGACCGAAAAAGCCCAGCTTGGGATACATAATCATTCTATAAAGCTCGCCTACTAATAAATTAATCAATCTGTCAGATGAATGATACAGCTTCACATATTCATCAAATGCATAATGAGGAGACCATATCCCCACCTGATAATCGGCCAACACTTTCAACGCAGTATGATATGCCCTCATCTTGCAGAAGGGACGATGAACAATTAATATTCTTTCCCCCGATTTAAATAACCTTTTAGAAAATTCCAGATTCTCAAACGTATTTTTGGCTTTCTCCTCCACCAGAATATCCTGCTCATCAATTCCATGGTCACATAACAAATGAACGATCTTCCTGCTTTCCAACATATTATCGACCATATTTCCGCCGGTTGCAACAATCTTCCGGGCATAGCCCTGTTTATATAATTCTGCGGCATATCTTACAAAATTCAGTTCATTACACCCCATAATTAATAAATAATCTGCGTATATCAGCTTCTCCGGCGAGCTCAAATAATTCCATAGATGAATAACGTCCTTCTTAATCAACATATTCCTCTGCATAGGCCAGTATCTTCTTATCCTCAATAGTTTCTTCCTGCATAAATGTCCTGACAGAATTGATCAGTTCATCCTTATTACTTCCAGGAAAATGTTTTATATCCTTTGAAAATTCTATCAATGAGACCAAAGTCAAAAAAATGTGATATTTTAATAAACCGCTGCTTTTCAGCTGTCTCATCAGTGTATTATAGGTAATTACAATAGTCTCAAAATTCACATTGCCTATTTCAGCGTTAATATCATTGTAGCTGAACTCCTGCTGTGAATAATATAAAAAGTGAAAAAACAGATTATACTTTCGAAGTTCTTTATTTTTACAAATAACATCATTTATAATATTGATCGGCTCAGAATCCTGTCTTACTTTGGCCAACGCAATTCCGGTCGTTCTGAAAATCACAAATGACTGACTCGTTTTATCTGTCTTGATTCTCTGACGCGCAGCATCAAATTCGTCATCCAGCATCCGAAGTACTTCTGATCTATTCTTATTATCAGTAACATTAGATAATGCATATAATATTTGTGTTTTGATTGCCAGCAAATAATCACTGCATTTATCATCTGATTGAATGGAAGCACAGAACTCCAGACAGCATTTTATATTTTCCCCAACCAAGGCACTAAAGAAATAATTTATATTATCCGAAAAAATCAGAACATTTTCCGAAAAATACTGCTTATCCCCCTTTTTGATTTTGTCAAATATCGCATAAGCCATGATATATGATCTGGTATAGATATTTTTATACATTAACTCATACTCTTTATCATTTGGATTATAATCTTTTCCATTATGTATCGCCGAGATTAACGCCCTTCTTCGATTCGGCAAAACATAGGCATGTATAAAATCAAAGAAGTTTTTACTCTTAACCAGTTCCAGCTTATCCGCAAACATTTTCAGCATTCTAAAGTCTATAAAAGAAATATTATGCTTTTTCACATATTCTTCTATAATCTCCACAAAATCCGCCGCTTTCTCTTTGTCAGAATAATAAAACTGTGCAAACTTTGTAATAATATCCTTCAGGCTGTTAGAATAATATGCCTCCTTTAACAAATAAACCTTGCAGACATTACTTTTATTAGCCGTCAGATCCCTCTCATATACCCGGCTTTTTGTCCATTTATTATCGCTTATATCACTTCCAATACAGACGCTGACGTTAACGTCTTCAAAACTATTCAGCTCTTCTTGTATTTTTAAAAACACTTCCATGATAGGCTCATTTTTCTGCTGTTCATAATCACCAACGAGACTATCAATTAACAACGTAATATTCTCTTTTTCCTTAACTATTCTGGTAAGAAAATTGCAGATAACTTTATAGTTGCTGTTTGAAATTAAATGTTTCAAGTCTATATACAGTAAATTATTTTCCGCTTTTAATTCATTAAATATCAAGCCAAGCAGCGTAGATTTCCCTGTCCCCGCATCACCTTCTATGATCGTAATACTTCCACTTTTACATACATTTTCACACAAAGTCCGAAAATCAACCTGAACGTATTCCTTGTTATATATAATCCTGCTGAAATAGTCGCTTAAAACTATGCTGTTTTCTTTTTGTGCGCATTTATCAACATAGTCCTTAAATATGCAGTCATTCCAGTAATCGATCGAATCTCTTCCAACACTCTCAAATCTATACTCCGAACACAGCAGATGGCTAATCACCATATATAGATTATTCATTGCCAGTTCCCGCGCTCCTACTTCCTCCAGCATTGCTTTTTCTCTTTTTTCTCCGGAGTCAGACGGCACCTTAAAAACTAAAACCTTCGCCTTCTTTTCCACAAGCCCCAAACGCTGATACAGCTTAAACCAATCGTGGAAATAATATGCTTCCATTTCAATTACATTCAGTTTCCTAATCTTTTTCAGTTCTGCTTTTGTCACATCATCTTTTATAACCGAAGATGTAGTTACACACTTGCCTGAAACAACCTTATTAAATTTATGCTTAAATAAATCTATTATCTGAAAATACTCTTTTTCTTGTGCTGCTGCAATAATTTCTACTATGGCTGCTTCTGAAGATTTTTTAATAACATTACTATTTATAATTCCCTGATAGTGATCAATGGAAATATCATCTGCTCCTTTAAACTGAAAATCATCAATAGACGTATCATTGTTCTCACAAATAGTCTGCAGCTCTGTGACACAAAAAACATCGCCTATATGAAACCCGGACACTCCTGCCGCAACCCCTGCGTTAATATATAATAATGATTCATACTTCTGAGAAACCAGAAAAAATAATTTTATTGCGTTGGTGATCCCCATTAATTTTCCAAAGTCACAAATTACTCCTGTTCTTACATCACAATTTCGATCCAAAAAAACAAATTCCGTATAATTAACCCCATCCTTCATTTCCGTTGGATATACAATGAATTTATCATTATTTTTCAGCAGATTTTCCCTTTCCTCCTGCAAAATAGTCAGTATTATACAATCAACTTTCTTCTTTCTCATGGTTCTTCCTCTCAAAAATAATACTATATGATGCTTTGCTTTTATCACAATATTCCTGATGTATATCATACTCACAGAACACAGCAGTACACCGTTCCATAAAAGCGATGAGCTCTTCATATGTAAATTCAAATTTGTGATCTTTGTTTCTTAATCCCTTTTCTGTCAAAATATCAAGATTTTTATTATAGTCTTTATTTGGTGTTGTTACCAATATATATTTTGCCCGTAATTTAAAACACAGTGCCTGCAGCAGGGCAAATACCTCTCCCATATCAAGATGTTCAATCACTTCGATGATGAGAACCATATCAACCGGAACAATTTCAAAATCTCCTTTCAAAAAATCACCGAAGATAATATTAACATTTCCATGTCCGCTGAACTTTCTTTTTAATTTCCTGCACTGTTTCTCACTTTTGTCTACACCATAGAGCTCGATACCAGGCATACATCGGCATATATATGTAAGCACTTTTCCATTACCGCACCCCAAATCCAGCACCCTACAGGGCTTCTTTTCTTTTATAAACTTTAATATATACAGTATTCTCTGTCTCCATAATTGCATAATGTCTTTTCTATCTTCCCCGGACGCTCCGGTCCGCTAAATATATAAGTATAATAATAGTCGGTTAAATTTCATAATAATCTGAATAAATCTGTAAAACAATATATATAACATAATCGACAAATATGAACCCTATTTTACATTTTTTTACAAATGCTCCAAAAGAAATATGGCGCACAAAAGGCAGGTAAAAGCCGTTATTTACCCGGCTATTACCTGCCCTTTTATCATCAATCCTGAAATATCTCTTCTATCGGAATCGCATTTACAAGCGCCTGCTGCCCTGTCAGTGTAAAATGTACACCGTCCAGAGTATATTCCGGAATTAATTCGGTGGCCGCCTCATCTGCACACAGACAGTCAAGATCTATCCATCCGTCCGCCGGATTATCCTCACTTCTGATCCAGAAATTAATCTCCTGACGCATGGCGTCCAGCTCTTCTGTCCACTGGATATCATCCCCTGTTCCCAGAATATTCCTTGTATAACCCTTCCAGGCGGTTCTTGTAAACAAATATACCTTTATCCCCCGCTCATGGGCCTCCTCTATCAGAGTTTTGTATCCATCAATCATTTCCTGCACAGTTACCGCCGGAGCCTTGCCCTTCATGCTTGCGCAGTTCGGATGAATAATATCATTATCTCCAACCTTCAAAAGAATCGTATCCACGCCCGGCTGCTCCAGCGCATCCCTCACATATCTGTCCATCATGGATTCGCCATATATCATTCCAAATGTTCCGGCTCCATCTGCCAGCAGGCGGTTTCCTTTAATTGCCTGCTGAAGGATTCCCTTATTCGTAATCCCGCTATTCTGAAGCCTCCCCGCCAACAGTATCGGAATATCATTCGCTAACGTTGAATCTCCAATCAAAACGGCTGAAGAACCTCCCGGATTGTACACTTCCAGACCGGAAATCAACGGTATTACCGAATACTCGCCAAAGCTTCCTTCCATCTTCATCGGTACACCCGCTGCAATATAATTACCTGTACGATTTCCCGATGATATATAGGTATCGCCGCCGATCAGGCCATAAGTCTTCATCGTACTCGTATTCTTCATATAGGAAGAAAAGGTAAGATATTCCAGCGCGCTAACTGACATTCCAATCGGATCAGAAGTCACGGTTTCTCCCGGAGCAATGGTCACGCTTGCAGAACCCTGAAATGTAATCTTTTTCATGGTCTTTGCCTGTATCGTATTCGGAGCTTTTTCATACCCCCGTCCCACTGTCATGGCGTCAACCGTCAGCGGCCCTGTCCCAAATTCATTCGACAGTGTAACTCTTAAGTCCTCACCCGACACCGTCGGCTGAAGTCTCGTCCTGAACATCAGATAATGAAGCCCGCCCTCATACTTAATGCAGCCCAGATTCAGGATTTCTTTCAGATTAAACTGTACCGGACTGGTGCTCCATGCCCCAATCCAGTTTCCTTCATCGCCAACTTCCTCTGCCTGCACAGCAATATTCCCTGCTCCAGCCATAACCAGGCAGATGCTTGCAAGCACAACACTCAAAAATCTTCTTATTTTCCTCATCACTCTTTCCCTCCTATTCTCTTTCCATTTTATCAAAATTTAATTATGATATCTACTTTTTCTCAGCAGCGATCTTCCTATCCAACCAATTAATTCGGATTTTTTCGTAAATTTGCGACAGTTTTTCTTCTTTCGGTTGTCATTATATATAGAAAGGGGAATCAAACGATACGTCATGAAGAACACATTAGAAAAATGCACATTAGAACAAGTATACAACTTCGTTAGCAAATACGGGGACACTGCCCTGACAGAGGCACTACAAAATTATGAAAATTCATATCAGATTTATATCTGCAAAACAAGAGGTGGAATCGCACGCATTCCCATACACTCCATAAATTATATTGAAATATTCGGTCACACTATAATTATTCATAGTGATAACGGATGCTTTCGGAAATACGGAACACTGACCAAGGAATATGAACAGCTAAAAAAACTGGGTTTTGTTAAATGTAATCAAAGCATTCTGGTTCCTATAGAAAAAATCAAAGAAATAGAAAGAAAATGTCTGATACTGACGACCGGAGATAAATTTTCACTAAGCCGCAGCTGTGCGGCCAGTGTTATTTGTGAATACGCAAGAGGCAGAAATTAAAAAGTTCCTCATCCCCATATATTACCACTACTAATTGCCCCATATATGAAGTATCCTAATAGCAGGAGGTAATATTATGGATGAATTTGAAGAATTGAAAAAAACAATACAGGAAGCCTATGATAGCCTTCTCGCAAACGATGAAACCGATAACTTTCCAAGTGTACCCTTTGATTTTACAGAAGATGAAATAGACATAGAAGAAGAGGAACTCTTCGAAGAGGCCGAACCCTTCCAATGGAGTCCAGATTTTTTTGACCAGATTGATTCCTGAATATGGAATCAACCTGGTCATATGTTTATTCGGTAGTATAAGAAATTCTATGTAAACCTCTTAGATTAATGAAAAAATCGTAAGCGCATAGTTTTAGGGTGGATTTAAAACCATCACAAAATTCGCCATAATTATAGATGATAGATGCCAGCATTTTACTACAGTATCAGCGCTAGATACTATAAATGCGAGCGTTTTACTATAACTATGGAGGTTTCCTGTATGAAAACGCAAAGACGCACAGCAGACGAACAATACCAACTTATCATGGAATGCCGCAGCAGCGGTCTTAGTGACTACCAATGGTGTACGGAACATAACATCAATCCCGGCACCTTTTACAACTGGGTTAAAAGACTGAGAAAAAAAGCTTGTTATGATATCCCTTCTGCCACAGGACGTAGTGATTATAAGCCAGCCCTTAAACAGGATGTTGTAAAACTTGAGGTGATACCTGATCATCAAAGTTCAGTCATTCCAGCTGTCGGAAGCACAATGCTTCCTCTAGAAGAAACCAGTCCCGCCATCGAGATCATGCTCGGCACTGTTTCAATAAAAATTTCAAATGATGTTGACCCGAAACTACTGTCACAGATCCTTAAAACTGTGACAGGGACATGTTAGGAGACATCACTGTCGCAGACGAGATTTAT
>JAUNGJ010000070.1:3273-9446 GCA_030524585.1 Eubacteriales bacterium | reverse complement strand
CGAACCTCTACTAACAGAGTCAGAGTCTGCTGTGCTGCCATTACACCAATCCGCAATGGTGTTGTTCTAGCGAACAAATATTATTATAGCAAAACTTTTCCAAAAATCAAGTCCTTTTTTTCATTTTATTAAAATATCTATATAATTCCGTGAAATACTTATGGCCGAGTTCCTTTTTTAACCCAGCCATATCCATTTTCTCCTTCGATTCTATATCAAATCATACTTTTTCAACAGCTCTGCCTGATAATCCTCATCCAAAGATGCTTTTCTCAACTCCTCCAGCTTCCCTGAATCAAGTAGTCTTTGAGTCAGAAGATCGATAGCAGATTTTCTCCGCTTCAGCTCACTGGTCTCTCGCTTCAGTTCACTGGCCTCTTGTTCCAACTCTATCTTTCTCTCTTCCATTTCTTCAATTTTCTTTTTATCTCTTTCCTGCTCTTCTCTTACCTTCCGCAAATGCGTTTCCGTTCCCCAAACACCCAATACCATATTCTTAACCTCCGCTTGATTCTTCAATAGGATATCTCTCAAAATCCCCTCCCGGATGCATTCATTTGTCGCTTTATCCACCGCCTCCGGCAATATCATCCCCAAAGATTGCTTATCCCGGATCCTTTGAACGTATATCGCATAATCATCCAATCTTTTACATCGTTCCATAATCTCACGATTATGTCCATAGTTAATATTTAACAGCGTAGCTGTACATTTTAGGCATGGTTCTATACCTTCTATCTTCGGAAATGCGTCTTCCAGTTCAATGGTACACCGGTCTTCCTCGTCCTCTCTTCCATTATACAAAACATAATACTGGGGAAAGGGCAGCTTCTGCAGCACAGTACCATAAATATCCAAATCATTTCTTGCAATATAAGACGCATAATTCCTGGCAAAATACATAAGTCCCCGAATCGGCATATTGGGATTCTTTGTACTTTGATGTTCATAGAGATTCAACATCTCTCCTATCAGAAAAGAGATATCGTTCTTTATTCCCATAAAGACAACGTCCTCCAATGTATATACGATCAGCTCATCGGGATCCTGATAATCAGACCCGTTGATTGCATTATAAAGCTCCAGCAGATCTTTCTTTTCCCGAAACGCAATTCTAAGCAGACAGTCCTTATACTTATGATTTATCTCGAAAGGAATTTGATTATCCATATTAAGTTTTACGTTTTGCTCCATATAAGATACCTCCATTATAACATTTTTGATTCAAAAACACAACTGGTATATTCAAAGATTTTCAAGAATACATTGATTGTCCGCGCGCCGGACCTGATACTTAGAACAACAAGAACGCTGTTATTAAGCCAACATATAATATCATATATTTATGTAAATTTCAATCAGTTTTCATAAAATATTTTATTTCTTTTATATTATAAAAAAGTTTGTACGAAGTGCATTTTATGTCACAGGCAATTCCAACGGAATTTCCTATGACATAAAATATAGCCGTGATTTCTCGCGGCCATATCCTCGCAATATTATTGAGTTATTTGTTCTGAACAGCTTTATCAATATCGGCATTGTCATTTGTCTGTTGGACGCCCCTTCCGGACAGCGTCCACCTCTGTCTGTTTACAATATTTTGTATACAACACTATAATTCCTCCCATGAATATTCATTTTCTGGCCACAATCAAATAGCGGTGAATGCTCCCCGTGACAACGCCTTCTTCATCTATTATTTTTTGCGCCTTACTTAAGTTTTCCAAACACTTATCTACAGAAAACCCGGGAAATTCCCATTCGATGATGCAGGCAAACCATACCAATGCTCCTACATCAAAGAATCGAATCGGGCGAAAACATTCTTCACCTTTGAGAATTTCAAAGCCGGCCCTCTCAAACAGCTGTTTCTGGGCTGCCAGATTTAATCCATGAAACGGCTTTGGCGTACCGGGAAGCAATAATTCCACCAGTTCTCTGTCATTATCCTCTCCCACCTGCTGCGTAATAAACAAACCGCCTTTCTTTAATATACGCCATAGCTCATCTACGTTATAATTCCCATGACGGTTTATCACAATATCAAACCTGCCGTCTTCAAACGGCATTTTCCCATGCTCTTTCATTTCCCTGAAATCTATGCCAAGGGGGAATAGCTCTTTTTTGCAAAGCTCTACGTTTGGTTCGTATCCTTCCGTTGCCGCCGTACGGTCCGCCGGATGCTTTAGCGATAATAAAAACTCTCCGCCGCCGGTATCAATATCCAGCAGCTCGTCCGTATCCTTCAGATAAGTCTTTATAATTTCCTTATAGTCCCACGGAAGATCGTTTTCCTCATCATATCGTCCATGAATGTGGGAAAAATCCCATCCGTGAATCTGTGCCTGCGCTTCTTCCCTTTTCCAAATTTCTTCCATTTTTTCTACCAGCATAATTTTTCCTCTACTCTGCCAGAAGCTCCTGCTCGATTTCCAGCCCATGTTCCAATATGCATGCCTGCAATTCTTTCAGCTCTCCTGCATCCAGTTTCTCAAGCTTTCTTCTCTTTCCATCCTCTATGGGCACGCCTGCCCCGGCTGCAACCGCCTGTTCATAAACCTCCCGGTGCATTTTATAGGGCTTTAATCCCGGAAAAATATGTGATTTGTTAAACTGAAAGATGCGGATTCCACCATAATCCATATCGCCCCAGTGGTAATACTCCGTTCCCGGATCAGCCGCTATTTCTATGTTCTTCAGGAAGCGCACCTCCTTCGGCGAGAAGAAGCCGTGACAGAAGATATACAGCTCATCCGCTCTAAATTTCAGCTTCTCATAATTGGCTTTATTCTCTATAATATAAACCCTCCGCACTCCCGGAAGCGCTCTTGGCACGGCCTGTTCCAGCGTCTGCGCGTTGATTATCGTCCCGTAAAGATTCTGGGCGGAATTGATTTCTTCCTCTGTACCGGACATACGCCTATCTGCAGGTTCATCGATACATACTCCTTCGGAGCGGGCGTTTCGCGGTAAGCTATAGATGAGCGCTCCCTTCCACTCTAAGGTCTGGGCGTAAGACAGGACGCCATGTGCCGCCAGAAGTTCATCCTCGCTCATCCCTTCTGCATATTCCGGAGAATAGTTTTTCAAAATACTGATTACCCTGCTTTCGTATTTCTTCCGAAAGATCTTCGATGGCGTCAGTTTTTCCTCCGGCAGCTTTACCTCCCGAAATACTCTGGCGCTGAATATCGGCTTCTCTACCGGCTCTTCCAGATGTATCAGTGCATCCAGACACCGGTACAGCTGCCCGTCTTCCAGATTCTCTTGTATGGTTTTGGAGCAATGGCCTTCCTCCAGCTTTCGGATCTCATCCCCATAGTAACCGGACAGCCAGCTATCCTCGCTTTTTTCCTGCCAATCCTTCAACACTCTGATATACCGTAGCTGTCTGACTCTTGGATCTTCTATGCCCTCCCGCCTGCACAGTTCCGGCATACTGTCTACCGCGCAATGGATAACCTGGATATCCCCATTCATATCGCGCCACTGAAACGCAATCTTTTCTGATTTCCCAAGTACAGGATCCTTCTGGATTTCTCTGGCCTGTGACAGTAGGCTTTCCCGTCCGCCAAGTGTCCGCAAAAGCTTCTCGTCCACTTTAAAATGCTTTTTCCCTGACAAATGCCCTGCCCGGTATGCGTTTCCGTCTATCTGCCCGATCAGCCACTGAATCAGGGTCTTTCCTTCTTCCTTTGTCATCTTACTACCCTTAACCACTGTTCTTCTCCTATGCTGTAATCCTACGGCTCGTTCTTGCTTTCTTTCGGGTTGCCTTCTTTCGGATTACCTTCCAGCATTTCCAGATAATTTCCCTTATCAATATGCATCATGGAGATCTGGTTCTGATGCCTGCGGAATCCGTAGACGCTGTCCACATTACGGATCAGGGATTGCAGACGTTCATCCGGTACGCATACAATAAGCTGTAATTCCAGCTCTCTGGCATAGCGCAAACACACCTCGCTCCGCTCTTTATCCATCTTGGAGAATGCTTCGTCCAGAAGTACCAGCCGGATCTTGGGCTCCCGGTTGCTCTGCTGCATATAGAGCATGGCAAAGCCTGCCAGAAGCGCCACGTATTTCGGGTTCTGCCCCTCACCGCCGGAATCTCTGCCTGCCATTTCATCTACCGGATTTTTCTTTACATTGCCCTGCTCATCCTCGACCCGCTCATACATGCTGAAATTCAGATAATTGCGGTAATCTGCATACCGCTCCATTTCCTGCTTGTGAAGGGAACGTTTCTGCCCGTCTTCCTCTCTCGGCGGCATGAATTTTTCCGTAAGTCTCTGGATCTGCTGTTCATATTTCTGGTAAAATTCATCTTCCCCAAGGCTTAACTGACCGTCAAATCCATCGTTGTCAAGTACCTTGCTGTCAAGCTCCGGCGCCATCAGCATCTCATAGAACTGACCGTTTTCGTTGTCCGCCGGAAGAATATCGATCTGATAGGTACTGTCTGAGAACCGGATTCTTGACAGCATCCGGTTGATCTCCCGCTTGTGGCGGTAAGCTGCTTTGATCTCCCCGTGGATGGTGGCGATCACATTTTCACGGAGAGAATGATAGACCAGACGATACTGTTTCTCAAATTCCTCTTTATACTGAGGCTCAAAATCCTGCTGCAGCTGATCCAGAACCTTGTCATACACATCATTTTCCCGCTCCACCCCGGTAAATCCATAGGCCGGGTATTCCCGGTTAAAATGATTGCGCGCCATGGCTCTCCGGTCTGTTTCCTGCTCTTCCTGACCATTCAGCCGCGCCAGAAGGTCGCTTAGCTTTCTGCGGTAGCTTGTCTCCGACTGGCTTTCCAACTTCTCTTTCACTTCCGCAAGCAGGACTTCATTTACCACAAATCCTTCCTGAAGAAACGCCAGCTTCTCGCGGAAGCCTTCCAGCTCCTTCTCCACAGCCCTCTGGTCGCCTGCGCGTCTGATCCGCTCCTTGTTGATCTGCTCTAATACCGCCTCCAGGTCTGTGATTGCCTGCTCCAACGCTTCTTTTCGCGCCTTTAGCTGCGCTGTCAGCGTGCCGTCCTCCAGCTTCCGAAGCTCCTTCTTAAGCTGATCCTGCTTGTCCAGATAGATTTCCAGCTCCCGAGCGGCTCCCGCAAGCTGCATGATCTGCTCCGGATTCTGATTCAGCTGCTCAAACCGGTGGGCCTGGCTTAAGGTGTCGCGCATCTGCATGTCCGAAATCTGTCTCTGCTGCAGCTCATATACTTCGTCCTCCAGCTCTTTCAGCTTCGCCTTGGACACCTTCGTTCCGATGCAGGCATTGCGGCCATAGTCCATTTCTCTCAGATGGCGGAAGATATAATTACTGTAGGAATAACAATCCGGCGTCACACCGTCTCTGACCTGGTGAAGTTCCTCCACCGTTTCACATTTATAAATCCGTCCCAGATACCGTTTCAGGCATAAATCCACATAGGATTCGCCTGCCGAAACCGCTTCGTATAAGGTTCCCGGCTCTGCCTGGGGCTGGTCTCTCCAAATAGCCGCTGTGTTGATCAGGTCTACTTCCTCATATTCCTTCCGCTTCATCCGGCGGAAGATCCTTGCAGCGTCCAAAGCGTACCGGGGCTCCGTAACAAGACTGTGCTTGATGCGCCCAAGTCTCCCCTCGATGGCATTTTTCCATTTCTCGTCTGTAATATCAAATAAATCCGCCAGAATCTCCACATGGATGGTTCGCCCATACTGGCTGCTCAGCTCACTTTGAAGCTGTGCCCTGGCGCTTTTCAGTTCCTTTCGGTACGGCTTCCGGTCATGTTTCAGATCCTCCACCATGTCCTTTTTCTCATTCAGTTCTTTTGTGGTCTCCCGGATGCTGTCGTTTAGATCCGCAAGCTCTTCCTCGATGATTTCCAGCGCGCTTTGAAGCCCCCGCTTTAACTTCTCAAGAGCAGAAACCGACACTTCGCCTCTTAATACTTCCTCCAGGCACTGCAGCGTGGGATTGCTGACATAGCCGCTGATTTCCTCATCCTCTTCCCATGTCTTTAACCCGTTCAAAATCTCTCTCCACTGTCTGGAATTTCCCGCCAGAAGCTGGATGGTTGTTTCCAGGTCGCGAAGCTCCTTCTTTTTCACGCCGTAATCGCTGGCGTGAAGCTCTGCTTTTACCTCGATCAGTTCTTCTGTTTTTTCTTTTTTATCCGT
>JAUNGJ010000070.1:0-3173 GCA_030524585.1 Eubacteriales bacterium | reverse complement strand
CCGTTGGTCATTCTCAGGGCAATGGCGCTTTTCTCCATGGTCATCAGGCGCCCCGGATCGATATATCCGAAAATCACATCGTACAAGGTATTCAGATATGCCTCTTTCGACGGATAGATGCGATTTACATCCACGCGTCCTCTGTTGTCTTCGGATTTGCTTCGCTGCTCAATCAGCTTCTTCAGCCGGGCCGCCGTGTAGGGCGCGCCGGTTTCCGTCAGATATTCATCCTCCGGCAGTTTTCCGGAATGGCTGAAGAAATGATACTTCTTCAGATCCTGATCCTGTTTCCCCACCTCGAAGATGGCTCCGATACAGGTGGCAGTCCTGCTGCCCGTATCTATAATTTCCAACACCAGTTGGGAGCAGAAATCCACCCCTTCCCGGTTGGATGTTCCGTCCTTCTGAGCTCCCCGAAGGTAGCTTAAGACGCTCCGCTTATTTCTGGCGTCGTCCGCCGCTTTATTTAAAAAGGTGGAAGCAGTGCTTCCATAAAGCACCACCTAAATGGCGTCCATGACCGTGGACTTGCCGGAGCCGCTTTTGCCGCTGAACAGATTCACATACTCGTGAAATTCCATAACCTTGTGGCTGATGCCTCCCCAGTTGTTAATCAGCATCCGGGAAAACAGCTTCTTCGATTGTTTCATTCTCCGGTTCCTCCTCCCTGTACTCTTCGATCAGTGCATTGATATCCGCTGCGCTGACATAGAGGTTGATTGTGCTGTATAGATAAATCGGCGTCTTATCCTCCACATCCCGCACGGCTCCCGGCACTTCGATCATCTGATGCTTGCTCATCAGATAAAATGCCGCCTTCCATTCCGCATCCGTCAGCTTCCGGTTCAGCAGATTCGTGTTCTTTCCATACTCCCGGATTTCTTCCTGAGTTGTCACCGTGGCCGCAAGCCCCTCGCCAAGAATCTTGTCCCGGTAAATCATTTTCACCAGCAGAATGATAATAGTGGTCGTCAGGCTGATTTTCTCGGTCTCCACCCCTTCTCCTACCAGCCGGAAAATGTGCTCCTGAGGATCGTGTACCAGCTCGCACCCAAGCACCGACAGATAGTCTTCTATAAATCCTTTGTGCCTGACGCACATCTCGTAATCCAGATTATCCCGGGGCGATAACGTCACCGGGTCATATTTCATCTGCAAAATGCAGGTCTGCCGGAATAATTTCGATATTGTTTTTTTCAGATTTTCCGCCTCTGTTACGGACAATTCTTCCATATATGTAACCATTCTCTATTCCTCCCCAATCGTAAGCTCTGAGAAACGGTATCCTTCTTCACTTTCCAGCTCCCGTCCCACTGCAATTTCTTTTCCGGTATCCGCAATCTCTGTGGCTTCCTGCCATACAAAGAACAGCTTTTCCAAATCCTCCACGGATTGAACCGTATCCCCGGTCACTTGGAATCGCCCGTTCTCTTCATTCTTCCTCCGAAATTCGGCAATTTCCTGTCTGGTATAGAGCGGTTTTAATACAAATGCTTCCAGCGCTTCCTCCTGCCCGTTTTCCCGGATCACCGCCTGCGGCGTAAACGCTTCTTTTTCTGTATCACGCCGCCGGAACAGACTCCGCTCCGTCACCACATGGAACCGCTCGGTAAGACCCATTTTCTCCGCCAGCTTCTGCAGAATCTCCTCCTGCTTTCCGCTTCGGTTCAGCAGATTGACAAGCGCTACCGTCCGATCTTCCTCCATAGCGCCCTCCATCAGAATATAGCGGATTCTGGCCGCCGCCCGGCTGGCAAATACGGTTTTCTGCTCGATCAGCTTGTTATATCTTCGCTCAATGGCGTCAAATTCCCGCTCGATCCGGTAAATAATGTCCATTGCCTCTTCACACAGCTCCACCGCCCGTTCCAGTCTACGGTATGGTACGGTATTCTCATCCTGCCCCGCTAACAGCGCCTGTTTCTCCAGAAACTCCTGTTTCCGGCTCTCGTTTTCACTTAAATTCTGGTCAATCAGTTCCTTTACCGCTTCCTTATACCGGTAAAAGCTGTCGGTGGTAGTAAGAATCGCGTATTTTTTGCTGTCACTGTTATTGATTTCCTTTACCAGCACCTCCTGGATTCCCAGAAAGCTCCGCTGTCTGGACAGCTCGTCAAAATAGCCTCTCATGCCCTCCTGCATATTCGAAAGCATTTGCAGCAGGGACCGGGAGGTCTGAAGGGCGCTCTTTAAAATCTCATTATTCTTCTCTTTGTCGGAGCTGTAGGTGTACAGGTAGCTGTAAACTGCCAGCACACTCTCCCGCTCCTTGGTACTGTCCTGGCTGTACAGCCTCTGGAACAGCTCTACGAAAAGCTGGCTGTATTCCGGGAAGGATACCACATAATCATTGTAGGTCTCGTCGTAGTCCCGTCTGAGCCACCCCCAGTCCTCCAGATGTCTCAGGCAGATAGATGCCATATTGGCTCTGGTGAGAAGCTCTCCTTCCTCGTCAAATTGCTCTTCGCTCCAATCCAGCGTCTCCGCCGCAATCCGCTCATTCATGATGGCCCGGCATTCCCGCTCTGTCAGTCCCAAAAGGGAGTAAGACCTGCCGGATTCCTCATAGATCGCCACCAGAAACCGCTGGTAATAGTCCATATATTTACTTGCAAAGAGCTTATAAAATGCTCTTGGTATCTTATTGATTAGATTCATGATTTTCTCCTTACTGTAAGTACGATACTACAAAGGGCAGATCATAATATATTCTTCTTCTTTTTCTTCCGCAATTGTAAAACCCACCTTTAGATACAGCTTATAAGCGTAGTTTTCCTTTTGCACCGACAGCGATACTTTTCTATATCCATTCTCTCTCAGCAATTCAAGTATGTCCGTCATCAGCGCGGTTCCAATACCGCATCCCCGGTATCCCTTAAGTATCGATATTGCCAGGGAAGGCGTTTCATTATCAACATGTCCATAGTCGTCCATGATGCGGGTCCAGACAGCCCCCACCACTGTTCCGCCGGCTTCTGCAACCAGACAGAGATCATCCTTTTTCCCAAATTCCGATACATACACCTGCAGCTCCGGCTGTCTGATAATATTTCTTGGCGGTGGTTCTATTCCTTCCGGAATAAAAATTGCTTCATATAGAAAATCATCCAGCAATTTATATTCCTCTTTCTTTATTTTTCTTATGATGTAATTCATATCTTCCTCACAAACAA
>JAUNGJ010000014.1 GCA_030524585.1 Eubacteriales bacterium | reverse complement strand
CAGGAATATTACTGGGTAGATGAGGAGAATCAGACCTATGGCGTAAGGCTGAATGACAACACCAAGGCCTGGTGCAGCGGACAGTGGATGGCGGGAGAGCCGAGCTTTTCTGATCCGAATCTGAATATTGATGAAGCATATCTGAACATTTTCTATTATTCAGGCGAAGGACGCTGGATATGGAATGACGGGCCGGAGAATATTCCGGGTACGGTGGCGTCTCTGTCAGGATATGTGGGTTACATTGTGGAGTATGAAGATTAATCATAAATAAAACTAAGGAGGAAATGAGAATGGCAGACAGAGTAATTCAGACAGCAGATTTATCCAGGATTGAACAGAATCTTAATATTGTATTCCAGAATCTGGATAAACTGGAGGGGAGAGTAACCCAGGTAAATAATAATGTAAATCTGGTAAATGATGAACTCACCAAGCTTGCGGAGGATTTTCGCGATTACGTTCAGGAGGCGGCAAGGCAGACGGAGCGTCAG
Source organism: Eubacteriales bacterium (assembly GCA_030524585.1). GTDB lineage: Bacteria > Bacillota > Clostridia > Lachnospirales > Lachnospiraceae > Claveliimonas. The sequence goes on along the minus strand of JAUNGJ010000014.1, from coordinate 51,978 downwards.
CTTGCAGAGACGAGGCTGATCAAGATTCGGCAGGAATTGGAGACAAAGTTTGGTCACTATGCAGAGATCCGTAGGACTACTACCGGAATTTTGCAGGCAGATGACCTTGGAATCGTAAAGAAGGAGACAATTACCGACGTAACTGAAGAGATGATGGTCACAACGCCGAATTACTGGCTGGCTCCGTGTCTGGTTGCACTGGCGGCATGGATCAATGATAAGCCGGAGATCGCAGACCGGGCAGTGCGGGAAGCAATTAAGCGGGATGATGAGAAGACGTCGCTGCTGTTTGCGCTGATCTGCAGAAGAGCTGACCGAAAGCAGGCATGTCTGAAGTGGGCAAAACGTTACTTTGAGAATCAGGATGCGGAGAATCTGGATCGGAAATGTATTGTCATGCTGGATGCATATGCAAGCGGACTTTTAGGAACGGATTCCGAGGGTGTCGTTGCAAGGCATATGGAACAGTGGATATCCTGTCTGGAGGAGAAGCCTGGATTTGTGGAGAAGCAGATAACCCAGTGGTCCGATGCGATCAATCAGAAGCGAGAGCCTCTTAGGGACTCCAGTTATACTTATCTGAAAAAATACAGTGCTACATGGCCGGTATTGCAGGATATTATGGAAGGAGCGCATCTTCACGCAATCATGTTTGACTATCTCGATCAGATCTTTGCACAGCAGACCTCATCAGAGACGGTGAAAAGACAGCTTGACGGCATTCTTGATTCCCTTGTAGGCAATTATGATGATGAGGAGATTCCTCTTCGGAAGGAAGAAAAGCTGAATCAGTTTATTGTAGATTACGAGGGAGATAAGAGACGCGCCCAGGCATCCATGCAGGTGGAGGAAAGCGCTTTTGAGACGCATAAAGATTTCACGCAGCTTTTGACGGACGCGGCGATGAAGCCGGAGAGCACGGGCGCAAGCGTGTCCACACAGAAATTTGCTCTGTCTCTCTCCAAGGAATGGGTAGGCAATGCATATCAGGATGTGATCGCGACCAACAGAAGCAAGATCCCGAATGAGATTGAGATTCACCTGACGGCCGGGGATGCGGTGATTTTTCAGGGCAGGACAAAAGACGGAGAGAATGAAGGCGAGCTGGTGGCGAATTTTAATTCCTATATTGATAAAGCAAAAGCCGATGCGCTCTCGAAACTTGTACTGTCAGGATTTCAGCAGTTCTGTCTGTACGGCGGCGGAGTGATTGCGGTTCTTGGTCTGATTATGCTGGTAATGGGAAATCTGTTCCTGGGCATTGTTGCAGCAGTTGCCGGCGTGGGATTGGTTATTAACCATTTCTCTTCAAAGAAAAATATGGAGACCCAGCGGCAGAATACGGAGAATCAGTATGAAGAGATGAGAAAGAATGGTACGCAGATTATACGTGCAACCCTTGCCGAGGTTGTGGATTTCCGTGCGGAATTTTCTGAGAAGGATGCGGAAAGTGCGAAGGTAACAGATTTTATTGAACAGCTTTCTCCGGACCAGTATGTAAAGCGGGTAGGAGATTCTACAAGACGAGTTAAGATCAATGCATAGGAGGGGACAACATGGATGCAAAACAGAGAGTACGGTTTATAAATGCGCAGGGCGGCCAGAATACGGGCAGTGTCGGAGCATCGAGAATTTGTCCGAAGTGTCATGCGGAGGTAAAAGGGAAATTCTGTACCAAGTGCGGTACGAAATATGAGGAACCGGTAAAGGTTGAAGAACCAGTGAATAAGAATCCCTTTGCTTCGGTTGCAGAGGACATAATAAAAGAAGAAAAGAAACCGTCATCTGTGCCGGAGATTCGAAAAAGTCCGATATTCCAGGCAATTCAGGAGCCGGAACCGACAGTGCCGGAAGAAGAATCTGCCCTTGCAAAGGGACTGCCGGAATGGAATATAGAACCGCCGCAGGTTGTGGTTAGGAGGAAACGGAGATGATTCGCGTACCACACACCTATGCAGAATGGGCGGAGGTCTTGAAAGCGTATAAGGATAAAACGAACGATCAGGATGTGTTAAAAGCAATGCAGAAGGGAACGCTTGAGTGGCAGTCCGGCGTGGCAGAGCGGTTTACGGAGAAATATCTGAATGCAACCAACAACCGCCTGAATATGGCTGCAGATAAGTTCCAGAGAGATTATTCCCGCGCAGCAGGAAGCGAAGGAGCGGTGATACAGGCTTTGATTGCTATGCGTAAGGAGCTTGCGTTTCTCATGCAGGCGGCAGATATACCGGCAGTACCGGAGGAAGTGCGGGGTCAGTTCAAAGATATTGTAAGGAAACAGGCGGACAGCGTACAGAGCTCATTGGAGGATTCCGCAAAAAAAGACAGAAGCGGAAAGCTGTCAAGCATAATCAGAAATCATAAGGTGAATAACTTTTAGGAGGAAGAACGATGAGTGATGCAATAAAATCCAAAGAGCTGCTTGGCCGTTACTCTATCGCAAGGATTCCGTTTATTACGATTCATTCGATGGAGAAGGCGAGAACACTGGAGATATTGAAAGAGGTGTCGGAAGAATTATCGCTGCCTTTTTATGTACATACCATGTCCAAGGGAACCTATGACCTTGCTACAGATAAGGTTCTGAATGAAGATAAATCCTTTTATGGAGCGGTTGATTATATGACGGAGCAGATGCAGCGCAAGCAGTATCTTACCATTGTACTGACAGAGGTTCCCGATATCAGCGGAGACAATGCGGATGCCCGTTATATTCTCAGTCTGGTGAATCTGGCAAATGAAACCGGCGGTGTTGTGATGGTGGTTACAGGGAACGGAATCTGGAACCAGCTGCAGCGTCAGGGAATGATGATTAAGATTGATTTGCCGAACGAGGACGAGATGTATTCTATCCTCAAAGAGTACATCGACGATTACCGCAATGAGATTTCCATTGAGTGGGATAACAGTGATATCAGAGAAGCGGCGTCCATGCTGGCAGGGGTTTCCCGGATTGAGGCAGAGAATGTGATTGCGGCGCTGATTGCAAAAAGGAGTATTGGGAAGGCCGATCTGGATGAAATCAGATATGCTAAGGACCGGTTATTTTCCGATATATCAGGGCTGGAGAAAATAGAGGTTGACGACAGTGTTAAGGAAGTGGGAGGCTTGGATGGCCTGCGCAAGTGGCTGGATGAGAAAAAGACACTTTTGACACCGGAAAAGAGAGACGAGATGAAAGCGCGCGGCCTGCAGTCGCCAAGAGGAATCCTGTTGGTGGGTGTTCCCGGATGCGGAAAGTCTATGTCGGCCAAATCAATTGCCGCAAACTGGAAGATGCCATTGTATCGTCTGGATTTTGCAACGGTGCAGGGGCAGTATGTGGGACAGTCTGAGCAGCAGCTTCGGGACGCGCTGGCTACGGCGGAGAATGTAGCTCCCTGTGTGCTGTGGATTGATGAGATTGAAAAGGGACTTTCAGGAGCAGGAAGCAGCGGAGACGGCGGCGTATCCACAAGAATGGTGGGACAATTTCTGTTCTGGCTGCAGGAGTGTAAAAAGCAGGTGTTTGTGGTGGCTACGGCAAACGACGTATCTATGCTGCCATCTGAGCTTCTGAGACGGGGAAGGTTCGATGAACTGTTTTTTGTTGATCTTCCGACGGCAGAAGAGCGAAGAGAGATACTGAAGATTTATATGAGAAAATATTTAAGACTCGACTTTTCGGGAGTATTTGCAGACAGGATCGTGGAGCAGACCGAAGGGTTTACAGCGGCCGATCTGGAATCTACGGTGCGGGAACTGGCATACAGAATCGTTGCAAATGAAGAATTTCAGCTTACGGAAGACAGTATCATGTCTACATTTAATAATGTAGTGCCGCTTTCCCAGACAAGTCCCGAGAAAATCGAGGCAATCCGCGAGTGGGGAAGAGAACGGGCGGTTCCGGCATCCGGCAAACCAATCGGCGTTCAGGAAATTGCAAAGAAATCCGGAACAAAGATGCGAAAAGTACTTGTGTAATGTCTGTAGAAGAAATTCTGATAGTAGGAGGAAAGAAAGATGCCAAGACCGATTTTGAGGCCACAGGAGACGAAGCTGAATACGGATATTTTATTAAATACGCGTCAGGCGGCGCCGGAGAATAAACAGTTAAGTCAGGTGGAGAAGATGAAACTGGACAGACTTTTGAGAAAGCCCCGGTCAAAAGCCTATATGGAGGCTATGCATAAGCTGGATGCAGGCGGGCACGTTCACAACCAGAAGATGGTAGAAGATATCGTGAACACAATAAAGCAGGAATTTCCGGAGGTGGAACTGGCAGGAATCCTGTTGGGATATGTGGCAGTCTGTTATCTGGGGAAGCCATATGAGGTGCATACGCTGGATATGACGGGAAACATTATCGAGCATTATAAAGAAGGAGAACCGCTTCCGGGAGGATTGGAAAAAGCACGTTCTCTGGCAGTGCGGGGAGGATATGAATTTATCGAAGTCTACGTAGATTGCTGCCGCGCTATTGGTGCAGGCGGAAGTGTTTCTGTGATTACAAATTAAACAGAAGCAAGGAGGAAGGAAGATGAGTAAATTTTGCAAATACTGCGGAAGTCCCCTGGTAGAAAATGCTAAGTTTTGTATAAAATGCGGAAAATCTGTGGGAAATATACAGAAAACAGCAGATACAGGTGCCTCAGGGAAAATTATGGGAAGCCCCTCGTCCGGCAGCTTTTATCTGATCGATTTCTTCAGGAATGCTGCAAGAAAATCCAATATTCCCATATTCGTTTATCTGGTGTTAAATGTTATTATTATCAGTTTTATCGTAATCGGATGCTTCCAGCTTCCGATATGGCTCGGAACTTTGGCAGGAATTGTTCTCTATCTGATTTCGCTGACCATTGCGCTTTCCCCAATTGGAGAGTGGATGCTTCGGAAGCAGACGAAATGCAGAGAGATTACGGATGCCGCAGAAAAAAGACGCTTGGAACCGTTATTTCAGGAAGTATATCAGAATGCAAGGAGGAAGGATCCTTCGATACCAGGAGATATAAAACTGTATGTGTCAGATGAAAAATCGCCGAATGCATTTGCGACAGGAAGAAAGACAGTATGTGTAACAAGAGGTCTGCTGATGCTGCCGGATAATGAAATAAAGGCAACGCTGGGACATGAGTTCGGACATCTTTCCCACCATGACACGGATATGATTCTTGTTGTATCGGTAGGAAATATGATTATTTCCGCACTGGTATTTATGATTCGGATTATGGTATATATTTCAGAAATCATAGCTCATATTGTCTGCGCATTTACAGGAGGAGAAGGGGGATTTCTGGGAAGTCTGATGATTTCTCTGTCCAGGATACTTTTTGATGTAATGGTAATGGGAGCAATGTGGATATGGACGAAGCTGGGAGTTCTGCTTGTGATGAAATCCAGCAGGGATAATGAGTTTGAGGCAGACAGGTTTTCAGCAGAGCTTGGATATGGAGCGTATCTGTGTTCTATGTTGGATATTATCTGCGGAAACCAGGGGCACATGAAAGGATTATTTGCGAATCTGGCGAGCAGTCACCCGGATAAGGCGTCAAGAATCGCTAAACTGCGTTCGATTGGAGTAAAATATTAAACAATACATAGCCTTACATAAATATGCGAAAAGATGCGTCACCGGCGCGTCTTTTCGCATATTAAGTCATAAAAGTTATTTATCTTTGTTCTTCTTTTCCAGTGCGGCCTCTACAAATCCTTTGAATAATGGGTGTGGTCTGTTTGGTCTGGACTTCAGTTCCGGATGAGCCTGTGTTGCAATGAACCACGGATGTTCCGGAATCTCAATCATCTCTACGATTCGGCCGTCCGGTGACAGACCGGAAAGCATCATTCCATTTTCCTCTAATGCATCGCGGTAGTCATTGTTTACTTCATAGCGATGGCGATGACGTTCCTGAATCTCTTCTGTGCCATAGAGTCTGTAGGCCTTGGATGATGGATCCAGCACACAGGGATATGCACCCAATCTTAAAGTACCGCCAATGTTTTCGATGCCAATCTGATCCGGCATAATATGGATAACCGGATGGGTGGTCTGTGGGTCAAGCTCCACGCTGTGGGCATCGTTAAAGCCTACAACGTTGCGGGCAAATTCTACAATGGATAACTGCATTCCGAGGCAGAGACCAAGGAATGGTACCCGGTGGGTTCTGGCATATTTGATGGCCTCGATCTTACCGTCGATTCCCCGGTCTCCGAAGCCGCCCGGTACCAGAATACCATCTGCGTCCCCGAGGAGCTCCTCTGCATTTTCCGGGGTGACGGTTTCGGAATCAATCCATTTGATATTTATGGTAGCGCGGCTGAAGATACCGCCATGCTTCAGGGCCTCTACAACGCTGATATAGGCATCGTGAAGCTGAATGTATTTGCCTACCAGAGCAACCGTAACCTCTGTGTTTGGATGCTTCAGATAATCCACCATCTCTGTCCATTCTTTCAGATCCGGTTCTGGAGAATCCAGATGGAGGCATTCACAGACAACGCCTGCCAGATTCTCTTTTTCCATGGCAAGCGGAGCTTCATAGAGATACTCCACATCCAGATTCTGAAGCACATGATTTGCCGGAACATTACAGAACAGTGAAATCTTATTCTTAATGCCGTCATCAAGAGGGTGCTCGGAGCGGCAGACAATGATGTCCGGCTGAATGCCCATTCCCTGTAAGTCTTTTACGCTTGCCTGGGTAGGCTTTGTCTTCATCTCCTGAGAGGCGCTCAGATAAGGAATCAGTGTAACGTGAATCAAGATAACGTTCTCGTGTCCTCTGTCGTGCTGGAACTGACGAATCGCTTCCAGGAAAGGCTGGCTCTCAATATCGCCGACGGTTCCGCCTACTTCGATGATGGCAATCTCTGTATCCTTTGCAGCCGGATTTCGATGAAACCGGTCCTTAATTTCGTTGGTAATATGTGGAATAACCTGCACGGTTCCGCCGCCATAATCTCCCCGGCGTTCTTTGTGAAGCACGGACCAGTAAATCTTTCCGGTGGTTACATTTGAGTGCTTGGTCAGGCTTTCGTCGATAAAGCGTTCATAGTGCCCCAGGTCAAGATCGGTCTCAGCGCCGTCGTCGGTTACGAATACTTCTCCATGCTGAACCGGATTCATAGTTCCGGGGTCAATATTAATATAAGGATCGAACTTCTGCATGGTTACCTTGTAACCACGGGCTTTCAGAAGCCTTCCCAGAGAAGCGGCTGTGATTCCCTTTCCAAGTCCGGAAACAACGCCGCCTGTAACAAATACGTATTTTACTGCCATGATTTCCTCCTCTACATGAAACCGGTATGGGGCTCATGTTTCTCATCTAAAGATAATTTTATACACCGGAACCATTTACAAATACAGGTTTCTTTTCATATTTGGCCTCAAAGGTCGCCTGAATGGACAGGCGTTTAAACTGCTGAATATCAACAGGGCTAACCATAACGGAGGTATGGGCCTGACAGCCTTTCAGCCTGGGAAGCTGATCGAGTGCAAGCTGCGCACACTCATCTGTGGCAGCGCTTACTGACAGTGCAATTAATACTTCGTCGGTATGCAGCCTTGGATTCTTGCTTCCGAGATAGTTGACCTTAAGTTTTTGTATTGGTTCAATGGCTTCTGGTGAAATGACGTTCCTCTCATGATCAATACCAGCAAGTGCTTTTAACGCATTTAAAAGAAGTGCAGCGGATGCACCAAGTAAATGGGATGTTTTCCCTGTGACAATACGACCGTCCGGAAGCTCCAGCGCAGCAGCAGGTGCTCCGGTTTCGTCTGCCTTAGCAAGTGCCGCATCCACAACAGCCCGGTCATGTACGGTGACTCCCGCCTGATTCATTAACATTTCAATTTTATATACTTCATTATCGGTACAGGCTCCAATCAGCAATCTGCGCAAAGAGTCATAATATCTGCGGATAATCTCCTGCCTGGAAGCTTCGCAGCACACTTCGTCATCGCAGATACAGTGACCGGCCATGTTGACGCCCATATCCGTTGGTGATTTGTAAGGACTCTCTCCGTAAATGCGTTCAAAGGTTGCGCACAGTACCGGGAAAATCTCTACATCACGGTTATAATTTACCGTAGTTACGCCATATGCTTCCAGATGGAACGGATCGATCATGTTGACGTCGTTCAGATCAGCAGTGGCGGCTTCATAGGCCAGGTTTACCGGATGCTTCAGCGGAATGTTCCAGATCGGAAATGTCTCAAACTTGGCATAGCCTGCACGCACACCCCGTTTGTGTTCATGGTAGAGCTGAGAAAGACAGGTAGCCATCTTGCCGCTTCCGGGTCCCGGGGCGGTAATTACGACTAACGGGCGGGTGGTTTCAATATAATCATTCTTTCCGTAGCCTTCATCGCTTACAATCAATGGAACATTTGACGGATATCCAGGTATCAGATAATGAATATATACTTTGATGCCGAGACGTTCCAGTCTGGTTTTGAACAAATCTGCTGCTGACTGTCCGGCATATTGAGTAATGACAACACTTCCCACATACAGACCGGAATTGATATAGGCTTCCCGTAATCTGAGAACATCCGAATCGTAGGTGATCCCAAGGTCTCCCCGGACCTTGTTCTTCTCGATATCTCCTGCGCTGATAACAATGACGATCTCTGCCTGATCAGAAAGCTCTTTCAGCATGCGGAGCTTGCTGTCTGGCTGAAAGCCAGGAAGCACTCTGGAAGCGTGATAATCATCAAATAATTTACCGCCGAATTCCAGATAGAGCTTGTTGTCGAACTGATTGATACGCTCTCTGATATGGGCGGACTGCATAGTAAGATATTTGTCGTTGTCAAATCCAATTTTCATTTGTATATTCCTCTTCCCCAAGTTTTTACCCAATTCAGTATACTACAAGGTAAGGCAAGTTTACAATATTTTCGTGAGGTTTTTAAAGTATTTTATTTTGCGGAAAAAAGCAGAGAGAATTGCATTGCCGGCTTATTGAAGCAATCAATAAAGAGGGTTATATATTAGAATTATCTATTTTATAACAATGGGATGAATAAGATATAATTATAAAGTGGATTGATGTTTGAAGACATTCAAAGGAGGAAAAGGAAATGATGAATGTAAAAATGGCGGCAGAAGAAGTTAGTTTAAGAAAGATTCAGAAGGATGCTGAAGATTCATTCAGAGGGGGATTCTTCTGCTGTGAGGCGGTAATGAAGGCAATTAGAGATAATTTTCAGATTGATGTACCGAAGGAAGTGATCGGTATGGCGTCTGCAATGTCCGTTGGGGCAGGACGCTCCGGATGTATGTGCGGAGCACTGAACGGAGGTATTCTTGCGATTGGAATGATTTTCGGAAGAACGGAGCCGTTAGGACCGAAGGATCCGGATGTAAATAAATGTATGTCTTATTCTAATGAGCTTCATAGCTGGTTTAAGGAATACAATGGTAAGAAATCTGTCTGCTGCAGAGTTCTCACAAAGGAATTTGATATGGGCAAAGGCGAGCATAAGGGGCAGTGCATCTACTACACGGGACTTTGTGCATGGAAGGTAGCGGATATTGTCTGTCGCGAGCTTGGCATTAAGAATACGGATGAGGAGACTGAGCCGGCTCCGCGCAGCTAGATCCAAAATACAGGAAACGAGGTAAATAAAAATGAAAGATACCATTAAAAAAGTCCCAATACCGCTCTGCGGTGTTATGCTTGGTACGGCGGCACTTGGCAATCTGTTACAGAGCTATTCAGAAGGAATCCGCAATGTCTGCGGAATTGTTGCAGGGCTTCTGCTGATTCTCATTCTTCTGAAACTGATTCTTTTTCCGGGAGCGGTTAAAGAAGATATGAAGAATCCGATCATGGCAAGCGTATCCGGAACATTTTCTATGGCGCTTATGATTCTCAGTACATATGTAAAACCATATATTGGTCAGGCAGCCTACTATATCTGGCTATTTGCCATTGCTCTTCATGTGGTGCTGATCGTTTATTTTACGATGAATTTCATTGTGAAGCTTCAGATGCCAAAAGTATTTGCAAGTTATTATATTGTGTATGTGGGAATAGCGGTAGCAGCGATTACGGCGCCGGCTTACGAGAAGCTTGGAATTGGAAGCGCCGCCTTCTGGTTTGGGTTTATATGTCTGATTCTGCTTCTGGTGCTTGTGACAATCCGCTATGTCAAATATAAAGAGATCCCGAATCCGGCAAAACCGCTGATCTGTATTTACGCAGCGCCTACGAGTCTTTGTATCGCAGGGTATGTGCAGTCCGTAACGCCGAAATCCTACGGAATGCTGATGGGAATGTTCGTGGTGGCATGTATTCTTTATGTGTTTGCTCTGGTGAAAGCCGTTGGATACTTGAAATTACCGTTTTTCCCAAGCTATGCATCCTTCACGTTCCCATTTGTAATCAGCGCGATCGCATCAAAACAGACGATGGCATGCCTGGCAAATATAGGACGTCCGCTTCCCGTACTTCAGTATGTGGTGCTGATTGAGACAGTCATTGCGGTCGTATTGGTAGTGTATACGCTGATAAGATTCCTGCAGTTTATATTTGTGAAAAAATAGGATAAGAATCCGAAAAAGTCATTTTAGCGCATCCGTCATGACGGGTGCGCTTTTCTGCGCCGATTAAAATGTTTATAATGTTTTTATTGATTTTAAATAAGGGGATACTTATAATAAGAACTGATAAACACAGGAGGACTTTTATGGATAACCAGAATAATAATCAGAACAGGAATAACAGGCAGGGATTTTCTTTTGTCCTTTTTGTTGCGTTGATTACTACATTTCTGGTGATGACACTGTATCAGTTCCAGAAAACTTCAACGGCTGAAGAGATATCTTATGACAGATTTCTGAAGATGATCGAACAGCATAAGGTAGAAGAGGTAGTAATTTCCAGTGACCGGATTTCGATAACGGCAAGGAAGGAAGAGGGAGAGAGAACCGCCAAGGAATATTATACCGGTGTTGTGAAGGATGATAATCTTGCAGAACGCCTGTATAAATCAGGAATTAAGTATGAACAGGAGATTCCGGATACCACATCTATGGTTGTATTGAATATTCTTGCCACATTTCTGCCAATTGTATTCCTTGTGGGTATGTCTTACTGGATGTTTAAACGCATGTCCAAGGGTGGCGGACCTATGGGAATCGGAAAGAGTAATGCCAAGATGTATGTGGAGAAAGAGACCGGAGTTACATTCAAAGATGTTGCAGGACAGGATGAGGCCAAGGAGTCTCTGCAGGAGGTCGTGGATTTCCTGCATAATCCGGGCAAATATACCGGCGTAGGAGCCAAGCTTCCCAAGGGTGCACTTTTGGTGGGACCTCCGGGAACGGGTAAGACACTGCTTGCAAAAGCGGTTGCAGGAGAGGCGAAGGTTCCGTTTTTCTCACTGTCAGGCTCCGCATTTGTGGAGATGTATGTAGGTGTGGGTGCGTCCAGAGTACGTGACCTGTTCAAACAGGCCCAGCAGATGGCGCCGTGTATCATTTTTATCGATGAGATTGATGCTATTGGTAAGAGCCGTGACAATCAGCTTGGCGGTAATGATGAGAGAGAGCAGACGCTGAATCAGCTGCTGGCCGAGATGGATGGATTTGATACGAACAAGGGTCTTCTGCTTCTGGCGGCAACGAACCGTCCGGAAATTCTGGATCCGGCGCTTTTGAGACCAGGACGGTTTGATAGAAGAATTATCGTGGAGCGCCCGGATCTTAAGGGCCGTGTAGATGTGCTGAAGGTTCACTCTAAGAATGTCCGCATGGATGAGACGGTAGATCTGGAGGCCATCGCTCTGGCAACCTCCGGCGCGGTAGGTTCTGACCTTGCCAATATGATCAATGAGGCGGCAATCAACGCTGTGAAGCATGGAAGAAATGCAGTATCTCAGAACGACCTGTTTGAGGCTGTGGAAGTGGTTCTTGTGGGCAAGGAAAAGAAAGACCGCATCATGAGTCAGGAAGAGCGGCGAATCGTTTCCTACCATGAGGTAGGACATGCGCTGGTAAGTGCACTGCAGAAGGATTCTGAGCCGGTACAGAAGATTACTATTGTACCGAGAACCATGGGAGCGCTTGGGTATGTGATGCAGACACCTGAGGAGGAGAAGTTCCTGAATACCAAGAAAGAGCTGGAAGCAATGCTGGTTGGTATGCTGGCAGGCCGCGCGGCAGAGGAGATTGTCTTTGAGACGGTTACCACGGGAGCATCCAATGATATTGAGAAGGCTACCAAGATTGCCAGATCTATGATTACTCAGTATGGTATGAGCGAGAAGTTTGGACTAATTGGCCTGGAGTCGATTCAGAACCGTTATCTGGATGGAAGGGCCGTTATGAATTGCGGAGAAGCCACGGCGGCAGAGATTGACCAGGAAGTTATGGGAATGCTTAAAGCGGCCTATGAAGAGGCAAAGAGACTGCTTAGCGAGCATCGGGAGTCCCTGGATAAGATTGCTGCTTTCCTGATTGAGAAGGAGACGATTACCGGTAAAGAGTTTATGGAGATTTTCCATGAGGTGGAAGGGATTGATCCGGATGCGCCGAAGAAGACAGAGGAGCGTATTGCCATGAATCCGGTGCCTGGGACGGCAGAAGAAAGCATACCGGAACAGACGGCTTCGGAAAAAGAGATAACAGAAGGGCAATAAAATAAAGATATGGATTACCGGAGAAGGATTTTTGATAAAAAGTCTTTCTCCGGTATTTTCAGGTTTTCATATAAACAGCCATATAGATGAAATAAATAAGTGAGAAATATAAATAAAAATAATCAATTGGATACCCAAAATGGGATATGCTATTCTAATCTACAATGGAGGGATTATATGAAGAAACTTCTGATAGTGTCACATTGTATACTAAATACTGCCTCTAAAGTGGCGATGGATGAGAAGGATCTGGAACAGGAATATAAGATGAAAAATAGGCTGATGCAGCGTGTAATAGAAAAAGATATTCAATTGATACAGCTGCCCTGCCCGGAATTCAGGATTTACGGTTCCAGAAGATGGGGGCATGTAAAAACACAATTTATACATCCACACTTTCGAAATGAGTGCAAGAGGATGCTGGAGCCGGTATTATTGCAATTAGAAGAGTATCTGGCATATCCTGATGAATTTATTGTACTTGGAGTTGTGTCGGTAGAGGGAAGCCCAAGCTGCGGATATCATTTGACATGTGTAGGCGAATGGGGCGGTGAACTGGCAGGAGATGCCGCTAAACTCTCAGAGACGATAGCTTCCTGCAGAAGTGCCGGAGAGCCAGGGATATTGATGCAGATTTTGGAAGAAGAATTTCGCGATCGATCATTTGATGTTCCGATTGTAACAGTGGAAGAAGCTATCCGGATGATAGACTCATAATAAACTTTCCTTAAAAATGAGAGACAAAGGAGAGAAGACAAATGAAAAACAGGAAAGTGTATGTAACAGCGTTTTGTGGTGTATGCGTGGCAATGAATATTGTGTTGGGGATTATTACATCAGCTTTGGGAATTCCCCTCTATCTTGATACGCTTGGAACCGTTTTGTCAGCTGCAATTCTCGGCCCGATTCCGGGTATGATTGTAGGTGCGCTCAGTAATATTATTACAGGATTTATGTATAGTGTTACAGATATTCCGTTCTGCCTCGTTAATATGGTGGTAGGTCTTGTGGTAGGTCTGGTGGCAAAGAAGGTTAAGTTTTCGCTGGTTCCGGCAATTATTACCGGTTTGGCGTTAAGCTTTATCTGTCCTGCGATTGGAACACCGATCGGAATCTATGTATACGGTGGATTGAATGGTTCTGTTTCAGATATGCTTGTAGTTTCACTGGTAGAAGGAGGAAAATCTATTTTTCAGGCTTCATTCCTCAGAAATGTGGCATCTAATCTGATTGATAAAGTGGGAACCTGTATTGTCGGATGGGCACTGCTTAAAGCGATGCCGATGCGCTTTTTAGAGAATTTCAAGAAAGAACAATAAAGGATAGTTATGATACGCATTAAGGACTTGATCCACAGATATACTGTGTGGGAGTCAGAGACAAAGAAAAGTAAAAAAACGGTGTTGGATGGGATATCTTTAGATATCCCATCTGGTCAATTTGTGGCAATATTGGGAGCTAATGGTTCGGGGAAATCCACCCTGGCAAAGCATCTTAATGTTTTGTTGCTTCCGGATGAGGGAACGATCTGGATTGATGGTAAGAAGACCGCAGACAAAGAAGCCTTGTGGGAGATCCGGGGAAGGATAGGAATGGTATTTCAGAATCCCGACAATCAGATTATTGGGACAAGTGTGGAAGAGGATGTGGCATTTGAGCCGGAGAATAAGAATCTGGATCCGGAAATGATCCGGGAAAGAGTAGAAAACAGTCTGAAGGAAGTCGGGCTTTTTCATAAAAGAAAGAGTTCTCCATTTCGTTTGTCCGGAGGCCAGAAGCAGAGAGTGGCGATAGCGGGAGTGCTTGCTGGAATGCACGAATGTATTGTCCTTGATGAACCGACAGCGATGTTGGATCCGGGGGCAAGAAAAGAAGTGCTGCAGGTCATCCGGAACTTGAACCGCCAGAGGGGAATTACGATTATTCTTATTACACACCACACCGATGAAGTAATAGATGCGGATAAGATTATTCTTATGGATAAAGGCCGCATTGTGGAAGTAGGAACTCCGAAGGAAATATTCCGGAATCCGGAATTGCTGAAACAAATGAAAATGGACGTACCTCAGGTAACAGAGCTTGCATACAGGCTTCATGCAAGAGGTATACCGATCGAACTTCCGGTTCTTACGGAAAATCAGTTGATTGACAGAATTATGGCTGTGAAAGAACAATTTATGAAGGGGGAGGATTTGGAGAATGATGGTCGTTAAAAATCTTTCCTTTACATATGGAAAAGGTACGGCCCATGAGTGCAGAGTGTTGGAAGATGTATCTTTTGAGATTAATGAAGGCGAGTTCATTGGCCTGATTGGTTCATCTGGCTCGGGCAAGACAACGCTGATTAAGCACTTGAATGGACTTTTGAAGGCGGATTCAGGAGATATCTTATTTCAGGGAAGAAGTATTTATGATAAGAATTATGTATTATCCAATCTTAGAAAAGAAGTTGGATTGGTATTTCAGTATCCTGAGCAGCAGCTTTTTAAGAGTACTGTGTTAGGCGACGTCGCTTTTGGTCCGCAGAATTTGGGAATGTCAAAGGAGGAGGCGGAAAAAGCGGCGAAAGACAGTCTGAAGCTGGTTGGGATGGATGAATCGGATTATTATGTTAGTCCTTTAGAGCTGTCGGGGGGACAAAAAAGATGTGTGGCCATTGCAGGAGTTTTGGCGATGAATCCTAAAATTCTTGTTATGGATGAACCGGCAGCAGGACTTGATCCCGGTACAAGAGATATGATTTATCGGCTGGTAAATAAGATAAAGCGCGAAAGAAATATTTCGATTATGCTGGTATCCCATCACATGGAAGATGTGGCGGAATATGCGGATAAAGTGCTGGTAATGTATAAGAATAAACTTGTCCGTACGGGAACTGTCAGAGAGATATTTTCTCAGACAGAATATCTGAAGAGCATTGGAATTGGAGTTCCCCAGATTACAAGTGTCACGGAACGGCTGATAAAAGCGGGGCTTGATCTGGGACACCCGGCAGTTACGGTAGATGAAGCGGAGGAATTGATCTGCAGGGAACTGAACAGACTGAAAGGAAAAGGGAAAGACGAATGATTCGCGACATTACAATAGGGCAATATTACGCAGAAGATTCTGTGATTCATACATTGGATCCCAGAACAAAGCTGATGGGAGTATTGATATATGTAGTTGCTTTGTTTTTGGTAAAAAACTCATATGTATATTTCATATTTTTGGCTTTGATCCTTATGTTATACCGTGTTTCAAAAGTGCCGCTGTCGTTTCTGCTGAAAGGTTTGCGCGGAATTATTCTTCTGCTTATATTTACTTTTATATTCCGTTTGAACAGCACACCGGGGGCTGAGATCGCACATATATGGAAGATTACGGTTACGGAGGAAGGGATGGCAAAGGCGATTAGTCTGACATCCAGAATTGCGCTTATGATAGTAGGCGCATCTTTATTATCCTATACGACGACACCAAAAGAAATGGCAGATGGGATGGAAAAGGCCTTTTCGTTTCTGGAGAAGCTGCACATACCGATTCATGATATGGCGGTTATTGTTATGATCGCATTTCGTTTTATCCCGATCATGCTGGAAGAAATGAATGTATTGATGGATGCCCAGGCAGCGCGCGGCGTAGAATTTGATAAATGTTCTATATTAAAAAAATGTAAAAATGTTTTTACTTTGCTTATGCCATTGTTTTTGTCTACTGTGCGCAGAGCATCCGATTTGGCGATGGCGATGGAAGCGAGAGGTTATTCGGGGGATGGAAAGACGTCAAAGATGTATCCTCTTGCATATAAGCACTGTGATACCATGGCTTATATAGGAATGGCCGGGCTCCTGATCATAATCATTGCATTGAGGATTATCATGTGACAGATTAAAAAAGTGGTATTATTGAATTATAAATGTCTGGTATGAAGATTATCATGCTGGACATTTATTATGTGTACTTATTGAGTTGCTCATGTTTAATAAGGTATGTTCATCGAACTGATAATGTTCAATAAAGTATATTTATTTGGAAAATATAGCAAAAGTGTAGTAGAATTGTAAATATATTTTAGTCAGAGAGGAATTTTGTATGTTTGATATACAGGAAGAACTGAAAAAGCTTCCGGCAAAACCGGGGGTATATCTGATGCATGATGAAAAGGACCGGATCATCTACGTGGGCAAGGCGATCAGTCTGAAGAACCGGGTCAGACAGTATTTTCAGAGCAGCAGGAATAAAGGGGCAAAGATTGAGCAGATGGTGACGCACATTGCCAGATTTGAATATATCATCACCGACTCGGAGCTGGAGGCGCTGGTGTTGGAATGTAATCTGATCAAAGAGCACCGTCCCAAATACAATACCATGCTGATGGATGATAAGACCTATCCATTTATTAAGGTCACGGTAAATGAAGCATTTCCAAGGGTTATGATGGCCCGCCAGATGTATAAGGATAAGGCGAAATATTTTGGCCCATATACCAGCGTAGGTGCGGTGAAGGATACGATTGAGCTGATTCGAAAATTATATAAGATACGGAGCTGCAATCGAAAACTCCCAAGGGATATAGGGCTTGAGAGACCCTGTCTGAATTACCATATACAACAGTGCAATGCTCCCTGTCAGGGATATATCAGCCAGGAAGAATATAATGAAGCAATTTCGCAGGTGCTTCATTTTCTGAATGGCAATTATGAACCGATTATGAAAGAACTGGAGCAGAAGATGATCGAGGCGTCGGAAGCGATGGAGTTTGAGCGGGCAATCGAATATCGGGATCTGCTCGACAGTGTGAAAAAGGTTGCGCAGAAGCAGAAGATCACCAATACTGCCGGAGAGGAACGGGATATTCTGGCGATGGCAGTGGAGGGTGAGGATGCGGTAGTTCAGGTCTTTTTTGTCCGGGGAGGGAGATTGATCGGCCGGGATCATTTTTATCTGAAGCTTACCGGTGATGAGAACGGCGGAGAGATTCTGTCCAGTTTTATTAAGCAGTTTTACGCAGGAACACCGTATATTCCGTCGGAGCTTATGCTTCAGGAGAAGATTCCGGATGATATGCTTCTGGAGGAATGGCTGACTCAGAAAAGAGGGCGTAGAGTGCATCTGCGGGTGCCGAAGAAGGGAACTAAGGAAAAGCTGGTGGAGCTTGCCCAGAAGAATGCACAGCTGGTGCTTTCCAAGGATAAGGAGCGTCTGAAACGGGAAGAGGGAAGGACCATTGGCGCAGTAAAAGAACTGGAAAAACTATTGGGTATGAAAGATATTGTGCGGATGGAAGCATATGACATTTCCAATATCAGCGGATATGCCTCGGTAGGATCCATGGTCGTGTATGAACGGGGAAAGCCGAAACGAAATGACTATCGCAAATTTAAGATAAAAAGTGTCCAGGGGCCGGATGATTATGCCAGTATGGAGGAAGTGCTGACCAGAAGGTTTGAGCATGGCAGGCGCGAGATGGAAGAGGGAAGTGAAAGAAACAGCTTTACTTCTTTTCCGGATTTACTTATGATGGACGGGGGAAGAGGCCAGGTCAATATTGCATTGGACGTTCTGGAAAAACTCCATTTGAATATTCCGGTCTGCGGCATGGTAAAGGATGATAATCATCGAACCAGAGGTCTCTATTATAACAATACAGAGATTCCAATTGATAAGGACTCCGAGGCATTTAAGCTGATTACCCGTATTCAGGATGAAGCTCACAGGTTTGCGATTGAGTATCACAGGAAGCTTCGAAGCCAGGGACAGGTGCACTCGGTTCTGGATGATATTCCGGGAATCGGACCTGCCAGAAGGAAGGATCTGATGCGCACCTTCTCCAGTCTGGACGCCATCCGGCAGGCAGAGGTGGATGAGTTAAAGAAGCTTCCGTCTATGAATGAAGCGGCGGCAGAAGCAGTGTACAAATTTTTTCATCCATAGCTGTAAGTAAATTGAAAAATATGGTATACTTATTGCATAAGTAAAGCTTACGGGGCTGCACTCAGAATGGAGGAGGAAACTTACAATGTCAAAAATTGAGATGTCCAAGCTTGTTGAGAAGATGAATTTGAAGAATATGACGCCGGATGTTGCTCTGTCGGGCAAATACCTGGAGGATCCGGATGTGAACCGTCCAGCCCTGCAGCTGACAGGGTACTTTGAACACTTTGATAACCAGCGTGTCCAGATTATAGGATATGTGGAGTATACGTTTTTGGAGAAGATGGATGGACAGCTAAAAGCAGAGATTTATGATCAGCTGTTTGCCAGCAAGATTCCATGCCTGATTTTCTGTCGGAGTCTTGAGCCGGAGGCAATGCTTCTTGAGAAAGCAACAGAAGCACAGATTCCGGTATTCCAGACGGATAAGCAGACGACTGCGTTTATGGCAGAGCTTCTGCGCTGGCTGAATGTGCAGTTTGCACCATGTATTTCAATTCATGGCGTGTTGGTAGATGTATACGGCGTAGGTGTTTTGATTACGGGAGAGAGCGGTATTGGAAAGAGCGAAGCTGCTCTGGAGCTGATTAAGAGAGGGCACCGTCTGGTCAGTGACGATGTGGTTGAGATCCATAAAGTCAGTGATGATACGCTGGTGGGAATGGCGCCGGATATTACCAGACATTTTATTGAGCTTCGTGGTATTGGCATTGTAGATGTGAAGATGCTGTTTGGTGTACTGAGCGTAAGAGATACTCAGAATATTGAGCTGGTTATCCGATTGGAGGATTGGAGCCGGGAGAAGGCATATGAGCGTTTGGGATTGGAAGAGGAATATACAGAGTTCCTTGGAAATAAAGTAGTATGCCATCAGCTGCCGATTCGTCCGGGACGGAATCTGGCCATTATTGTTGAGACAGCGGCTATTAATTACAGACAGAAGAAGATGGGATATAATGCTGCGCAGGAGCTGTATAAGAGAGTACAGGAAAACATGGCGAAGAATTCATAGATTTGACAGCAGACATAGATTGTATGGGAGAGAACGGATATGAAGTATTGTTTTGGTGTAGATATTGGCGGAACAACGGTGAAGATGGGATTATTTTCTACAGAGGGAGAGCTGTTGGATAAATGGGAGATTCCAACCCGCACAGAGAATGGGGGAGAGGCTATCCTTCCCGATGTGGCGGCGTCTATTCGGAAGAAGATCGAGGACAGAGATATGTCTGTTTCTGAGATCGTTGGAGCTGGAGTTGGGATTCCGGCTCCGGTTGATGCGGCAGGAGTGGTACAGAGTACAGCGAACCTTGGATGGGGATACAAAGAGGTGAAGAATGAGCTGCAGGACCTTCTTGGCGGAATAAAGGTGGAAGCGGGAAATGATGCTAATGTGGCGGCCATGGGAGAGATGTGGCTTGGTGCAGGTAAGGGTGAAAAGAATGTGGTTATGGTGACACTGGGAACCGGTGTTGGCGGAGGAATTGTAATCGATGGACACATGCTGGTGGGCGAGAATGGCGCCGGTGGAGAAATCGGTCATATGTTTGTGAATCCGGATGAAGAAGAAACCTGTGGCTGCGGTCTGCGAGGCTGCCTGGAGCAGTATGCATCGGCAACAGGAATTACCCGGCTTGCGGAAAGAAGACTCGCTAAGAATGATGACCAGACGATTCTGCGCGGCCAAAGCTTAAATGCGAAGGTGGTATTTGATGCGGTGAAGGCAGGAGATGAGGTCGCGGTCCAGA
Source organism: Eubacteriales bacterium (assembly GCA_030524585.1). GTDB lineage: Bacteria > Bacillota > Clostridia > Lachnospirales > Lachnospiraceae > Claveliimonas. The sequence continues at coordinate 31,686 of JAUNGJ010000014.1, read as the reverse complement.
TTGCGGAGGAGTTTGGAAAATATCTGGGAGAGGCAATGGCTACGCTGGCTGTCATTGTAAATCCCGCGGTGATTGTGATCGGTGGAGGCGTATCCAAGGCAGGAGAAGTTTTGCTTCCATATATTGAGCGTCCTTTCCGGGAGAGAGCTTTCTTTGCGGACCGAGATACCAGGTTCGTTCTGGCAGTTCTTGGAAATGATGCAGGAATCTGTGGGGCTGCAAGGCTGATTCTGGGATAATGCTAATAGTGAGATTTTTTGAAATATGCATGATAAAAGGCGTGAGCCCTGATTGACAGGAATCACGCCTTCTATTATGTCGATAGGAAATCCCTCCCGGAATCCCTTATCGACACAGGATTTAGTTTTAACTGTTTATTCGGTAGAAACCTCTCCGATAGGGCAGCCATGCAGTAGGATCTTCCGGAGTTGGATTTTGTTCCGGATCAGGATCCGGCGGGTCAGGATTCGATGTTTCATTTCCTTCATTGTCGCCGCCAGGGTTCGGATCGGTTGTATTGCCATCCGGGTTCTGGTTTGTGTTTTCCTCTTCCTCTTCTTCCTCTTCTTCTCCATGGCCAGGACATACTTCATCTGGTACGGTTCCTGAAGCAAAATACTCCGTGACAGCCGGGCATGAGCCTGCACGTGCAAGATAACCGGTCAGTTCACATACGGTTTTCTGCTCTACAGAGGCTGGCATGGTGAAATCCCGATATTCAAGATTTGCATGAACCCTGCTCATGATACCTTTCCAAATCCGGAAACGGTACTGAGTATCAATATTGGTCAAAGATTTATTTTCATCATAGCCGCCCCATACTGCGCAGGTATAATATGGAGTGAATGCACAGAACCAGAGATCCTTGTCATGATCGGTGGTTCCGGTCTTGCCGGCTACAGGCATGTTATCAAGCTGAGCATTCCGTCCGGTACCATAGGTAACAACATCCTGCATTGCGCTGGTAAGAAGGGCAGCAGTGGAATCCTTGATAACAGTTTTGGTTTCTTTGTTTCCTTCCAGAAGTACATTGCCATCGTGGTCGAGAATCTTAGTATACAGTGTCGGAGTGTTGTATACGCCGCCGTTTGCAATCGTAGCAAATGCAGCACACAGCTCATAGTTATATACACCCTTGGTCAGACCTCCCAGAGCAATAGATTCTACCTCATCTTCATCTGTTAAGGATGAAAGACCAAAATTCCTTGCATACTGAAGCGCTAATGTTGGGGTGACCTCATCAACCATCTTAACGGCGCATACGTTCTGCGACTGCTCAATTGCTTTCCGCATCGTGATGTCACCCAGATAACCACCGGATGCATTTTTGAGAGGAGCACCGTTGGAATAATGCCAGGGCTCGTCCCGGATGATCGTTGCCAGTGTTTTTCCACATGCATCTAATGCAGGAGCATAGGTGGAAAGAATCTTAAAACAGGAGCCGGGCTGTCTGGGGGAACCCTTGTAAGCACGGTTCAGACTCTGGCTGGTGGTTTTTGAACCACGGCCTCCTACCATGGCTTTGATCTGACCATTGGTCTGATCCATCAGCGTGACAGCAGCCTGAGGCTGTGGGGTCAGAGTCAGATTTTCTACATAGGTGTCGCCTTCCTGGGCGATGGTCGCCTTCCATTCCTCTACAAAGGCTCTTGCCTCATCTTCCGTAGAATAGAGAAGCCCCTGATCATCTCCGTGAACATCCAGCGCGTACTGTCTCAAATGGCTGGAGCCATAGTTCTCTACGGTTCCGTCAGCACGGGTGACCGTGAGGGCATAGGAGATACCTACTTCTGTCAGCCACGGATAGTTGTCCGGATTGTTCATCTCTTCGTCGCAGATCTGCTGCAGTGCAAGATTCTGTGTTGTATAAATACTCAGACCACCGCTGTACAGTGCATTGTAGGCCTGGGATTCCGAGTAGCCGAGGCGGGAGATCAGATCATCGATGACCTGTTCAGACAGGGCGTCCACAAAATAGGTATAGGGAGAATCTTCTCCGATCTGGCTGTTGACGGTCTGAATCCTTGTGTATACATCGTCTGCTATGGCTTCATCATAAGCCGTCTGATCAATATAGCCCTGATCCAGCATATCGCTGAGCACCTTGGAACGGCGCTTGGCATTCTCTTCGGGATAAGTGATCGGATTGTATCCGGACGGATTCTGTGTGATTCCGGCGATTACCGCACATTCGGAAAGGGTAAGCTCGGATACATCCTTGTTAAAGTAGCGCTTGGAAGCAGCCTGTACACCGAGGGTGTTCTGGCCCAGGTTGATGGTATTCATATAGCTTTCAAGGATTTCCTCCTTAGACATCTGTTTCTCGATATCAAGAGCAAGAAACTGTTCCTGAAGCTTACGCTCTATTCTTTCCGAGAAAGTATTCTCGGATACGAAATTTGGAAATACATTATTCTTAATCAACTGCTGGGTAATGGTACTTGCACCTTCTGTAAAATGACCGCCGTTTTTAATTCCCACAAAAGCGGCTCTTAAGATACCCTGCGGATCAATACCTTTGTGATCATAAAAACGCTCGTCCTCGATGGCAACAAAGGCGTGCTGTAAGTTCTCCGGAATCTCATCGATAGATTTGTAGACCCGGTTAGATCCGGATGCAACAAATTTCTCGATCTCCGTTGTACCGTCATCGGCGTATACGAATGTGGTATAACCGCTTGGCCGTACATCCGATGGGGAAATATCCGGAGAATCGTCTATAATCTTCTTCATAAAAATAATGCCGCCCGCTGCTACAGAGACACAGGCTACAATCAGCAAAAGCAAAAAGGCCTTAAAAAGTCTGACTCCAAAACGCTTTCCCTGCATTGCGTTTTTGGAGGTGATTTCTTTCTGTCTTTTTGAAGCTTTTCTTTTTCCATAATTCATGAATTTATGCCTCCTTCATATCAAAACATTATAGCAAACTTACTTATTGAAATAAAGAAAAAAATGAAAACTTCATATTTATCTAGGAAAATATTAAGAAATTTTGTATAGTATACTTAGCGAATAATTCATATTTCATGATACGCAGGTAGAAATACAAAGAAAAGGTGAGAATATGCTGTTGGAATACAAGACCGTCTATGAAGGCGGACAGGGAGAGATTGTAGAGAAAAAATCCAGATTTATTGCTACGGTGCAGCCCATATCCAGTGAGGAACAGGCGCTGGAATTTATTGAGGCAGTGAAGAAGAAATACTGGGATGCAAGACACAACTGTTTTGCCTATGTGCTGGGAGAACGCCATGAGCTGGCCCGGTTCAGCGATGACGGGGAACCTGGCGGAACAGCGGGAAAGCCAATGCTGGATGTGCTGCTGGGGGAAGATATCCATAATGTGGCGGTGGTGGTAACCCGTTATTTTGGCGGAACGCTTCTGGGGACCGGCGGTCTTGTGAGAGCCTATTCCGGAGCGGTCAAAGCAGGTCTTGCAGATTCCTTGATCATTACCAGAACTGCAGGCGTGAAGCTGAAGGTCGGCACAGATTATACGGGGCTGGGAAAGATTCAGTACATCCTGGGCGAGAAGAAGATTGCCATTCTGGATTCTGTCTATACCGATAAGGTGGAGCTGATCTGTATGGTTCCTTCTGCAGAGCTTGAAATTATAAAAGGGGAGCTGATTGAGGGAACAAATGGAAGAGCAGTATTAGAAGAGGGAGATGCCTGTTATTTTGCAAATATTGGCGGAGAAATCAAAATCCTGGAGGACTAGCCTCCAGGATTTGGTCTGTTTTATTGGAATTCCGGCTCGATCAGGCCGAAGGTTCCGTTTTTTCTCTTGTATACTACGTTCACTTCGTCGGTTTCCGCATTGGAGAATACAAAGAAATCATGTCCCAGAAGTTCCATCTGTACACATGCGTCTTCCGGGAACATAGGTTTAATACCAAATTTTTTGGTGCGCACGATCCGAATATCGCTGTCTGCCTCATATGCATCCTCTTCTTCAAAGAATGACTGATTAAAGGAACCACCCTCCTGATGTCTTGCAATCAGCTTGTTTTTGTATTTGCGAAGCTGACGCTCAATTACTTCCTCAACCAGATCAATAGATACATACATGTCTGTGCTTACCTGCTCGGAACGAATAATATCTCCTTTGACTGGAATGGTTACCTCTATTTTCTGGCGTTCTTTTTCTACACTCAAGGTGACGATAATCTCCGTGTCTGGTGTAAAATACCTCTCAAGCTTGCCCAGCTTGCTGATAATGGCATCTCTCAAACCTGGTGTTACGTCAATGTTTCTTCCGCTGATGATAAAATTCATACAATCCAACTCCTTCGCAAGGTGATTTCAGAAAGAAAAATGTCTGACAATTAATGATACAGACAATAACCTATCTGATATATTGAGTATACCATGTTTGCCAGACAATGTATAGCAGTTGAATTGTAATTTTTTTCTAAATCTTGTCCTCGTGGTCAGAGAGCGGTTCTGACATTGGCTCTGTAGGTTTATGAGATAAAAACAGGAATTTGCGTGTCGCAAACAACACGGCGATCGCGCAGGCGCCAATCAGGTTGGCAATCGCGGAGGAGTGGTCAATGATTACCTGTCTTGCTATAGCAAATATAAGCAGTTCAAAGACTGTATCAGCACTATGATAGTACATCATACGGATTAACTCCACACCGATGATCAGGTTGAAACAGGTTTCAAGAAGCTCATCATATTCCGGGAAAGCCTCCGCGCCGGGAACGTGAATCAGCGAACCGGCCAGACGGAGACATAATAATGCGATTCCGATAATCAGCATAATCGTAATACAGAATTCCAGTACATTTGCTACTTTGGACAGTATGTTAATCACATGTTTTCTCATTCGGACCTCCTGACCTATCCTTGTTTCATGTTTGCTCTCTTGCGAAGCCGCGGGTCAAGGATTTTCTTGCGGATTCGCAGTGTTTTCGGGGTAACTTCCAGCAGCTCGTCGGTGTCGATAAAATCCAGTGCCTCCTCCAGACTCAATACCTTTGGCGTTGTCAGGCGAAGCGCATCGTCTGCGCCGGAGGAACGGGTGTTGGTCAGATGCTTGGTCTTACATACATTGACCTCAATGTCGTCGGTTTTGCCGTTCTGACCGATGACCATGCCGGAATATACCTTCTCTCCGGCACCGATAAACAGGGTTCCGCGTTCCTGGGCATTGAACAGACCATAGGTTACGGACTCTCCGGTTTCAAAGGAAATGAGGGAGCCCTGCTTACGGTACTGAATATCACCTTTATACGGGGCATACCCGTCAAATAAAGTATTCATAATGCCATTGCCCTTCGTATCGGTCAGAAATTCTCCCCGGTAACCAATGAGTCCGCGGGCCGGAATGGAGAACTCCATACGGGTATAGGCTCCGTTTGATGCGCTCATGTTGCGGAGCTCACCTTTTCTCTGTCCCAGCTTTTCGATAACAACACCGGTGAATTCATCCGGTACATCAATATATGCCAGCTCCATCGGTTCCAGAAGCTTGCCCTTTTCATCCTTTTTGTAGAGAACCTCGGCCTTGCTCACTGCAAATTCATAGCCTTCCCTGCGCATGTTCTCTATCAGGACAGACAGGTGCAGCTCGCCGCGGCCGGATACCTTGAAGCTGTCGGTATTCTCAGTTTCTTCCACACGCAGGCTGACGTCCGTGTTCAGTTCCCGCATCAGGCGGTCGCGGATGTGCCGGGAGGTTACGTATTTGCCTTCCTGCCCGGCGAACGGGCTGTCATTTACGATAAACTGCATGGCGATGGTCGGCTCTGAAATTTTCTGAAAAGGAATTGCCACAGGATCTTCCGGGGAGCACAGGGTATCTCCGATGGAAATGTCTGAGATACCGGAAATTGCTACGATAGAACCGATGGTTGCCTCCTTGACATCTACTTTTTCTAACCCGTCAAATTCATATAATTTGCTGATGCGCACCTTTTCCTGGCGCTCAGGGTTGTGTTCGTTGACTACTACCATATCCTGATTCACACGGATGGTACCATTGTCCACTTTTCCGATTCCGATACGGCCTACATATTCATTGTAATCAATGGTACTGATGAGTACCTGGGTATTGGCGTCCGGGTCTCCCTCCGGAGCCGGAATATAATCAATAATGGTCTCAAAGAGCGGAATCATGTTCTCTGGTCCGTCCTCCAGTTCCAGAACTGCGTAGCCTGCCTTGGCTGAGGCATATACGAAGGGACATTCCAGCTGATCCTCATCTGCATCCAGATCAATGAAAAGTTCCAGAACCTCATCAATAACCTCCTCCGGTCTTGCCTCCGGGCGGTCGATCTTGTTGATGCATACGATGACAGGAAGTTTCAGCTCCAATGCCTTGCGAAGCACGAATTTGGTCTGGGGCATAGCGCCTTCAAAGGCATCTACAACCAGAATGACGCCGTTGACCATCTTCAGTACACGCTCTACTTCACCGCCGAAATCGGCATGTCCAGGGGTATCGATAATATTAATTTTTGTTCCTTTATAATAGACAGCCGTGTTCTTGGAAAGGATCGTAATACCGCGTTCACGTTCAATATCATTGGAGTCCATGACCCGCTCTGCTACTTCCTGATTCTCACGAAATACACCGCTTTGCTTTAACAGTTCGTCCACCAGTGTTGTCTTGCCGTGGTCGACATGGGCAATAATCGCAATATTACGGATATCTTCTCTTTGTTTTTTCATAAAAATCTTCCTTTACATTTCCTTATTTAATGCGTTTAACCTTTGTATTGTATCACATTTTTCCAAAAAAACAACTATTAGACATACTATAAAAAATGAAAAACTGGTTCTAAACCATATTTCTTTTGCATAGACTATGTATTGCCCCGGTAAAAATATGCAGATAAGCCGGGAGAAAAAGTAACCTAAAATACGCTTCAGAGGAAGGGAGAATTACAACTATGTCAGATAAGATTATTGAAAACAACCAGGTAACGATTATGGGAGAAGTGGCAGGAAAATTTACATTCAGCCATGAAGTATTCGGAGAAGGCTTCTATATGGTAGATGTACTTGTCAGACGTCTGAGCAATTCCGAGGACCGGATTCCGCTCATGATATCCGAGCGTCTGATCGACGTGACACAGGACTATACAGGGGAATATATTATGGCAAACGGACAGTTCCGGTCCTATAACCGCCATGAGGAACAGAAAAACCGCCTGATACTGTCGGTGTTCGTGCGGGAGGTGGAATTTATAGACGAAGAGCCGGATGGAGCCAAGACCAACACGATTCTTTTGGATGGATACATATGCAAACAGCCAATCTACCGGAAGACGCCGCTGGGAAGGGAGATTGCAGATCTTCTGCTGGCTGTGAACCGTCCCTATGGAAAGTCGGATTATATTCCGTGCATCTGCTGGGGGCGCAATGCCAGATATGCTTCCGGTTTCCAGGTCGGGGAGCATGTACAGGTTCTTGGACGGATCCAGAGCAGAGAATATGTGAAAAAGCTTTCCGAGACGACGACAGAGAAAAGAGTTGCCTATGAGGTTTCGGTAAGCAAGCTGGAGTGTATGGACGACGAATAATATATTTTAAAATGCACCTGGCCTAAATCACTCCATTGACATTAAATGGGAATGATGATAAACTTTTGTAAACATGATTTTAGAGATTCAGGAGGAGAACCATGGCAATTTTTACAGGTGCAGGCGTGGCACTGGTCACCCCCTTCCGCGAAGACGGAAGTGTTAATTACGATAAGTTAGATGAACTGATTGACTATCACTGTGAGAATGGTACGGATAGTATTATTATATGTGGTACGACCGGAGAATCCTCTACGCTGTCAGAGGAAGAACATATGGAGTGTATCAAATTTGCGATTGAACGTGCGAAGAAGAGACTGCCTGTTATTGCAGGTACGGGTTCGAATGCTACCTACACGACGATTGATATGTCCAGGGAAGCGGTAGAGTATGGCGCGGACGGTCTGCTTCTTGTTACACCATATTATAACAAGGCAACCCAGGAAGGTCTGGTTGCACATTACAAGGCAGTTGCGAAGGAGGCGAAGGCGCCGATCATCATGTACAGCGTTGCCAGCCGTACCGGACTCAATATTGCGCCGGAGACAGCGGCAAGGCTTGTGAAGGAAGTGGATAATATTGTGGCGATCAAGGAAGCATCTGGCAATATCAGCCAGGTTGCAAAGATCATGAATCTTACAGATGGCAAGGTTGATCTGTATTCGGGAAATGATGATCAGATTGTACCGCTTCTGTCACTGGGAGGCATTGGTGTTATCTCTGTGCTGTCGAATGTGGCGCCTCAGTATACACACGATATCTGCGTGAAGTTTTTCGCCGGAGATGTGAAAGGGGCCTGTGAGATGCAGCTTCGTGCAATCCCGCTGATTGATCAGCTGTTCTGTGAGGTGAATCCGATTCCGGTAAAGAAGGCTGTGAATCTGATGGGTATGGAGTGCGGAGGTCTTCGTATGCCGCTTACCGAGATTTCTCCGGAGCATGAGAAGTCACTGGCGCAGGCGATGAAAGATTTTGGTATTAAATTGGCATAAAAGGATAATGAGGGCAGAGGGCAGCTTAGGGCAGCACTCTGTCCTTCCATAGTATATAGGAGGAATTAAGATGGTAAAGGTATTGATGCACGGCTGCAACGGGAAGATGGGACAGGTTATCAGCAGGATGGTGGCTGAAACCGAAGGAATGGAACTGGCAGCAGGAGTGGATCGGTTTCTGGGAAGAGAGAATCCGTATCCTGTTTTTGAAACAATAGATGCATGTGACGTGCCGGTGGATGTGGTGATTGACTTTTCCAATGCATCGGCAGTGGATGGACTTCTGGAAGCCTGTGTTAAAAAGCAGCTTCCGGTAGTGTTATGTACTACGGGATTGAGTGAGGAGCAGCTTCAGAAGGTAAAAGAAGCCTCTGAGAAGGTGGCTGTTCTCAGGTCGGCGAATATGTCGCTGGGTGTGAACCTGCTTTTGAAGCTTCTCCAGGATGCGACAAAGGTTCTGGCGCCGGCGGGATTTGATATTGAGATCGTAGAAAAGCATCACAATCAGAAGGTGGATGCCCCGAGCGGCACCGCTATTGCGCTGGCAGATTCTATCAATGAAACATTGGACAATGAATATACTTACAACTATGACAGAAGCAGCGAACGCAAGAAGAGAGAGAAGAAGGAGATCGGTATTGTGGCAGTGCGCGGCGGCAATATCGTAGGCGATCATGAAGTTATTTATGCGGGCGAGGATGAGGTGATTGAGTTCAGACATACCGCATATTCCAAAGCGATTTTTGCAAAGGGAGCTGTTGCGGCAGCAGGATTTCTGGCAGGAAAAGAGGCCGGACTTTATGATATGTCGGATGTGATTCAGCTTTAATTTCCGGAAAATCCCAATCATGGCATTTGTGAAATGGAATATCAAATATTCGCGGCAGGATATGTATATATTTTTTCATAACTGCAAATATTACTGTTACCAAGTATTACTTGATAATTGAAGAATATACATGAAAGGGAGATTGTAAAAATGAAACAGTATAAGAAACTATTGGTTATGTTATTATGTGTGGGCGCGCTGAGCGGACTTACTGCCTGCGGAAACAGAAACGATGCCACAGACAATGGAGCAGTGAACAATGAAGCCACAGACAATACAGACGGCAATGGCAATAATATGAACGGAGCAACAGACGGAACAGATAATGGCAATGCCGGAAATGATACTGTTGGCGGCGCTCTGGAAAACGGAGCCGACGATGTGGGCGATGCGGTTCGCGATGGAGTAGACGATGTGGGTGATGCACTGGATGGTGATGACACGGATAATAATAACAATGACCGAACCAGCAATAAAACAAATGAAAATACAAACCGATAAGCGTTAAAGCAGAATAGACGAAGAATCGGGGACGGGGGAAATATCCTCCGTCTTCCTTTGGTACATAGGAGAGGAGAATCTATGAGATTCAGACCGTGTATTGACATACATAACGGAAAAGTAAAACAGATTGTAGGCGGAAGCCTTGTGGATGCGGGCAATCGGGCACAGGAGAATTTTACGTCGGAATATGATGGAGCGTTTTATGCGGAACTGTATAAAAGAGATGGACTTGCAGGAGGACATATCATTCTTCTGAATCCTCCTTCCTCTGAATATTTTGAGGCTTCCAGAAAACAGGCGCTGGGGGCGCTTGCTGCATACCCGGACGGAATGCAGATCGGGGGCGGAATCCGGACGGAGAATGCTTACGAATATATAGAAGCCGGGGCGAGCCATGTGATCGTAACCTCCTATGTGTTTCGGGACGGAAGAATTCGCTGGGATAACCTTGAGAAGCTGGCAGCTGCCGTAGGACGGGAGCATGTGGTTCTGGATCTGAGCTGCCGAAAAAAAGAGGACGGAGACTATTATATTGTAACGAACCGGTGGCAGACCTTTACGGACGTGAAATTGGAGCCATCCGTGATGAAGCAGCTGGAAAACTACTGTGATGAATTTCTGATACATGGAGTGGATGTGGAAGGAAAGGCGTCTGGCGTGGCGGAAGGCCTGGTTCGGATTCTTGGACAGTATCATGGAAGAACGGTGACCTATGCAGGGGGAATCGGAACGATGGAAGAGCTGGAGCATTTCAGACAGTTATCCGGCGGAAGGATTGATTTTACCATCGGGAGTGCGCTGGACCTGTTTGGCGGCAATATTTCCTATGAAGTGATTAAGATGTTTCGATAAGCGAAATGATTGAATTGAGAATGATATAATGTTACAATAAAATTTATGATGCAATAAAGAAATTTGTGATGTAATAAATGAGATAGGAGTTATAGAATATGGGCTTATTACAGAAGTTATTCGGAACACACAGTGAGAATGAATTGAAGAGGATTTATCCGATTGTGGACCGGATTGATGCGTTGGAGCCGGAGATGCAGAACCTGTCTGACATGGAACTCCGGGAAAAGACCAGAGAATTTAAGGAGCGTTATGCCAAGGGAGAGACTTTAGATGAGTTACTGCCGGAGGCATATGCAGTTGTGAGGGAGGCGGCGGTCAGAACGCTGGGGCTTCGCCATTACCGGGTACAGCTGATCGGCGGTATCATCCTGCATCAGGGCCGTATTGCCGAGATGAAGACAGGAGAAGGAAAAACGCTGGTATCTACACTTCCGGCATATCTGAATGCGCTGACCGGCGAGGGGGTACATATCGTCACGGTCAATGACTATCTGGCAAAGCGTGATGCCGAGTGGATGGGACAGGTTCATGAGTTCCTGGGGCTGAAGGTCGGTGTTGTACTGAATGGCATGGATAAGGATGAGAGAAGAGAGGCCTATAACTGTGACATCACCTATGTGACCAACAATGAGCTTGGATTTGACTACCTGAGAGATAACATGGTCATTTATAAGGAGCAGCTTGTTCAGAGAGGATTAAAATTTGCGGTGATTGATGAGGTGGACTCAGTACTGATCGATGAGGCCAGAACTCCGCTGATCATTTCCGGTCAGAGCGGGAAGTCTACAAAACTCTATGAGGCCTGTGATATTCTGGCGAGACAGCTGCAGAGAGGTGAGGCCAGCGGTGAGTTTTCCAAGATGAATGCCATTATGGGAGAAGAGATTGAAGAGACCGGTGACTTTATCGTTAACGAGAAGGAAAAGAACGTAAACCTGACAGAAGACGGCGTGAAGAAGGTTGAGAAGTTCTTCCACATTGAGAACCTGGCAGATCCGGAGAATCTGGAGATTCAGCATAATATTATTCTGGCTCTCCGCGCACACAATCTGATGTTCCGCGATCAGGACTATGTGGTAAAGGATGATGAGGTGCTGATCGTAGATGAATTTACCGGACGTATCATGCCGGGACGCCGTTACTCAGACGGCCTTCATCAGGCTATTGAGGCAAAGGAGCATGTGAAGGTCAAGAGAGAGAGTAAGACACTTGCAACTATTACCTTCCAGAATCTGTTTAATAAATACGGAAAGAAGAGTGGTATGACAGGTACTGCCCTTACGGAGGAAAAGGAGTTCCGTGAGATTTACGGAATGGATGTTGTGGAAATTCCTACCAATGTTCCGGTCATCCGTAAGGATCTGGAGGATGCAGTATATAAGACCCAGAAAGAAAAATTCCGTGCGGTCTGCGATGAGGTGGAAGCGGCCCATGCCAAAGGACAGCCGGTACTGGTCGGTACGATTACGATCGAGGTGTCAGAACTTCTAAGCGGTATGCTGAAGCGCCGGGGAATCCAGCATAATGTGCTGAATGCCAAGTTCCATGAGATGGAGGCGGAGATCGTTGCCCAGGCGGGTCAGCATGGCGCGGTTACCATCGCCACCAATATGGCGGGCCGTGGTACGGATATTAAGCTGGATGACGAAGCGAGAGAGGCCGGAGGTCTTAAGATCATCGGTACAGAGCGTCACGAATCCAGACGTATTGACAATCAGCTTCGGGGACGTTCCGGACGTCAGGGTGACCCGGGAGAATCCAGATTCTATATTTCTCTGGAGGATGACCTGATGCGCCTGTTTGGCTCAGAACGGCTGATGGGAGTATTTAATGCCCTCGGAGTGGAAGACGGCGAGCAGATTGAACACAAGATGCTTTCCAGTGCAATTGAGAAGGCGCAGGAGAAGATTGAGAATAATAACTTTGGAATCCGTAAGAACCTGCTGGAATATGACCAGGTTATGAACGAGCAGAGAGAGATTATTTACGAAGAGAGACGCCGGGTTCTGGATGGCGAGAATATGAGAGACTCTATTATTCATATGATTACTGAGCATGTGGAGAATCTGGTGGATGGTACGATTTCCCAGGATATGGAGCCGGAGGATTGGGATCTGGCTGGGTTCAATGTAAGTATGCATAATGTCATTCCGATGAAGCCGCTGACGCTGGAAGAGGTGAAGGATCTGAACCAGAAACAGCTGAAGCACATGCTGAAAGAACGTGCGGTGAAGCTCTATGAGCAGAAGGAATCCGAATTTCCGGAGCCGGAGCACATCCGTGAGATTGAGCGCGTGATTCTTTTGAAGGTTATTGACAATAAATGGATGGATCACATTGATGATATGGACCAGCTCCGCCAGGGTATTGGCCTGCAGGCATACGGACAGAGAGATCCGAAGGTTGAGTATAAGATGATCGGCTACGAGATGTTCGATGAAATGACCAAAGCGATTACGACGGATACCATCCGTATGCTGTACCGTGTGAAGATTGAGCAGAAGGTAGAGCGTGAAGAGGTTGCCAAAGTGACGGGAACCAACAAGGACGATACCGCTGTCCGTGCGCCGAAGAAGCGGGAGAACAAGAAGATTTATCCGAACGATCCGTGTCCGTGTGGAAGCGGTAAGAAATATAAACAGTGCTGTGGAAGAAAATAGAAAGAGGTGATAGTGTGGTTGAACTGGATCAGTACAAGGGAACCCTTAGTGCTTATGAGACGCCTCTCGCTGAAATGAGGGATTCACTTTGACGTCCCCGGCAAAGAGCGGAGGATTGAAGAATTAGAGCGTAAGATGGAGGAACCGGACTTTTGGGACGATCCGGAGGAATCCCAGAAGATTATGAAGGAGCTGAAGAGCCTGAAGGATCAGGTAGATACCATCAATGGACTCTATAGAAGTTATGAAGATATCGGCGTGCTGATTGAAATGGCCTATGAAGAGGAAGATGCCGCCATGCTGCCGGAGATCGAAGAAGAGCTGACTGTGTTTGAGGAGGCTTATGAGACCCTGCGGATTCAGACGCTCTTATCCGGAGAGTATGATAGATGCAATGCAATTGTTACTCTTCATGCTGGGGCCGGAGGAACCGAGTCCTGTGACTGGGCGGGTATGCTGTACCGGATGTACAGCAGGTTTGCAGAGCGTAAGGGATTTGGGCTTCAGGTGCTGGATTTTCTGGAGGGAGATATCGCAGGAATTAAGGCGGTGACCTTTGAGATCAGCGGCGAGAATGCCTATGGATACTTTAAGTCGGAGAAGGGAGTGCACCGTTTGGTGCGGATTTCCCCCTTTAATTCGGCAGGGAAACGGCAGACCTCCTTTGCATCCTGTGATGTGATACCGGATATTGAGGATGAGATTGATATTGAGATTGCAGATGATGAGCTTAAGATTGATACCTACCGGGCCAGTGGCGCCGGAGGACAGCATGTCAATAAGACCTCCTCGGCAATCCGGATCACCCATCTGCCCACGGGTATTGTGGTTCAGTGTCAGAATGAGCGCTCCCAGCATCATAACCGGGATAAGGCGATGCAGATGCTGAAGGCGAAGCTGACGCTTTTAAAAGAACAGGAGCAGGCAGATAAGGTGTCGGATATCCGGGGAGAGATTAAGGAAATAGGATTTGGAAATCAGATCCGTTCTTATGTAATGCAGCCGTATACGATGGTGAAAGACCACCGGACAGGAGCAGAAAGCAGTAATGTGAATGCGGTTCTGGATGGCGCTCTGGAGCCATTTATCAATGCGTATTTAAAAAAACAGCAAGGGAAAGGATAAAGGGAAGAACAATGGTAAAGATAGCGGTACTTGGATATGGAACGGTAGGCTCTGGCGTAGTGGAGGTTATCCGTACGAATCAGGAAGTGATTAACCAGAGACTGGGTGAAATACTGCAGATTAAATACGTTCTGGATCTTCGGGATTTCCCGGGGGATCCGGTGCAGGATATCATCACCCACGACTTTGAAGATGTGGTAAATGATGAAGAGGTAAAGATTGTGGTTGAGGTTATGGGCGGTATAGAGCCCGCTTATACCTTTGTAAAGAGAAGTCTGATGGCAGGAAAGAGTGTGGCAACCTCCAATAAAGCATTAGTTGCAAAGCATGGAGCAGAGCTGCTTAGAATTGCAGGAGAGCAGAATGTGAATTTCCTTTTTGAGGCCAGCGTAGGCGGCGGAATCCCGATTTTAAGACCGCTGCATTCTTCCCTGACAGGAGATGTGATCGAGGAGATCATGGGAATCCTGAATGGAACTACGAATTATATGATGACGAAGATGTTCTATGAAGGGGCAAACTATGATGAGGTGCTGAAAGAGGCCCAGGATAATGGATTTGCAGAGCGTAATCCGGAGGCGGATGTGGAAGGATATGATGCATGCCGTAAGATTGCGATTCTTTCTTCTATCATTTCCGGCAGACAGGTAGATTTCGAGGACATTTACTGTGAAGGCATCACAAAAATTACGGTGGAGGATATGCAGTATGCAAAGGCTATGGGCAAGACGGTGAAGCTTCTTGCGACCTGCAAGAGAGACGGAGATTCCTTAAGCGCAATGGTGTGTCCGTGTCTTCTGAGTCAGGAGCATCCGCTGTACAGCGTGAACGGAGTGTTCAATTCGGTGTTTGTACATGGAAATATGCTGGGCGATGCCATGTTCTACGGAAGCGGAGCAGGAAAGCTTCCTACCGCAAGTGCAGTAGTGGGCGATGTGGTAGAAGCGGCTAAAAATCTGAACCGTAATCTTGGAAATGGATGGAGCGAAGAGAAGCTTGTTCTTAAAAAGAAGGATGATGTGACGCATCGTTTCTTTGTGAGAATGAAAGGAGACCGGGAAGCGCTGCAGGAGAAGCTGGGAGCAGATTTTGGAATGCTTCAGTATGTAGTGGTTCCGGAAATTGACGGAGAATTTGGCTTCGTGACGGAGTGTATGCCGGAAGGTGAATATCAGAAAAAAGCAGCAGATTATACGGAAGAAATCATTAGCATGATCCGTGTGGAAGAATAGAATAATGACTATAATCAGGAAAGAGACTGCAAAAAGCAGGAGGGTTTATGTTAATTGTCAAGAAGTTTGGCGGCAGTTCTGTTGCCAATAAAGAGAGGATATTTAATGTGGCGAACCGCTGCATTGAAGATTATAAAGCAGGGCATGATGTGGTGGTTGTGCTGTCCGCTATGGGCGATACGACCGATGATTTAATCGCATTGGCTCATACGATCGATTCCAATCCGAAGAAGCGAGAGCTGGATATGCTCCTTACGACCGGAGAGCAGGTATCTGTAGCGCTGATGGCAATGGCGATGCAGAGTCTGGATGTTCCGGCGGTATCCCTAAATGCATTTCAGGTGCAGATGCATTCGACGGCCAGATATGGAGCAGCAAGATTTAAACGGATTGATACAGACCGGATCAGGCATGAGCTTGATTCCAGAAAAATTGTAATTGTGACCGGCTTTCAGGGTATCAATAAATATGATGATATTACAACTTTGGGACGGGGCGGCTCCGATACGACCGCTGTTGCACTGGCAGCAGTGCTTCACGCGGACCGCTGTGAGATATTTACTGATGTAGACGGCGTGTATACCGCAGACCCGCGGGTGGTAAAGAATGCCATGAAGCTGGATGAAGTAACCTATGACGAGATGCTGGAGCTGGCGTCTCTGGGAGCAAAGGTTCTACATAACCGTTCCGTAGAAATGGCAAAGAAATACGGTGTTGAGCTTGTGGTACGCTCGAGCCTTAACAGATCAGAAGGTACAGTAATCAAGGAGAAAGCTAAGATGGAAAAAATGTTAATTACTGGTGTGGCAGCCGATACAAATACAGCCCGGATTTCTGTAATTGGAGTAGAGGATAAACCGGGAACAGCGTTCAGGATCTTCCATACCCTTGCAAAGAACAGTATCAACGTGGATATTATTCTGCAGTCCGTAGGACGTGACGGTACAAAGGATATTTCATTCACGGTGTCAGAGGATGACCTTCAGAATGCGCTGGATATACTGGAAGAACACAAGGAGACACTGACTATTCAGCAGATTACCTGTAATCCTCATGTGGCTAAGATTTCTGTAATCGGAGCGGGTATGATGAGTAATCCGGGTGTGGCGGCAAGGATGTTTGAATCTCTGTACAACTCCAGAATCAATATTAATATGATTTCTACGTCGGAAATCCGTATCACGGTTCTTGTGGATGAAAAAGATGTAGATAAAGCGATGAATGCGGTACACGATGGATTTATTATGACAGAGTAGCAGAGGTGAAAGAGATGAATGTTGTTTGTTTAGATATGGAAGGTGTTTTGGTGCCGGAGATCTGGATTGCCTTCGCAGAGGAAACTGGGATTCCGGAGCTTAAGCGTACCACCAGAGATGAGCCGGATTATGATAAGCTGATGAAGTACCGGCTTGACATTTTAAAAGAACACGGACTTGGATTAAAGGAGATCCAGGAAACCATTGCAAAAATTGATCCGATTCCGGGAGCAAAAGAATTTCTGGATGAACTTAGGAGCATGACACAGGTAATCATATTAAGCGACACCTTTGATCAGTTTGCAATGCCGCTTATGAAGAAACTGGGATGGCCAACGCTGTTCTGCAATACACTGGAGGTGGCAGAAAACGGGGAAATCACTGGGATAAAGATGCGCTGTGAACAGTCGAAGCTGACAACAGTCAGGGGGCTGCAGTCTATAGGCTTTGATACGATTGCATGTGGCGACAGCTTTAATGATCTGGCGATGATCCAGGCAGGAAAAGCTGGTTTCCTTTTTAAATCCACGGAACAGATTAAAAGGGATTATCCGCAGATTCCCGCTTTCGAAGAATACGGGGAACTGCTTGCGGCTATAAAGGACGCGCTGCAGCCGCAGAAAAATAAATAGAGATACTGCAATTACAAATGGGACCTGCCGCAGATGGGCTGGTCCCATTTTCCGTCTATTTTTTGCTCAGTGTGCTGTTGTGATAATCGGAGGAAAAGGTCACATCCTCCCCGAACCAATCCGGCGGGATAAATGCATTGGCCTCTTTTTCGGAGGGAAATTCTACTTCGGCAAGGATAAGCGGCTTCAGGTCTCCGTGAAAGATATCAAGCTCAATTTTAAGTGTATCTGTAAGCGGAATCTCGTGGCGTGTCTTGGAGATAAGGCGTCCGTCAATTTTGGTGCGGAGATGCTCATAGGCCTCCTTCGTTAAAGGAAGGTTGTATTCCTCACGAACCATAAGCCCTTTGGACTTATAGGTAAGCTCATACAGGGCATTGTCCCGGCGGATGCGAACCACCGGCTCTGTATTTAAGTACCCCTGTTCAATCTCTCTTGTATGGGAAATATTCAGTTGTTTGGGAAGCTTGGGAATCAAATATTTACGTTCAATTTCCATAGTAATGTCCTTTCCTGTGTAAAACTCTGGATTAAGTATACACTTCTGTTTGCTTTTTTGGTAGTAGTTTGCTAAAATTATCATAAGTATGTGTAATAATTCGGTCAAGTGCAGGATTTGAGATGTATGACCGGGCTGTTATGAATAGAAATGGGGGACGACAATGAAGAAAGCAGCAGTTCTTTTGGCGGATGGATTTGAAGAGATTGAAGCACTCACAGTGGTAGATTTGCTCAGAAGGGCAAGAGTATATGTGGATACGATTTCCATTACAGAGGAGTACATGGTTCATGGAGCGCATGGAATCAATGTACAGACAGAGGATTTGTTTGATGAAGTGAATTTTGTGGAGTTTGACATGGTCGTGCTTCCGGGAGGAATGCCGGGAACCACCAATCTGAATGAACATTCAGGGGTTAGACGGGTGGTAAAGGATTTTGCAGAGTCTGGAAAATATGTAGCGGCGATCTGTGCGGCTCCGAGCATTTTGGGCGGGCTTGGTCTGCTGAAGGGAAAAAGAGCAGCCTGCTATCCGTCAGTGGAGGATAAGCTGCCGGGCGCGGTGATCGTGAAGGCACCGGTGGTACAGGACGGTAATATTATAACCAGCCGCGGCATGGGCACGGCCATCGACTTTTCACTGAGACTGGTGGAGATACTGATGGACAGAGTGAAAGCAGACGAGCTGGCAGAGTCGATTGTTTATTTAAAATAGGTGATAAAATAGGTAAAAAGGAGTCTAGCCAAGCGTAAGTGTTTGTGTTATACTTGTACAATGAGTGTAATGTAGAATGCTTGTTCTTCGCCTACCGGGGAGCAAGATAGAAATAGGAGGAATAGCAATGAGTTTACAGGTAGAGAAATTAGAAAAAAACATGGCGAAGCTTACAATTGAAGTTCCGGCCAGTGATTTTGAAAAAGCGCTGCAGAGTGCCTACAACAAGCAGAAGAAAAATATCAGCGTTCCGGGATTCCGTAAAGGAAAGGTTCCGCGTCAGATGGTTGAGAAGATGTATGGACCGGAGATTTTTTATGAGGATGCTGCAAATGAACTGATTCCAAGAGCATATGAGGAAGAGCTTAAAGAATGCGATCTTGCAATCGTATCCCGTCCGGATATTGATATTGTGCAGATTAAGAAGGGAGAGTCCTTTGTCTTTACAGCAGAGGTTGCCCTGAAGCCGGAGGTTACTCTGGGCGAGTATAAGGGATTGGAAGTTGATAAGATTTCCACCCGTGTAACCCAGAAGGAAATTGATGAAAGAATCCAGGAAGAGGCTGAGAAGAATGCAAGAACAATCACCGTTGAGGACCGTGCAGTTCAGGACGGCGATGAAGTAATTCTTGATTTTGAGGGATTTGTTGAGGGAGAAGCCTTTGAAGGCGGCAAGGGAGAGAACTACCCTCTGACTATTGGTTCCGGTTCATTTATTCCGGGATTTGAAGAGCAGTTGGTTGGCGCAGAGCCGGAGAAGGAAGTAGAAGTTAAGGTTACATTCCCAGAAGATTACCATGCAGAGAATCTGAAGGGTAAGGATGCCGTATTCAAATGTACTGTACATGAGATTAAGACAAAAGAGATTCCGGAGATTGATGATGAATTTGCATCAGAGGTTTCTGAGTTCGATACTCTGGATGAGTACAAAGCAGATGTAAAGGCTAAGATCAAAGAGCAGAAAGAAAACGAAGGCAGGAGAAAGAAAGAAGACCAGGCAGTAGAGAAGGCTGTTGCCAATGCTTCTATGGAGATTCCGGAAGCTATGGTTGATGAGCAGGTTCGTCAGATGATGAATGAATTTGCCCAGAATATGCAGTATCAGGGAATTGGTCTTGAGCAGTACTGCCAGATTACAGGCATGACTGTTGAGAAGATGGAGGAGGAGATGCGTCCGCAGGCAGTGCAGCGCATTGAGACCCGTCTGGTTCTGGAGGCCGTTGCCAAGGCTGAGAATATTGAAGTTTCAGATGAGAAGCTGGATGAAGAGATTGCCAAGATGGCAGAAGCTTACAACATGGAAGCTGATAAGCTGAAAGAGTTCATGGGCGACGAAGAGAAAAAACAGATGAAGGAAGATATCGCGGTTCAGGAAGCTGTTACATTCCTGGTAGAAAACGCGGTAGAGAAATAAGCCATCCAGAGGATACCAGGCATAACACAGACAGGTCAGAATAGGAGGCATTTACATGAGTTTAGTACCTTACGTCATTGAGCAGACAAGTCGTGGAGAGCGCTCTTACGACATTTATTCAAGATTGTTAAAAGACAGGATCATATTTTTGGGCGAGGAAGTTACCGATGTGGCTGCCAATATCATTGTGGCACAGCTTCTGTTTTTGGAGGCAGAGGATCCGGAGAAGGATATCCATCTGTATATAAACAGCCCGGGTGGTTCTGTAACAGCAGGCCTTGCTATTTACGACACGATGCAGTATATTAAGTGTGATGTAGCTACCTACTGTATGGGTATGGCGGCAAGCATGGGATCATTTCTGCTTTCGGGAGGAGCAAAGGGCAAGCGCTTTGCGATGCCGAATTCAGAGATTATGATTCATCAGCCTTCCGGCGGCGCCCAGGGGCAGGCAACGGAGATTCAGATTGCAGCAGAGCATATTTTGAGAACCCGTACCAGATTGAATCAGATTCTTTCTGAAAATACAGGGCAGCCATTAGATGTAATTCGCATCGATACAGAACGTGATAATTTCATGACTGCAGAAGAAGCGAAGGCATATGGTTTAATTGACGAGGTTATTAAAAACCGCAAATAAGCACTTCGTGCATAGAAACGCAGCACGCATCGCGGGCTGCGTTTACGTGATTGCGCAAAGTTTTAAAGTTGAGAGGTGAAGGTATGGCAGGAAGAAATGAGGATCACATCAGATGTTCATTTTGCAATAAATCACAGGCGCAGGTCCGGAAGCTGATTGCAGGTCCGGAAGGCGCGTTTATCTGCGATGAGTGTATTGAAGTTTGTACAGAGATACTGGAAGAAGAGCTTGAATATGAGAACGCAGGGAACCCGTTTGACGGGATTACGCTGTTTAAGCCGGAGGAGATCAAGGCTTTTCTGGATGAATATGTGATTGGTCAGGAGCAGGCAAAGAAGGTTCTGTCTGTGGCCGTATATAATCACTATAAGAGAATCATGGCTCAGAAGGATCTGGGTGTGGAATTGAATAAAAGCAATATTCTGATGCTGGGACCTACCGGATGCGGCAAGACACTTCTTGCCCAATCGCTTGCCAGAATCCTGAATGTACCCTTTGCAATTGCAGATGCAACTGCACTGACGGAAGCCGGCTATGTAGGAGAGGATGTGGAGAACATTCTGCTTAAGATCATACAGGCGGCAGACGGAGACATCGAGCGTGCAGAGTATGGTATTATTTATATTGATGAGATCGATAAGATCACAAGAAAATCAGAGAATCCGTCTATTACCAGAGATGTGTCCGGTGAAGGCGTTCAGCAGGCGCTGCTTAAGATTCTGGAAGGAACGATTGCCAATGTGCCGCCACAGGGAGGAAGAAAGCATCCTCACCAGGAACTGATCCAGATCGACACTACGAATATTCTGTTTATCTGCGGCGGAGCATTCGAAGGATTGGATAAGATTATTGAGACGCGTATTGATAAGAAGTCGATTGGTTTTAATCAGGAGATTGCAGAGAAACATGAAGACAGTGTAGACAGGCTCCTAAAGCAGGTGCTGCCGCAGGATCTGGTCAAATTTGGGCTGATTCCTGAGCTGGTAGGACGTGTTCCGGTAACCGTATCACTGGAGATGCTGGATAAGAAAGCACTGGTACGTATCCTGACAGAGCCAAAGAATGCTATTGTGAAGCAGTATCAGAAGATGCTGGAGTTAGATGGTGTAGAGCTTACATTTGATGATGAAGCGCTGGATGCCATTGCAGAGACGACACTTCAGAGACGTACCGGAGCGCGTGGACTCCGTGCGATCATGGAGAACACTATGATGGATACGATGTATCATGCACCATCCGATGAATCGCTTAAGACATGCCGTATTACCAAAGAGACGGTAGAAGGTACAAGCGCCCCGGTTTATGAGCATGATGCTTTTAAAACAGAGAGTGCATAGTTAAATCAGGGGCGGAGTAATACTCCGCCCTTTGAATATAGGAGTGGATAAATAATGAATGAACGGAATAATATGCCGATGGTCGCCCTGCGAGGAATGACGATCCTTCCGGAGATGGTAATTCATTTTGATGTGAGCAGGGACCGCTCCATCGCTGCGGTCAACGCGGCAATGGAGGAAGAGGGACAGAGGATTTTCCTGACGGCGCAGAAAAATATTGACATTGAGAATCCGGGGCAGCAAGATGTATATTCGGTGGGATGCGTGGCGCAGATCAAACAGGTGATCAGGCTTCCTAAGAATCTTCTTCGTGTTCTGGTTTCGGGAGAGTATAGGGCAGAGCTCTTAGAGATAGGTATGGAAGAGCCTTATCTGCAGGCACAGATCTGTAGGCAGCCTGATATTGACAGAATAGAGGAAACCCTGGGAAGCCGGGAAAATAACCCGAATCTGGAGGCTATGTGCAGAGGGCTGAAAGATATTTATAACGATTATATTATGCGCCATCCCAAATATCCCAAGGATATGATGAAACAGATCAATGATTACATGGATATTCATAAACTGGTGGATGTGATGGCCGCCAATATCCCGATGGATTATAAAGATCTTCAGGAGATCCTGGAAGAAAGAGATATTCTGGATCGGTACGATCTGCTGGCTTTTAAGATAGTCAATGAAATTCAGATTATGAATATTAAGGAAGAAATTCAGAGTAAGGTTAAGGAACGGGTGGATAAGCATCAGAGAGATTACATCCTGAGAGAACAGATGAAGCTGATCCGCGAGGAGCTGGGAGAGGAAAGTACTGTTTCCGATGCAGAAGAGTTTCGGCAGATGGTAGGGAAACTGAAGGCTTCTAAAGAAGTAAAGGATAAACTTTACAAAGAAATCGCAAGATTTCAAAGTTCTATTAATAGTCCTGCGGAGAGCGGTGTGATTCGCACCTATATTGAGACAATGCTCGAGATGCCCTGGGATAACGTGGTCGAGGATACGAAAGATATTGCTTATGCGAAGGAGATTTTGGATAAAGAGCATTATGGTCTTGAGAAAGTGAAGGAGAGGGTATTGGAATTTCTGGCGGTCAGGGCACTGACTACAAAGGGCGACAGCCCGATTCTGTGCCTTGTGGGACCTCCGGGAACCGGTAAAACGTCTATTGCCAAATCTCTGGCAAAGGCGCTGAAAAAACCTTATGTTCGCATTTCCCTTGGCGGAGTCCGGGATGAGGCAGAGATTCGGGGACACCGCAAGACCTATGTGGGAGCTATGCCGGGGCGGATTGCGAATGGTTTAAAGAGTGCGGGAGTTAAGAATCCCCTGATGCTGTTAGATGAGATTGATAAGGTCAGCAATGATTATAAGGGGGATACTTTTTCCGCCCTTCTTGAGGTGCTGGACAGTGAGCAGAATGTGAAGTTCCGTGACCACTATTTGGAAGTGCCGATGGATCTGTCGGAGGTATTATTTGTAACGACGGCGAATACGCTGCAGACGATACCGCGGCCGCTCCTTGACCGTATGGAGGTTATTGAGATCAGCAGCTATACGGAAAATGAGAAATTACATATTGCCATGGAACATCTGATTCCCAAGCAAATTGAAAAACACGGATTGAAGATGGACCAGCTGACTATCAGCAGGGGAGCCGTGTGGAAGATGGCAGGAAATTATACGAAGGAAGCCGGCGTGCGTCAGTTGGAGCGCAAGATCGGTGATATTTGCAGAAAAGCCGCCAAGGAGATTCTGGAGGATGGCAGAAAAAGGATTCGTGTGACCGAGAGCAATCTGCATAAATATCTTGGTAAAGAGAGATACCTGTATCAGATGGCGAATCAGACGGATGAAGTGGGAATTGTCAGGGGATTGGCATGGACCAGTGTGGGCGGAGATACTCTGCAGATCGAGGTAAATGTTATGCCGGGCAAAGGGGAGGTCATTCTGACTGGACAGCTCGGTGATGTGATGAAGGAGTCTGCCAGAACCGGAATCAGCTATATTCGTTCTGTGGGAGAGGCGCATGGAATTGTGGAAGACTTCTTTAAAAAGCATGACATTCATATTCATATTCCGGAGGGCGCGGTTCCAAAAGACGGTCCGTCCGCCGGCATTACTATGGCAACAGCAATGTTATCTGCAATTACCGGACGGAAGGTTCGGGCAGATCTGGCGATGACCGGAGAGATTACTCTTCGGGGCCGCGTACTCCCAATCGGAGGATTAAAAGAAAAACTTCTGGCAGCCAAGAATGCAGGAATCAGAACCGTTCTGATTCCCGCTGAAAATGTGCGGGATGTGGAAGAGCTGTCTTCTGAAATTACCAGAGGGCTTGAAATACGGCCTGTGTCAAGAATGGAAGAGGTGTTGGAAGCAGCCTTTGTGAAAAATGAGGAAAAAGGAGAACAGCTATGATTATTCGCAGCCTTGAATTAGAGACGGTATGTGGAGTTACCAGCAAGCTGCCGGAGAATACACTTCCGGAAATTGCATTTGCGGGAAAATCTAATGTAGGCAAATCCTCGCTGATCAATGGACTTTTGAACCGGAAATCATTTGCGAGAACTTCTGCCACGCCCGGAAAAACACAGACGATCAACTTCTACAATATCAATAAAGAATTGTATCTGGTAGACCTGCCGGGATACGGGTATGCCAAAGTATCTGAGCAGGAGAAACAGAAATGGGGAAAAATGATCGAACGGTATCTCCACAGTTCAAAACAGCTGAGAGCAGTATTTCTTCTGATCGATATCCGGCACAATCCTTCTGCAAATGATAAGATGATGTATGACTGGATTTTATCCCAGGGATATCATCCGATTATCATTGCGACCAAGCTTGACAAACTGAAACGGAGTCAGGTCGCAAAGCAGCTGAAAGCAGTTAAGCAGGGACTGCAGCTGGAGCCCGGAACACAGGTGATTCCATTTTCGGCGGTGACAAAACAGGGAAGAGGGGAAATCTGGGATTTGGCAGAGGAAATCTGCGGCCTAAAAGAGGGCGTAAAACCGGAAGAGGTATAGAAGAAACGAGGTGCAGCGATGGGAGTCAAAGAGCAGTTGGGCGATCACAGACCATACTGGAAGGTTGTGGTTAGTCTTCTTTTTAGCCTGAGTGCAACGATTATAGTGGTATATCTTGGAATTCGGGCAATATTTTTCTTTATGCCATTTGTGATTGGATGGATGCTTTCAGTAATTGCAGGTCCGCTGGTCAGTTTTCTGGAAAAGCGGCTTCGGATTATGAAGAAGCTGGGTTCTGCTATTACCATAGTATTGGTGTTGGCTGTCTGCATTGGAGCAATTTATCTGATTATCAGCAAAATGTGGGATGAGATTGTGACGCTGATACACAACTTCCCTTCTATGTACCGGGATTTGGAGAAGGGCTTTCAGGAAATCGGCGGCAAAGGCTCCCAGCTCTTTTCCCGTCTGCCGGTGCAGATACAGGATAGCTGGAATGCTCTGCTGACGAATCTGGATGAAACGATGGGAGACCTGATCGGTCAGATTGGGGAACCGACCATTGAGGTGGCAGGCAATATGGCAAAACGAATCCCTTCCGTTCTGATTGGAACGATAGTCGCCTTTGTGTCAGCGTACTTTTTTGTTTCTGATAAGGAAAGTCTGAGCGTGTGGGTGAAAAAAGTGGTGCCAAAACCGATTACCAGCCGCATGATGATGGTAGTGGATAATCTGAAATATGCAGTCGGCGGATATTTCAAGGCTCAGCTTAAGATCATGGCGGTGGTTTTTGCTATTTTGCTGATTGGATTCGCGTTGATGCAGGTTCATTTTTCCATTCTGCTTGCAGTGGCGATCGCATTTCTGGATTTCCTGCCCTTTTTCGGAACCGGAACGGCGCTGATTCCCTGGGCGCTCTATAAGCTTCTGGTGGGAGACTACCGGATGGTAGTAGCTTTGCTTGTGCTTTACGGGGTGACCCAGCTGGTCAGGCAGCTGATCCAGCCGAAGCTGGTGGGAGACAGCATGGGGCTGAAGCCCCTTTACACACTGTTTCTTCTGTATCTGGGATACCGGGTGGGAAGTGTGCTGGGAATGATATTTGCAGTGCCTATTGGAGTGATTGTCATAAATCTGTACAAAGCAGGAGCCTTCGACTATATATTGGATGATGTGGAGATTCTTGTAGAAGGAATTATGAAGCTGCGGGACAGAAGCGGAGAAGAATAGCAGTGAACAGCGATATAACAAAGAGATTACTAATGGAGGCAATGTTGTCTCTGGCAAAAACTACACCGATAAAAGAGATTAGAATTGATGATATTACAGACCATGTTGGATTCTGCAGACGTGTTTTTTTCTATCATTTTCAAAGCCGCAGAGAATTTTTGTCCGATACACTGGAATATGTGTTTTCTGATCATCGGCTATATGATGGCAGGCTGTCGGTGCGGGAAAATTTTTACCTGCTCTGTGAGTGTGCTTATGAACATCATCACTTCTTGAATCAATGTATTTTGAATAAAGAATTATCAGAAGAACTCTACGAAATTATTGAGAAAAGTCTTCAGCAGGCTGTTCGAAATGAAGTGGAGGCAGATAAAGGGCAGCGGAAAGCGGATGACGCGGTGAAAAACTGGACTTGTATTTTTAATGCAAGCTTTTTGGCATCTCATATTCTTCTTCGATTGCAGCGGGGAAGCGATATAAAATGTAAGGAGGAATATGCAAGGGATATCCGGCTAATGAAGGATTTTTTTGTATATATTGAGGGGATGAAGATTTCACCGCTGAAGGTTGCATTCATCATATCTCCTTTTGACGGTGTGTCGGATGTAGAACTCAAATTAATGGATGCAATGAAGATATTAGCGAAAGAAGCGCCTTTTGAGCAGATTCTGGTATCAGATGTGGTAAGGATCGCAGGGATTTCGAGGACGACATTCTATAAAAGAAACTACAGCAAACATGAGCTGAGAAATCGTATATGGACATATGATATTTTAACCATATTGAATCAAATGGTAGATGAAAAAGGAAATATTGATTATAAATTATTTCGAAAGAGTATCTCCGAATATTATGCAGATAACATTAATCTGTACGGAGGCGGGATTATTTACAATGAGTATGACAGCTTATATTATGCCTTAAAATATCAATATGACAAAAATATACGGTCTATTGTGGAATCTCTGAATCTGAATTACAGCTATTCAGGGTATGCAGTTAATTGCATTGAATATGCGTTGATTGATTGTATTCTAAGTCCGATCACGAAGCAGGATATCGGAAAATCATGCCTGGAGAATTTGGGTGAAAAACAGATCTGTAATCTGAGCGATGTGTTTAAATATGAGATGACAGAAATTTGGGATGAATTTATCCGAGACGATGAGTAAATTATGGATAAAATAGTCCACAGGACATAAATGAGACGACATTTTGTCCTGTGGATTATTTTATTACTTTTTAAGTTTTTTCATTGGCGCCATATTTAGTGCGAGAAGCAGGAGCACCGCGCCGAGAACGGTAAATCCGGCAGCAGCCTTTAATGCAAGACCCATGCCTACCGCTTCTGCGATTGCGCCGACTACCGGCACCATGACTGCCGCGCCAAAGGACAGAGCGCCCTGCATGAAGCCGACAATCTTATAGTATTCTTTCATGCCGAAACAACTGCTGGTAAGCAGTGCGGCGGAACTGTTAGAAATTGGTTCCGCAAGACCAAGACAAAGTACGGCCGGAATCATGATGGCGATTGAGATATTACCGCTTGTCAGCAGCAGACTTCCGAGAACTGCTAATAATCCTCCGTAAATCAGATACGCCTTTTCACCAAACTTATCTGCAATGGTACCTGCAACAATCGCTCCTGCAACTGCGACCATCGAGTAAACCGACGCATAGGAGGAGGCAGTGCTCATTTCCATACCCAGACTTGTCATATAGGTTGGCCCAAGATTGGTAAAACAGTAGCCGACGCTGATAATGATAAAGAAGCCGGCAAATAGAATCCAGAAGCTGGGGCTTCTGTAGGCATCTTTGGCACTTACTCCGGAACCGTTGCTTCCGGCAGTATCCTCCATATCCGGAGTCTGATCATATCCATAAGCCTTCTGCCCCAGGTCAGAGGGTTTTTCTCTGATAACAAACAGACCGATGATCAGTGAAATAACCAGAACGATGGCAGCGTTGATTAATTCGACCTTGCGCCAGCCGAGCTGTCCTACCAGACGTCCGGCAGCCAGCATGAACAGTGCGCCGCCAATATTCATACCGCCAAATGCTACGGAGATTACGGTGTTTCGTTTGGCGACGAACCAGTTGCTGAGCAATACGGAAGCAGGCGCCATAATGAAAGCAGTAGCGATGCCGCTGAGTGCGCCGGCGGCATAGAGCATCCATAGCTGAGTACTTACTGAGTAGATTGTAAAATGTACCGGAATCAGAATACAGCCCAGGAATAGTGTCCATTTGGAAGAGAGTTTGGACATTACGGTACCGACAAATAGATTGCCGACGAAGGTTCCTCCTGTACTGAAGGTTGCAAGCAACAGGACAGCTGGCATTGAGAATCCGGTATCACTGATAATATCTGACATGAGGATTCCAAAAGTGAACATAGAACCTTGACCACAGGCAATTAACAGTGTGATACCTATGGCTATTGGTATAGCATTGCATTTTTCTTTTTTCATTTTTCTGTCTCCTTTTGTGTTGTTTATGCTCCGAGCTGATAACCCAATGTATTTCCTGCATGTATTGCATCGATGATCTGACCGATTTTCTGGGAATCTCCGATGTTAAATACGTTTGGATGCGTCTCTTTCATGATGTCATAGAGTGCATGGTCCGGTCTCACACCCAGTGACATGATAATCATGTCTGCCGGAAGCTTAATCTTCTTTCCGTTTGAAGTATCCTCTACTTCGATGTCGGTTTCGCCGATCGATAGAAGCTTATGTGAGTACATCGGTATAACGCCTGTGCCAAATACCTTTGATATTGTAAGCAGTTTGTCATATGTGGCGCCCGGATCGCCATATTGCGGTCTCGGCATCATTTCAACAATTGTTACTTCATTTCCCCATTCGTGCATTGTTCTCGCAGTTTCGAGTCCGGTTGCTCCAGCGCCGGCTACAATGATTCGCTTGCCGCTTACTTTGAATGAATCCTTATTTGCCAGTATATCTCTTACCTCATAGACATTACTGCCTTTGATGCCGGGAATCGGAGGCAGCAAAGGCGTAGAGCCGGTTGCAAAGATGATGGCATATGGATTAAGGGCAGTGATAGACTCTTCCGTTGCCGGAGTGTTATAGCGGATATCAATTCCCAGCCGCTCGATTTCGTTGCGGTAGAATTCCAGCAGCCATTCCATTTTGTGCTTACCCAGCGGCTGTTTGGCAAGCTGCATCATGCCGCCTAACTGTGACTCTTTTTCAAAAATAACCGGTTTGAAACCACGCTCTGCAAGAACCATAGCGGCCTCTATATTAGCAGGACCTGCACCGACGCAGACAACCGTTCTGCCGTCGCCATTTTTAATAAGCTCCGGTTTCTCTTCTGAGCGCAATGCAAATGGATTGACGGTACATCCGGAATGACCGGGAGCGGTTTCATCGAAGCAGTGCATGCAGGACATGCAGTAGCGGATCTGTTTTTCCTGACCGTTCATGACTTTATTAACCAGATGAGGCTCTGCAAGAAGGGCGCGGCCCAATCCGATCAGATCACATTTGCCATCAGTAATTATGGAATCCATATATTCCGGATGGCGGATACTTCCGGTAGCGGCTACCGGAATGCTGACTTTGGTTTTGACCAGTTCTGCGAATGGCACCTTCCAGCCTTCTTCATAGTCGCCGTCGCCTGACATGCCGTACACTAAAGATTCTTCACCGCCGCCGCTCATGACCAGCATGTCGGCACCGGCTTTTTCCAGATAGATGCCTGCTTCAGCCGCCATTTCAGGGTTAATACCGTCCTCCAGGAAGTCAGAACCGTTGACTTTTACGGACATCAGGAAATCTTTTCCGAATTTCTCTTTGATAGCAGTAATAACCTCAATAGGATAGCGAAGCCTGTTTTTCAGAGAACCGCCGTAGTTATCCGTTCGTTTGTTGAAGTGCGGACTCAGGAACTGTGCCATGAGATAATTGTGGCAGATTTGTATTTCGATTCCGTCTGCGCCTGCACATTTTGCGACAGAAGCGCCTTTGACGTATTTTTGTTTAATGATCTCCATTTCTTCTAATGTCAGTTCATTGACCGTCTTCGGCACTTCTTCAATCTCCCAGGAATAATCTACCTGTCCCGGATGCCAGAGCTGACAGAACACCTTTGAACCGTGTTTATGTACTGCATCAATCAGCCTGGTCAGACCGGGAATGAACTTGTCATCATAGAATCCCGGCTGACCGATCATGGTGCTGGGCCATTCATTATCTATGATTCCGGCGCCGGTGACGATCAGACCGACACCGCCTCTTGCCATATTGGCATAATATTCAATCTGTTTATCTGTTACGAAGCCGTCTTTGTCAGAGAGATTCTTTGCCATAGCCAGATACATAATACGGTTTCTGACTTTCATATTTCCAATCTGAATCGGCTCTAAAAATGAATAATTCATGTTGCTGCTCCTTCCTATCTGTACATATCACCGGATGCTCTTACTGTGATTTCAGAAATATTTACGCCCCAGGGCTGGTTGATGACATAGAGAATCTGCTCACACATAGATACCGGATCAAGACATGCATAATTGATCTTCTCTCTGTCTCCGGTTTCCTTTTGAATCTCAGCGCTCTCATAATATTTTGGATAGAACTCCGCGCCCTTTTCCGTGTACAGAGAGTTAGCAGCGTCCCAGTTGATAATGCCGCCGACGAGACCAGTATCATCAACGGCAGTAGGATATACGACCGTTGTTTTGATGACTCCCGGAACCTCCTGACGCAGTGATTCGGTAAGATAGTGGGCAGCTACCTTAGACATTGCGTAGACGCCGGCTCCGGCATTTGGGAAGATACCATGTATAGAGGAGAAATTAATGATCTGTCCCTGTCCCTGTGCAACCATCTGATCATATACGGCAGAGATACAGTACAATGTTCCCTTGATATTGGTATCAATACAGTTGTCCCAGGCCTGCCATGCCTTTTGGTGATCTGAGAAAAAAGCAATTGGCATCGTTCCGGCGCTATTGACCAAAACATCAATGCGTCCGTATGTTTCAACTGCGAAATTTGCCATTGCCTCAACCTGATTTCTATCTGTAACATTTGTAACAATATATTCGGCTTCTCCGTTCTGAGCTTTGATTGTGCTGACGGTTTCCTTCAAACCTTCTTCATTCATGTCTGCACAGATGATTTTGCCTCCCATTTCGGCAGCCAGCTTTGATACGCCTTTACCAAATCCGCTTGCTGCACCTGTAATAAGAAGAACCTTTCCGCTTACATAGTTTTCCATTTTTTCTCTCCTTTT
>JAUNGJ010000013.1 GCA_030524585.1 Eubacteriales bacterium | reverse complement strand
GGGCGAGGACCGATTACCGCCATATCCCCTGCAAGAATGTTAAAAAGCTGCGGCAATTCATCCAAAGAAGTTTTCCTGAGAAAGTGACCGACTTTTGTAATATACTGATCCGGATTTTGAAGCAAATGTGTCGGCATATCATGCGGTGTATCAATTCGCATCGTCCGGAACTTATAGATTTCAAAATATTTCTTATGTATTCCTACTCTTTTCTGTCTGAAAAGTATAGGCCCGGGTGAATCTAACTTAATCGCTATAATTATAATTAAAAACAGCCATGACAGGCAGATCAATCCACAAAACGACATAACTATCGAGAAAAGCCTCTTAA
Source organism: Eubacteriales bacterium (assembly GCA_030524585.1). Classification (GTDB taxonomy): domain Bacteria; phylum Bacillota; class Clostridia; order Lachnospirales; family Lachnospiraceae; genus Claveliimonas. Next base: position 52,154 of record JAUNGJ010000013.1, on the reverse strand, counting down.
TATATTTACTATACATATTTTCCTCTCCTCATTCAAGACTCTTAGTCTCATTTCCTTTTCATTACCATATTAGGAAGAAAGCCAAAAAGACCTCTCGCTTTACGCTAAGGTCTTAAGGTCTTCTTTCCATTCTTCCGGAAGTACATATGTAGGCACGATTTTTTTCACGAGTTTCCTCATCTCATCCTCATCTGTCTCTTCCTTCATCTCTAAAAGAGTGTTATTTAGCAGCTCTTCATCAAATTCAATCGGCTTTCCAATATGAATCAACTTATTTTGGGTTTCTTTCATTCCTTCTTCATCCATAAGGAGCTCCTCATACAGCTTTTCTCCCGGACGAAGACCGGTATATATGATCTCAATATCTTTACCCAGCGTGAGTCCGGACAGACGGATCAGATTCTTTGCAAGATCAAGAATCTTAACCGGTTCTCCCATATCAAGCACGAAAATTTCTCCACCTTTTGCATAAGCTCCTGCCTGAAGCACCAGGGATACCGCTTCCGGTATCGTCATAAAGTACCGGATAATATCCGGATGTGTAACCGTTACCGGGCCGCCATCTGCTATCTGCTTCTTAAAAAGCGGTATAACACTGCCGTTACTTCCCAGAACATTTCCAAAACGCACTGCTACAAATTCCGTCTTAGAATGTCTTGAGAACATCTGAATAATCATCTCACAGATTCGCTTGGATGCGCCCATAATATTGGTAGGATTCACCGCTTTATCCGTTGAAATCTGTATAAAACGTTCCACCTTCCATTTATCTGCCGACTTAGCCAGCTTAAAGGTTCCCATCACATTGTTCTTGATGGACTCATTCGGGCTGTCTTCCATCAGCGGCACATGCTTGTGAGCCGCTGCATGGTAAATAATCTGCGGCCGGTATCTTTCAAGAATCGTATCCAGCCTTCCCTCATCTCTGATAGAACCAATCAATACGATCTGCTTCAGTTCCGGATAGTCTTTCTTTAATTCCTGCTGAATATTATACGCATTATTCTCGTAGATATCGAATATAATCAACTGTTTCGGATTATGGGCGGCAATCTGTCTGCACAACTCACTTCCAATGGATCCTCCGCCGCCAGTAACCATAATCACTTTATTCGATACATATCCCATAATCTCATCAAGATTTACCTGTATCTCATCTCTTCCCAGAAGATCATCAATGCTTACCGGACGCAATCTGCTGACATTGACTTCTCCGTTCACCAGCTGGTATACGCCTGGAAGGATCTTCAATTCGCAGGTTGTCTCTTTGCAGATATCCAAAATCGGACGCAGCTGTACCGCGGAAGCCGACGGTATGGTAATAATAATCTGCTGTATATTATATTTATATACATTCTTCTTGATCGCATTCCGATCTCCCACAACCTTGACCCCGTGTATATATTTTCCGACCTTATTCGGATCATCATCGATTGCACAGCACACTCTCTGGTTCAGATACTTACTGTTCTGAATCTCCACAATCAATGCCCTGCCGGCTTCTCCCGCGCCGATGACCATAACCCTCCGCTGACTCTTCCAGGGAAGATGTCGGTTTTGACGCTTAAGCCTGATCATCCGATAAGAAAATCGGGTTCCGATTACAAATATAACTATATATATGGTTCGAAGCAGATAATAGCTCCTCGGCAGAAAACCTCCGCTCACTATGACAATTCCCAGCTCAAGCACTCCGGACACCACACAGGCCCATATGATACTGAAAATCTCCTGGGGACCCGCATATTCCCATAAGCTGTTATAAATCCGAAATAATACGAATATAATTAATGTTGATATTACAAATATCGGTTCGTATTTCATCAGTTCTGTCAGATGTTCTTCCGGTATCTGATATATAATAAATTCAAACCTAGTAGCCAAAGCAAAAAACGAAGCAAAAATTATACATAGAATATCTAACAAAACCAAAAAGAATCGCCGAATCAGTAGTTGATAATTAAATTCTTTCTTTTTCATCTGTATATTTTCTCACCTTTTAATAATCTAATATTGACTTTCCAATAGTTTATTATAACATAACTTTTATAAAACTAACAGAACTAATTATTCTCAGTGCGTGTCGTATCTCAACACACTGTTACGGACCAGCTTACGCCAATCCGTACATTTTCCTTGCATTTTCCTCTGTCTGCCCGATAACCGTTTCCGGATCAATCCCTTTGATTCTTGCAATCTCCTCCGCCACATACTTGATATACGCGGAATTATTGCGCTTTCCACGAAAAGGCACCGGCGCAAGATAGGGGCAGTCTGTTTCCAGCAGGATGGACGCAAGCGGTATCTCAGCCGCGACCTCCTTAAGCTTCCTGCCGTTTTTAAAAGTCACCACTCCTCCAATTCCAATATAATAGCCCATTTTTACATATTCTTTTGCCATCTCTTTGGAATAAGAATAACAGTGGATCACACCGCCAAGTCCCTGTCCGTACTCCTTCATAATCTCCATCGTGTCGGCCGCCGCCTCCCGGCTGTGGATCAGAACCGGCAGCTTAAGCTCCCTCGCAAGCTCAAGCTGGCGGATAAACCACTTCTTCTGAAGATCATGAGACTCGTTATCCCAGTAGTAATCCAGGCCAATTTCTCCGACCGCAATAACCTTCTCCTTCTGAAACTGTTCTTTCATCCGGGCAAATGTCTCTTCATTCAGATCTCCGACTTCATCGGGATGAACGCCCACTGCCGCATACATAAACGGATACTTCTGCACCATCTCCGGAACTGTAAAGCAGGATTGATAGGAGGCTCCCACATTTACAATCGTGCCAACCCCCTGCTCTGACATGGAATTCAGAAGCTCATCTCTGTCCTCATCAAACTGGCTGCTGTCATAATGTGCATGTGTGTCAAATATCATATTTAGCACACCTCTGCTCCGGCAGGCATATCCTTCTCCGGCGTCATCAGCGCCAGATTTCCTTCTGCATCCTCTGCACACAGAAGCATACCCTCTGACAGCACGCCAGCCAGCTTCGCAGGTTTCAGGTTCACCAGAACCATAACCTTCTTACCGACCATCTCTTCCGCGCTGTAGTATTTCTTAATACCGGAAACGATCTGTTTTACCTGGCTTCCAACCTTTACCTTGGAGCAAAGAAGCTTCTTGGACTTCGGCACTTCCTCACAGGCAATGATCTCTCCTACCTGGAACTGCATTTTCCCGAAATCATCGAAGGTAATCTCCGGCTTTGCTTCTATATCGATAACATTTTCATCCTCTTTTTCCTCTTCTGGCGCTTCTTCTACCGGCGGATGAAGCTCTTCCACTTTCTTCATAACCTCTTTGATATCTAGTCTTGCAAACAGAATCTCCGGTTTGTCGGTTACTCTGCCGTCTCCAAGCTGAGCGAGAATCTTCTCTGAGGTCTCAGGCATAAATGGCGCAAGCTGCTTTGCACCGGATTTAATACTTTCAATCAGATTATAAAGCACGGTCTCCAGGCGGTCTTTTTTCGCCTCATCCTTTGCCAGCGCCCATGGCATGGTCTCGTCAATATACTTGTTGCAGCGTTTGAACAGCGCAAAAATCTCCGTAATCGCGTCTGCCACACGCAGATCATCCATCTTCTTTTCAACAGTCTTCGGAGTGTTCTCCACAACCGCTTTCAAATCTGCATCTACCTCTTCCGCAACGCCTTTATCGGTCACTGCTCCGCCAAAATATTTATTAGTCATGGAAATCGTACGATTTACCAAATTTCCCAGTGTATTAGCAAGATCCGAATTCAGACGCTCTACCATCAGCTCCCAGGAAATGACTCCGTCATTGTCAAATGGCATCTCGTGAAGTACAAAGTAACGGACCGCATCCACGCCAAAGAAATCCACCAGCTCATCTGCATAGAGCACATTTCCCTTTGATTTACTCATCTTGCCGTCTCCCTGCAGCAGCCACGGGTGTCCAAATACCTGCTTCGGCAATGGCTCTCCAAGCGCCATCAGGAAAATCGGCCAGTAAATCGTATGGAAACGGATAATATCTTTACCGATCAAATGCAGATCCGCCGGCCAGTTCTTCTTATACTGCTCGGTACTGTCTCCATCTGCATCATATCCGATTCCGGTAATATAGTTGGTCAGTGCATCCAGCCACACATAGACTACATGTTTATCATCAAAGTCTACCGGAATGCCCCATTTGAAAGAGGTTCTGGATACACACAGATCCTGCAGACCCGGAAGCAGGAAGTTATTCATCATCTCATTCTTTCTGGATACCGGCTGGATAAATTCCGGGTGGGTATTGATATGCTCAATCAGGCGATCCGCATATTTACTCATCTTAAAGAAATATGCCTCTTCCTTGGCAGGCTTTACTTCACGGCCGCAATCCGGACATTTTCCGTCCACAAGCTGAGACTCGGTCCAGAAAGACTCGCAGGGAGTACAGTAAAGCCCCTCGTAGGCTCCCTTATAAATGTCTCCCTGATCATACAGTTTTTTGAATATTTTCTGCACCTGTTTCTCATGATCTGTATCCGTGGTACGGATAAATTTGTCATAAGATGTATTCATCATATCCCAGATTTCCTTAATCTGTCCGGCAACGCCATCCACAAACTCCTTTGGTGTAACGCCTGCTTCCTCTGCCTTAAGCTCAATCTTCTGACCATGCTCATCGGTTCCTGTCTGGAAGAATACATCGTAGCCCTGGCTCCTCTTATATCTTGCAATCGCATCTGCCAGAACGATCTCATAGGTATTGCCGATATGCGGCTTGCCGGAAGTATAGGCAATCGCCGTTGTCATGTAATATTTTGGTTTGCTGCACTTCTCACACATAATCCCTTCTCCTTTTAAATGAATTAAAAAGTCTTCTTCAATTCCCTCCGGAATCAAAGAAGACGATGCTTTATCGTGTTACCACTTCTCTTCACCTTCCGCCTCACAGCGGAAAGCCTCATCAGGTGCTGCTTACACCCCTCCGCTATAAAGGGCGGTCCCTTTGCAGCCTTGCTGTGAACACTTAGCGAGGTATTCCACGAGCTTAGTGTGAACGCACACCCGGACACTTGGCGAGGTCCTTTCAAGCCTAGTGACCGCGGTGTTTCCCCGTTCCAACACTTAGCGAGGTATTTTACGAGCTTAGTGTCCTCAGTTCGGTGCACCACTCAGAAGCCATCTTCCGCAGCTTTCCATCCATCCCTCTCAGCCTCCGGGACTTCTCTGTAAGACTTCCTTCTGCGTACTCTCTTCGTCATTGCGTTTGTCTAATCTGCTAGAAATCGTAACATAGACGGTTCCAAAAGTCAAGCCATATACAGGATCCCCTGCACGCCGCATCTGACCATATTTCTCACCGCCGTTTCCGTATAAAAAGCCATATGAGGTGTCATAACTACATTTCGAAACTGTCTTAAATATGCCATTTTCTGGTTAGACAGAATATCAATCCGATGATCCACATGGGTAATTCCGGTTTCATCCTCTACCACATCAAGCCCCAGTGCGCCGATTTTGCCACTCTCGATTCCTTCAATCAGCGCATCATTCTCGGCCAACTCTCCTCTGGCACAGTTGATAATTACGACTCCATCTTTCATTTTCTTTAAAGATTCTCCGTTAATCATATGATAAGTATTTTCCGTAAGGGGTACGTGCAGCGTAATAATATCGGACTTTGCATACAGTGTGTCCAGATCTACATACTCTGCATATTTCCTGATACTCTCCTTCTCGGTTCTGTTATACGCCAGTATCCGGCATCCGAAAGAAGACAGAAGCCGAATAACCGCGAATCCAATCCTGCCAGTTCCAACCACGCCTACAGTCAGTTCCCCAAGCTCCATGCCCATCAGCCCGTCCAGAGAAAAATCATTGACCTGACCGCGCCATAACGCCTGCTTATAATTCCTAAGACACATTAACATTAACATCAGCGTAAACTCTGCAACGCCAGACGGAGGATAAGACGCATTACACACTTGAATTCCAATACTCTTTGCATGTTCCACATCAATGTGATTCATCCCCACCGTCCGGGTGGACAGGTATCTGACGCCCTTTTCCTTCCAGCAATCCAACAATTTTGCATTAATATCCCCCTGTCCGAGAATGGTGACTCCTTCACATCCTTTTACAAATTCCGCATTGCCAGTTTCCGGAACCTGACTATGCAGCTCAATCTTCACACCCAGCCTCTGTTCCAGCTCCCGGAAATCCTTTCGCTCGTCATTTCTCACTTCATATGCACAGATTTTCATAATCAAATATCCTTTCTTTATTACTAATTGCAATTATATATCGGTATTTCAGGGATTGCTAATCTTATATTTTGATATTAAAATAAGTTTATCTTATTCTTTGTATTCTAAGGAGATTATTATGAACATCAATCAGCTAAAATATTTTATTACCGTGGCAGAATGCCGTAATTTTACAAAGGCCGCCAGCCGGCATTTCATTTCCCAGACCGCCATCACCCAGCAGATTCAGGCTCTGGAAGAACAGCTTAACGTCCGGCTTTTTGACCGCTCCAACCGGCCGATCACTCTGACTCCTGCCGGCTCCGTATTCTTAAGCGAAGCAAAAGCAATCTGCGAACGGATGGATTCTGCAGTCATCAAAGCAAAGGAAGCCTCCACCGGTCTGATCGGTTCCCTGCGGGTGGGCTATACCAAAGGCTATGAGCGCAGCGACCTGTCCAACATACTGCGGGACTTTCATCTGAAAAATCCGAATATTCTGCTGTCCTGTTACCGCCAGGATACCGATTCTCTGAGCGCGGGTCTTTTGAGTGGAAATTATGATGTCATTTTTACCTGGGACAGCACAAATCTTGCCGCAGAAGAATCCGCCTGCTCCTTCCTTTATGAAAAGGTTCCCCTCGTAGCAGCCCTGCCCGCCACCCATCCGTTTGTCCACAGAAGCAGCCTTACCAGAAAGGATTTGAAGCACGAGACCATTTTATACATGTCTCCCTCTTCCTCCGGCTTTTCCTATGGAGATAACCATTTTCTGGAGCTTTACCACAAAGCGGGCTATACACCGAATATTTCCTTCCGCTCCAACGATGCCGAAAGTATCCTTATGATGGTGGCCGCCGAGGAAGGCATTTCCATACTCCCTTCTTACACAACAGACAAATTGTACAATCCGGAAAATATTGTATTTGTACCTCTCATCGGTGAGGAAGAATATGAAAATATCATCTGTGTGTGGATGAAGGATAGTCCAAATAAAGTATTAAAACATTTTATCCGCACATTGCAATAAATGCTGGTGGTTTTGCATAAATATAGACAAAACATCTCAGGAAATCACTATGCCTAAAAAACGCTCTATCATTGCTCTCCTGCTGGTTTCAGCTCTGCTGCTGATTCTCTGCTGTGTAGAGAGCACTCGCCTGTTTCTAAATACCGACAGAAAATTCGAAGCCTTCAGCAACGATCTCTTCTGTCAGGAAGTCTCCGGCAACACCATCACACTGCATTATACTCTTCAAAATCCCTCCAATTACGGGATTGATAACCCGGAGATTTCTCTTGGCGGTTATCCTGTCTCTTCTATGGAAATAAACGCTGCCACCGAGAACTGTCTGGCCCTTCTGCAGGCCATTCCCTATCAGGAATTGAACGCTGACAATCAGACGACCTACCGTGTTCTTGAGGACTCCCTGCAGCAGACGTTAGACAGTGCCCCCTACATACTGTATGACGAGCCCTTGAGTCCGCTGACCGGAACCCAGGCGCAGCTTCCCGTTCTGCTTTCCGAATATCAATTCTACAGAGCAGCTGATGTGGACACCTATCTGGAACTTCTGCAGGCTCTGCCGGAACATTTTGACTCTCTGATCGATTTCGAACAGGCAAAATCCGACGCCGGTCTGTTCATGGCCTCCTACACAGCCGATGCGATCATCAAAGAGTGCAATACATTTTTGAATATGGGAAGCAGCAATTATCTATACTCATCTTTTGAAGACCGTATTGAGAAACTGGAAGACTGCGATGACGCCGCAAAAGACTCTTATATTTCCCAGAATGAAAAGGCGCTGAAGGAATTTGTATTTCCTTCCTACCAGAAATTAATTTCCGCCCTTACCCGACTTCGGGAAACCGGAAAGAACCCAAATGGTCTCTGTCATCTGCCGGACGGCGCATCCTATTATGAGTATCTGGTAAAAAGAGAAACCGGTTCAGAACGGACAATTGAGGAACTGGAAACTCTTACGAAAAATCAAATGCGGGAGGATTTACTCATTATGCAGAATGTGCTTACTTCTCCGGAGTACGAAACACTGGCAGAGACCTCCGGCACACCGTTACCGGATTTTGCTCTGCAGGACTCCAATCCAGCCGCAATACTGATTGACCTGAAAGGAAAGCTTGGGGATAATTTCCCCGCTATTCCGAATGTAGACACCGAAGTGAAATATGTCCAGCCGGAAATGGAGGAATACCTAAGTCCAGCCTTCTATATGGTTCCTGCCATTGACAGCACCGACAGCCAGACGATTTATATCAATTCCGGCCATATACCGGATGATCTGGATCTGTATACTACACTGGCTCATGAAGGGTATCCCGGACACCTCTATCAGAATGTATATTATGCTTCTACGAATCCGGCTCCAATCCGAAGTCTTCTGGGCTGCGGCGGCTACACGGAAGGGTGGGCCACCTACACGGAAATGATGAGCTATTATTTTACCAGTCTTCCCAGTGAACAGGCTTCTCTTCTGCAGCATAATGCCTCCGTTTTGCTCGGACTCTACGCTTTAGCCGATATGGGCATCCATTATGAAGGCTGGACGCTGCTTGACACCGTATCCTTCTTCCATGAATATGGAATCTCCGATACGGATGTGATTGAGGACATTTATGATCTGATCATTGCCGATCCGGCCAATTATCTGAAATACTACGTCGGATATCTGGAATTTCTGGAACTGAAAAAAGAGGCCATAAATCAATGGGGTGAAGATTTCACCCAGAAACGGTTTCATAAGGCAGTGCTGGAAGCCGGCACAATGCCTTTTTACCTGCTGAGAGAAACTGTATTAGAAAAATAAAATGTGTGTCAAAGCCGGCCCCGGCTCCCAGCATACAGAATATATGATATACCTCCCGGAGATTCCAAATAGATTTCCAGGAGGCATATCGCGACTTTCTATCTTAATTGTAATAACTGTCTCAGGCTGTCGGTTACCAGAATAGTTCCAACGCCGACTCCCTGATCGACAGTCGCGAAGACGCTAAGCTATGGCTTACTGCTGCACCATCGAATCTCCCCTGGCGCTCACCAGACGGTAACCGACACTCGCCACTCTTCTTGCCAGGCAGCCTCTGCACTCTGCCGCTTCCTCTCCGGTACAGATCTTATTGTCATACAGCTCGTACTGCTTACGGTTCTTCACCGGTGACAGATTCGGCATCACTACATTGGCGCCTGCCGCCAGCCCCTTCTCTCTTCCCAGCGGGTCCATCGTTCCAAGCGCCGTCGTAGCCGGAAGCAGCACCTTCGGAAGCAAAATGCGGATCATCGACAGCAGAAGGATCGTTTGCTTCACACTTCCTGCCGGCTCACCTGCATACCGGGTCTCATGATGCGGGATAAAAGGGCCGATTCCCACCATATGCGGATTCAGCTCTTTTAAGAATACCAGATCCTCGGCAATATCCTCCAGTCTCTGACCCGGAGAACCCACCATGAATCCGGCCCCCACCTGATATCCCAGCTCCCTCAGATTATATAAGCACTGCTTGCGCTCGGCGAGACTCATTTCTTTCGGATGAAGTGTGCTATACAATTCCTCACTGGCTGTCTCATGCCGCAGAAGATACCGGTCCGCTCCGGCCTCCTTCCAAAGCTTATAGCTTTCATAGGAATGCTCGCCAACAGACAGTGTAATAGCGCAATCCGGATAGCCCGCCCGAATCGCCCGGACGATATCTGCCATCCGTTCATCCGTAAAATACGGATCTTCACCGCCCTGAAGCACAAAGGTACGAAATCCCAGTTTATGCCCCTCCTCACAGCAGCTTAGAATCTCCTCTTTTGTCAGACGATAGCGCTCGGCATTTCGATTACCCCTGCGAATACCGCAATAATAGCAGTCATTCTTACAATAATTGGTAAACTCAATCAATCCCCGGGTGTACACATCAAGGCCATAGTGCTCCTTCCGCAGTCTCACAGCCTCATCCGCCAGCATCTGCCGGATGGCGTCATCCTGCTCTGCGAATCTGATCAGCTCTATAAACTCTTCTTTTGTTAAATTGTTATTTTTTATAAATTTCTCTGCTATACTCATACTGTCATTTTACTCTGTTACCTATTTCCCGGTCAAGCAAAACAAGTTTCATTCTCCCTCACACAGAAATCTTACTTCCTCGTAAATCTCTGCGAAATCCACCTGGCATCTCCCATCAAAAATGCGAACCGGTACCTTCTCATCAAATCCATATATCTCCGGCGCCTCCCCCTGTGCAAAATCATGTACGATTACTTTCCCCTTTTCCTGGTCCACAATCCAGTATTCCCGCACTCCGGCATTCTTATATTTGTTATATTTTCTCACTGAATCATGCCGTCTGCCGGAAGGAGAGGTTATCTCTATTACCAGATCCGGCGCTCCCCAGATCCCCCATCTGTGTATGCGCTTCCGGTCACAGAGCACAAACACATCCGGCTGTATCATCGTCTTATCATCCTTATCAAGCTGCACATCGACCGCGGCCGTCATAGCAATGCACTTCCCCTGATTCTTTCGGATATAAGCATCCAGAGCCCTCCAAATAGATGCTGATAATATTTGATGAATGGTCGTTGGCGCCTCCATTATAAAAAATGAGCCATCAATCAGTTCTGCGCGGCACTCTTCCGGCAGGGCGCGGTAATCCTCCACCGTATATTCGCCGTCCCTCTTCACCCTGTATGATACTGCCGGCTCTTTAAACAGATCATTCTTTGACGTTTCCTTTGTCCGTTTCGCCTCGTCAATCGTCATCCACATTCCTCCTTTTTGCTGTATTCAGTTTACAATAATTCTATTCATTTGTCAACTGATATGTTTTATTTTGTCATATCCAGAAAACATAATATGTTTTTTCTTGCGCCAAAGACGCTGCCATAGTATACTATTTATAGAAAAATAACTACGAAGCATACAGCACGCGGAGGATCGTTTATGGAATTTCAAAAGATCAGTTCCCCTTCTCTGAAGGATCTATTTATTGAACAGTTAGAGCACCTGATTCTGTCAGGCAAATTAAAAATCGGAGAAAAGCTTCCGCCGGAACGCCAGCTGGCAGAATCTATGCAGGTAAGCCGCGCTGTGGTAAACGGCGGTATTTCCGAGCTTGAGAAACGTGGTTTTTTGGAAGTAAAGCCACGGAGCGGTACCTATGTAGCAGATTACCGCCGCAAGGGCACCATTGATACTTTGATTTCTATTATGAACTATAACGGCGGCCATCTTCGCAACGAAGAGATCAAGTCGATTCTGGAAGTACGGGAAGCGCTGGACACTCTGGCCGCCAGACTCTGCGTCATACGAATTACCGATGAAGAGATTGAATCCCTCCATCAGCTTGCACAGCAGATTCGCATTTCCGAATCCTTTCACGATGCAGCCGAAGCTGCATTCGCTTTTGAGCATGAATTTGCCATGCTGTCCGGCAACGTACTGATTCCTCTCATTTATCAATCCTTTCGCGTATCCGTGCTGACCCTGTGGGAGCATTTCTGCGTACTTCACGGGATTCCTGCCCTGTACGAGAACATCTATCATCTGTGGACTTTCCTGCGGGACCGGGATTCGGAGGGCGCCTGCGAATGGATTCACACATTTCTGGGACGAAGCATTCAGGGGGACCGCCAGATTTATTACAAATAAGAAAGCTGTATAACAGTAATAAGAACTGTATAAGTAAGAGACGGCTGCACAAAATCGCGCAGCCGCCTCTATTACATACATCCTGCCTTACGGCATCCCATCATATACTTCCTACTGTTCTTCAGCTCTCGCCATTGCCAGTTTAAAATCTCTCTGATCCGTAAAGATTTCTTCCTTATATGGATTCTTGTGCTGTTCTTTTGCGCGCTTGATGATCACTGCCAGAACAATCACATTTGCTGCCAGCGCGATAATCGCTACCACGCCCTGCATCGTCGGATCTGCTGCCGTCGGATGGATACTCGGATCCATAAATCCGTCCGCATAAATCGTAGGAATTACAGAGAACCGGCTTGCATCCTGGAACAGCGGGAATACCTGGGCGAACATACACCACAGAGCCAGTGTATTAGCGCGGTTCTGAATCCATCCGCCCTTATTCCACAGTGCATTTGCAAATGTAGGAGCAAGCAGCAGTGCCAGACCACAGTACCAGGTATGTGTCGGCAGATTGTTGTAGGTATACTCAAAGTTCCAGAGATCATATGCGATAATGAAGCACCAGGTCATATCCGGCCAGAGCATATCCTTCTTATCCTTGGAAGAATAAATTCCCCACCATCCGGTCATACACAGGATATTCAGGATGCCCGCAATACCATTTACCCAGTTCCACCATCCGCCATAAAGCCATACATTCTCAGAGGACAGCCACCATCTGGATCCAGTCTCCTGCAATGCCATAAGTCCGCGGACTCCGGACTCAAAGTCACTGACTACAGCGATCATAATATTAATTGCAACGATTACAAATGGGAACGCTTTAAACCAGTGGGTTTTTCCAACTCCCCAATGGTACTTTAACATCATGAAACCGATACATCCTGCCGTTGCCGCATACAGCTTCGCATAATGGAACCAGCTGTTCATATGTACATAAGTATCATTATTCAGCGCCCACTCTGCTCCTTGTGCGGCACATACATAGATGGCAATGAAATACACCGTCAACGCTGCCGGAACCGCAAGGAAACAGATAATTCCTCCAATCTTTGTGCGCCTTGCAATCTCATTCAACACAATAAGACCGACAAATACCATTACCCAGCCAAGCAGCTGCCAGCCGGCGCCATCGCCGTAAATCTGAAACAACATAACTCATTCCTTCTTTCTTTTCATATATTATGCGCTCCGCGCATATATTCACGTCACTTTTGTAACGCAAATCCCTCATTTAACACGCCTCTATCTCTTTGATGATAAACTCATTGCCCGTCAGCAGATAGGTTGTATTACTTCCGCAGTGGGGACAGATCTTACCGTGCTCCACTGTCGGATAGGTCTGCTCACAGGATTCGCAGAAAGTTACTGCCGGCAGCATTTCTATAATTAAATCTGCCTGCTGCATAATATCCGTCCTCTTGCGGAAATACACCCAGGCATCCGTCAGATAATTCGGAACAATCCCGCTGACCTCACCGATCTCCAGGGTGACCGAGGCCACCTTGGAGAGCTGATTTTCTTCTGCAATTTCTTCCACTGCACGTACAACGTGAGTTACCAATCCAAGTTCATGCATGATTATTTACCCTTCTTGCCAAATTTAATCTTTACTTCACGCTTCAGCATATATGGGAAGATTGCCTTCATCTTATCTTCTGTCTTCACCATCTTAGAACATTCCGGATGCTCGCGGTACAGTTTAATTGCATCGAATTCGCACTTGGTGGTACATACGCCGCAGCCGATACACTTATTTTCATCTACCACAGACGCTCCGCATCCGAGACATCTTGCTGTCTCTGCCTTCACCTGTTCTTCAGTAAAGGTGAGTTTCGCATCCCGGAAGGATTTCTTATGATCAATGTTCTCATTCATACCCGGAATCTGGCGGGCAGAATTGTCATAGCTGTCAATGGCAATCGTCACATTCTTCTTGTCAAGTTCCTTAAAATCATTGCGGTTTCGGCCAATGGTCAGACTACTGTGGGGCTGTACGAAACGGTGAATAGAGATTGCTCCCTCTTTACCTGCCGCAATGGCGTCAATGGCAAATTTCGGTCCTGTATATACATCGCCACCCACGAAAATGTCCGGCTCTGCAGTCTGATAGGTAAGACTATCAGCCTTCGCGCCATTTCCTCGTCCCAGTTCTACCTTCGAGCCATCCAGAAGACCTCCCCACTGAATGCTCTGACCAATACTTAAGAATACACGCTCACACTCTACCGTCAGTGTATCTGCTTCATCATAGGTCGGTGCAAATCTGCCGTTTTCATCAAAAACGGATACACATTTCTTAAATACGATTCCGGATACCTTACCGTCTGTGACGAGGATTTCCTTCGGTCCCCATCCACAGTTCACCTGAACGCCTTCTTCCTCGGCCTCGGCAATCTCTTCATTGGATGCAGGCATATGTGCCCGGTCCTCCAGACAGAACATCTGCACCTCGGAAGCTCCGCATCTGTGGCTGCTTCTTGCCACGTCGATGGCTACATTTCCGCCGCCCACTACAACGGCTCTTCCCTCTACCGGATAAGACTCATCCGCTCCAACCTGACGCAGGAAATCAACCGCCGTCATAACGCCTTCTGCCGTCTCGCCCGGAATATTTGCCATTCTTCCGCCCTGACAGCCGATGGCAATGTAAAATGCTTTATAACCTTCTGCACGAAGCTCATCCAGTGTAATATCTTTTCCGACTTCCACACCGCACTTAATCTCTACGCCCATCTCGCGGATAATATCAATCTCTGCTGCCACCACATCCTTCTCAAGCTTAAAGGATGGGATTCCATATACCAGCATACCGCCCGGCTTCTCATTTTTCTCAAAGATCGTCGGCTTATAGCCCTTTTCTGCCAGATAGAATGCACAGCTAAGTCCCGCCGGTCCGGCGCCGATGATCGCAACCTTCTCCGTAAACGGCCCCCGCATAGACGGCTGTACTACCGGCGGGATATATCTGGTCTCTGCATTCAGATCCTGGTGTGCAATAAATTTCTTCACTTCATCAATCGCTACCGCCTGATCGATGGTTCCACGTGTACAGGCGTCCTCGCACCGTCTGTTGCAGATATGTCCGCAGATTGCCGGAAGCGGATTGTTCTTCTTGATCAGCGCCAGAGCTTCCTGATACTGTCCCTGGGCTGCTTTCTTCAGATACCCCTGCACTGCAATGTGCGCCGGACAGGCTGTCTTACAAGGCGATGTTCCGGTGTCATAGCAGTTCCTGCGGTTGGTATCCCGGTAATCCGGATTCCATTTCTCCGGTCCCCATTTTACCCGGTCCGGAAGCTCCTGCTTCGGATACTGAACCGGTCCCTCCTTGGTGCAAAGCTTCTGTCCCAATCTTACCGCACCTGCCGGGCAGTATTCCACACACCGTCCGCATGCAACACAATCCTCTGGGGTAACCCTTGCCACGTAAGCAGAACGTGACATATTCGGCGTGTTAAAAAGCTGTGAAGTACGAAGGGCATAACAGACATTTACATTACAGTTACAGATCGCAAATATCTTATCTTCTCCGTCGATATTGGTAATCTGATGTACAAATCCGTTATCCTCAGCCCGTTTCAGTATTTCCAGAACCTCGTCATAGTCTATGTATTCACCCCGGTGTGTCTCAACCAGATAATCGGCCATATCGCCAACACCGATACACCAGTCTTCTACGTTATCTGCGCATCCTTCATCGTAAGTCTTTCTGGACATACGGCAGGAGCATGGACTCTTAGCGTATTTGCCTTCGTACTTATGAAGCCAGTGGGAAATGTGTTCTACATCAGCGGTCACACTCTCATTTGCAATCGCTTTCTCCACCGGAATGACGTGCATACCGATTCCCGCGCCTCCCGGAGGCACCATCGGAGTTACCTTTTCCAGCGGCTCAAACGTCATACGGTCAAAGAATCTTCCAAGCTGCGGATGTTCGTCCAGCTGCTTCTGGTTCATATTGGTAAACTCTGCGCTTCCCGGAACGAACATCGGAAGGATATACTGCTTCTCCCTTCTGGGATTCTCCCAGTTGTACTCAATCAGACCAACCAGCGCCATCTCATACAATAACTTCTCCAGCGACTCCTCATCTTTTCCCGTAAGAGCCGCCAGTTCACCTAATGTTTTCGGTTTACGAACCCCCATCTTCAGGGCAACCTCTGCCATCTCATCGGTTACGATGCACTCCAGCCCCCAGTACTCCGGATCATCCACCGTAATCTTCCGTCCCAGACGGTCAGTAATCATCTGCCCCAGCTCCAGAATCAGCGGACGAGGTACATTAGACATATCCCGATTCGCCTTTTTCTTTCCCATATTTACTCTCCTTTCAAATATTATTCCTTGCACTTCTCTGGCTGTACCAGATATTTGTTATATTTATAACATTATACTATCGTTCATTTTTACTGTCAATTTATGTGTTGAATTTTAGGCATTTTACACGATTTTTGCAGTATGTTTTCGTTGCTTTTGTTACAGAAAAAATAGGATTGGCATCTGGTCATACCAAATGCCAATCCTATTTGTTAAATCCGCTCAGGTCCTTCACTATTTCGCCTGCAATAATAAGCCCTGCCGTGGCCGGTACAAACGCAGTGCTTCCTGGCGGACGATTCGAACTAACCGGCTGTTCTTTCGAATACACTACCTTCAGTTTCCTGATTCCCCGCTTCTTGAGTTCTCTTCGCATAACCTTCGCCAGCGGACACACAGAAGTTTTATAAATATCCGCCACTTCAAAAGCTGACGCCTCCATCTTATTACCTGCTCCCATAGAGCTGATGATCGGCACCCCTGCCCGGTCCGCCTGCATCACAAGCTCCAGCTTCCCGGTTACCGTATCGATAGCATCCACTACATAGTCATACTGGGTAAAATCAAAGTCTCCCGCCGTATCCGGCATATAAAATGTCCGGTGGGTATACACTCTCGCCTCCGGGTTGATATCCAGAATCCTCTCCTTTGCAACGTCAACCTTATATCTTCCGATCGTACTGGTGGTGGCAATGATCTGACGGTTCAGATTGCTTACGCATACCCGGTCACTGTCAATCAGGTGCAGGGTTCCCACACCGCTTCTTGCCAGCGCCTCTACCACATAGCCGCCTACACCGCCCACGCCAAACACTGCGACCGACGCATCCTGAAGCCTCCGGACTCCATCTCTGCCTATCAATAATTCTGTTCTGGAAAATGGCTGCTCCATAAACTCATCCTCTTGTCACGAAACTTTTTCTCTGCTGATTCTCTTCTCTGTTAAATATAATATTCCACTTCTGTCCGGATCAGGTCTGCCAGCGTTACACTGTCTGCATATTCGTTAATCACCTTCCACATCCCTTCCCAGAAAGACAGCGTCGTACACTCTTCCCAACGCTCACACAGGTTCGGGTTGTCCTCAATACAGGGTATCGGAGCCATACTTCCCTCGGTCACTCTCAAAATATCACCTGCCGTATAATCCTCCGGTCTTTTTGCCAGCATATAGCCGCCATTATTGCCGCGATAACTCTTCACATACCCCGCCCTGGTAAGCATGGGCATAATCTGCTCCATATATTTTAATGTGATTTTCTGCCGCTCCGATATCTCTTTTAAGCGGATATATTCACCCGTATTATGCTCTGCCAGATCCGCCATGATCCGCAGCGCATACCGTCCCTTTGTAGAAACTCTCATCTGTATCACCTCGCTATGTGTTCATTATACCATCTTTCCGGACAATTTATAAATTTATTTCATGTTTTCTAAAGAACTTCTTAAGAAATTTTCTTTTTCTTTTAGAGAAAGAACATAATTCTGTCATATTTATCCCTTATACTATGTATCAGATAGTTGATAGACAAACAACTATCCCCCCTCATTAAGTTGACGCACTGTAAATAAGACCTTTTACGGTGCCACACTTTACTCTCATTCCTTTTAGATAACTATAACAACAAGAGAAAGCCCTGTAGCCAGCCACTATGGGGCTTTCTTCTGTCCTGTATGATATTAAAATGATATTATTTTTTGAAGCCGCCGAAATTCCGGCATCTCACCGAGCTTATAGGTAAGAGTGCGGTATTTTGCTGTATTTCTTCTCTTTCGGCTGGCTCGCCGGATCGCCCTTTCTGCAGTTGGATCGTAATAGCCTTCCTGGTTCTTCATTGTCATATCTCCAGTTCTTCCGGCACTTCCGCGCCTTCCCTTGCTGCTCTTCTCACTATGTGCTTTATCCAGCGGTCCCCTCTCCTTGTACCTTCCAATTGTCGCAGCGCCTCCCGTTCAACTTCACTTGTCCAGGTATTCAAAAATCTTTCTACACCTACATGACGAATTGGGGCAGCAGACAGATATTCCTCGTAATAGCAGCGGAACTTTTTACTCTTCCCCAGAAGCCGGAGCTTTCTAAGTGCGTCTTTCTCAAGTTGCGCTGCTCTATTCCGGCTCACACCAAGAATCTGGCCAACAGCTTTATGCGTCTTCCCTTCCTGGTACCTGACGCGGATTACTGTAGAAAGGTCCCCCGGCAGTTCATTCACCGCAATCCACAGCTCACGCTTCATGTTCTCCCGGTCAAGCGCCTGCATAACGTCCGCTTCTAAGTCTTCGCCGGAAGCTACCGTGTCAGACAAAGTCAGGTCATCTTCTCCCACTGTCGGCTCGCTCAGGCTTCGTATCTGCCCCATTTGAACGCTTTCTTGTATTACATGAAGCTTTTCCCGTCCAACGCCCAAAAGCGAGCACAGAGCCGCTTCTGTAGGGCTCTCTCCGTAATATTGGCGGTATTCCCTCACAGCTTTGTTATATTTGCTAATCCACTCCCTTGCGTGCACCGGGAGCCGAACAACACCGCTACAGTTATCTATGTACCGTCTCATTACCTGCTGAATCCAAAAGGCGGCATAGTGGATGAAAGAAGCCCCCTGATCTGCTTCATAATGACGCACTGCTTCACAGAGTCCCAGATACCCCTCCTGCATCAGATCGTCCATCTCAGCATATCCCTGATACCGTTTTGCCATCTTCGCTATAAATCCTTTGTTCCGCTGCCAGAGGGCAAGCATATTCTCAGCTTCGTCCTCTCCGGCTCTGATCCGGGCAATTAACTGCTCATTCGTCATGTGATTTCACCTCTGGAATTATTAAAACAGCCCTCTTATAATACGTGCATAGTCACACAAAGACTCTCTTTCGTCGAACTCCATATAAATATAAGGCTCATTCTGTGCGATGGGTGGCATCTCCGGGATTTCCGGTGTGCTTTTCTCTGCTGGTGCTTCTGGGACTTCCTTCGGAATCTCTGGAGTGTCAGGTATATCCGGCGCCGCTTCTTCCGGCATACTCTCGGCTACCAGCTCTTCATCTACCGCCTCAGTAAGCGTTTTTATGTAGGCAGCAGCGCACCGCTCCGGGCGCCCGTGCTTCAGGTGGTACATACTAACGGGCAATCCGTGCCTTAGACAATCCAGGTACACACTCATCGTTGTTGTCACGGAGCTGTCTCCGATTGTATAGCTTACTTCGTCCCTCATGGAGATATTCAGCTTCTTAATCCTCTTCTCCAGTGTCTTCACATCCATTGCTCGCCCTCCTTCCGGCTCTCTTCCGCTTCTATCAGAAGACGCTCAAGCTCTTCAATGCGCTTGCTCTGCTCGTCCGTCCGTATAGCGCCCAGAATGGCATTACAAGCAAGTATGATAGTGTTAGCGGTCTTTGTGTCGATCTCGCCGTTTACAGCCATATTTGCCACACGTGCAAGCGCCCGTCTTACTTCCGTGGGGCTGCTGAGTCTCAAGCGAATGCTCATGATATAACCCCCTTTTTACCACAATACCCCGGGCTTCAAGGAAGGAAAAGCTCGGGGCACTGTATCAAATTATTGGATTAGGCATTTGTTAATGCTTGGTAATAGATCGCCTGATTTCTGGTTGATGGTACAAACGCATCATAGGCAATACGCCCCTCCACCAGATCGCCGTTGATGAACGGCGGGTTGTGGTGGATTTTATAGCTTTCCAACTTCGTCGGCGCTACCGTTGCAGTTGGGTGGCACAGCATAAACCCAAAGTCTGCAGGCAGGCGTGGAGCTGGGACCTTGATGACGTTCGCCCCGTCTACTGTAGCAACAACGCCCTTTAACCTCAGGTCATTACCAATATCTGTTTCCATCACAATATCTTTGCACTGCTTCAGCAGTAAATAAGTGTCCGGGGTAACGACAAGCTGTCTGTTTGACTCCGGAACCTCTGCATTATCCAGCTTATTATTTGCTTTCATAATCTCCGTACAGATATTTTCTTTTGTAAGCGTAATAGCTGCTGGCTTAAAGCCTGCATCCTCACACATTACGCCGTAAGTATAAGTATCAACTTCCGGGATGACTACATACCGCTGCTGTCTTGCAAGTGCGGAAGCTGCTGCAAGCTGCTGCTGTGTCTCATCCTCGTCAAGCGCATCAATGGCAAACGTAAAAGAACGGTCTTTCCTGAGCGTGAATTCTTCCGTTGTCGCGTCCAGAGATTGAATCTCACCATAACGCGATCTGTGTGCGCCGGTGCCCGGTCTGTCATAGTCATTCATCTGTGCTGTCTTCACTTTGTATATTTTAATAGTGTGTGCGCCCGTCCAGTTGAAGTCATTGCAAGTAAGAAGCGATTTCACACTCTCCCTCGCGAATAATGCCTCTGTGTACGGTAAAAATTTTGTTACTAAATCAATAGCCATTTCCTAACCTCTTTTCCTAATAAAGTCCGAAGGATCTAGCGATTGGGTCATTCTCTGATCCGGGCTTAGGCTGCTCCGGCGCTCTGTAGTAGGATTCTAAAGGCGTGGATTGTCGCGCGTCAATTCTCCGTCTTTCCCACAGTGCAGAGCCGAAAACAGACGTCACCGTGGCAAGGCTCTTCTGGAAGTTTTCCTGATTGCTGTAATCAAGCAGCTCTGTCAAACCTTCCGGATAACCAAGGCGTTTCAGTTCATCCGCTGCCCCAGCTCGCAGCTCCCTCTGTTCAAGTTTCTGTTCCCTCTCTTCGAGTTCGCTTAGTTGCTTCTCTTCTTGAAAGACCTTTGAAAGCTTTTCCCTTTCCTTTGCAAGTCTTTTCTGTACAATCTCGTTGACCTCTTCCTGTGTGAAGGTTCGCCCGGCTGGATCACCGCCCGGCTGATTCCCTGCATTATGTCCGATGGATGCAGTTCCCATGAAATTGCTCATATTTTCCATATCTTTTTCCTTTCCCCGTTTAACGCCCGGTCGGCTTATTTGATTGGGCAGTTTTACACCGTGCCCAGGGTTACCCAGAAAATTAAAGTACACATAGAACAAATAAAAAAGGCACGGGAACGCTCAAAAGTCGCATTTCGCGACAGTAAACATTCCCACGCCTTAAGGCTTACACTGATCTGGAGTCTACCAGTGCGGTACTTATATTCTATTTGCTCTATAATAATTGTAACAAAATATATAGGGATATGCAAGCGAAAATCCATATTTTACGGGCTTTTCTTCCCTTTTTCATTGCCAGAACGCACAAAAAAACCAGGCTTTAAGTCCATATATGCCCTATTATACCGTCCTTTTGGGGGCTGCATCTTGTAGGATTTAAGCGCCGGAGAGAGCAGCCGGATCACTCCGGCCAGCTCTTCATCTGTATTGTAGGATAATTTAATCTTCACGCTCATTTTGTTCAACCTCTCCGCTATTTTCTGTATAAGCGGATATAAAAATATAAATACCGCGCACTTTCTCGTCATCCAGCGTGTCCAGTATTCTATTAATACGCTCCCTGTATATCTCTCTCATTTTGCACCTTCCATTCATTTGTTTTGTAAGTTGATCGTAGCAATTGCCCCTGTAACGCCGGGGCGCGCGGTCTCAGGTAGATTATATCTTTGTAGTATCTGCAAACCGTCTTAAGTTGTTCTTTTCTTTCTCCTAGCTCTTTCCGCCCGTTTACCATGTATATAACCAAGCATGAATATATCTCTGGCCACTTCTAGTGTAAATGAGAACGGTCTTCCTTCTGAAATCTCTTCTATTTCCTTTTTCACTTCATCATTGTACCAAAACGGTTCTATCGCGCATTGATGTCCCAGCAATTCCATAGTCGGATTCTTATGATATGGATTCAAAGGCATTTCCTGCCCACATATATTTTTCATAATTTTCTCTTTCCTTTCCCCGGAAATCCATGCTATTATGTATTTGGATTTTTTCCGCATGGCTCCGGCTGTGCCGCCTCATATCCTGCCCGCCCGGCTTGATATGGGGCTATTTTATTGGTGTTTCCTTTACCTCAATATCCTGATTTATTCATATATATCTCCTTTCTTCATTGCTGCCAGTGCACACTCTTTTTCGTTAATCGCTCCAAGCCAATAAGCAAAATGCATATACTTTTTTATATCAAGCTCTTCATAAATCGGTACACCCTCGCTCTGCATATAATCATATAACTTTTCACACTCACAGGCAGATCTCAAAAAATCGGAATCTGAAACATCATGAAAATATTTGCCACTATTAAAAATCTTGTCAAACCGTTCTGTGTCCTTTAACGTCATAATCTTCCCCCCGTCTCCACATATTAAATAACTTCATAAGTGGTCTTATATCTTCTTTGTTGAATCCACTTTCAAGCAACCTTTCGTTTATGTTATACATTGATTCCGCAGAGTTATCTACTTTAAAAACCTCCTCTATAACGTTTTCGCTTAGTGTAATCTCTTCTTCAAAATCCCCATGACCTTCATAGTTACGGTCATAGCCATGATATTTGAGCCATAGCTTAAAATGTTTAAAATTTTTCTTTTTCGAAGTCACATCGTCTTCGTGGTCTGGCTTCTCTTGTACTGCTTGCGCCTGGTATTGCTTATGGTTCTTTGCAAACCCACGCATAGCCAGCAACAGATTGGTTACTGGAGTACCTTTTATTTTCCACCCGTCTTTTTCCATGCGTTCAAAGAAAGCAGCGATTCCATCAGCAGAAATATTGACCTTTCCTTGCTCTGCACACTCCTGACAATCCATAAAGGTAAAGGGGGACGCTCCGCCGGCGTCAGCAGGAGGCGGTAGCGTTTCCCCCTCCTTAAGGGTAAGAGAAGTAAAAGGAATATTACCCGTATCCTTTTCCTTCTCCATACCCTTATCCTTATCCCTATCGGCTTTTTTGGGCTTTGAATTAAACCGTTCGGTTTCTTCAATATCCGTTTGGTTTTTCTTTGGACGCCCCCCTTTCTTTCCATTTTCTCTATTTTTTTCACACTTCTTCACATATTTTTGCTTATCTCTGTCTATTGCCATGCTTAAAATATCAAAAGCCATAGCAAGCGCCGGGCTGTTATCAAAATCCGGTCGAATTTCCTTTTTTCCGTATGGAAACAGTGATTTAAATAGCTTTCCTGCTTCATCGTCTGAAAGTCTTAATACAACCACTTCATTGTCATAGTAAACGAGAAAGCTCGGTTTCCTTATTTCTTTATTCTCCATCTTCTTCATACTCCATTGTAGTAATAATTACTTTATACCCTTGCTCCACCCAAGGGCGTGCAGCTTCAGAAGCTTCTTTATATGTATCAAAGTATACTCTTGGATCCGCAGCATCATTTACGTATTGTGATATTGATATCGCTATCATGTAATTTTTCATAATTTTATAATCTCCTTTCTATCCTGCCTGCTGCCCGCCATACCACTTCTCATTGAAGAACGCCCGGCTTGTCTTCCCTCTGACGGTCAGATACCCCTTACTCTGCAACTCTTCGTTGAGCTCCCGGATGATCGCATAGCTCTTAGTAAGCGATACGCCTAAGGTCTCGCTGATCTCCTGCGCTGTTACATATTGTTTCATTTGATCTCTCCTTTCCTTGTCAAACAATGCCCTTCAAATGTGATCCGTGGAATCTGTCCGCTATCGCTTTCCGCTCTTCCTCTGAATAATTTCGTTTAACCCGTTTAGAGCGAAATGATAAAAGCTGTATTGGACATGAATATGTTTTTCCAATCACTTCCCCATTTGCCAACGTAGATGTTCGCTCTAATTTCCATTCTGTGTCTTGTAATTCAACTAGCTTGTTGAATTTTGTCATCATTGTGGTGTCTGATGTGTAAATTACCGCTCTAGCATCTCCACGCATAAAATTTATATGTGTCTCTTGTTCCTCAATGCACAAACTCATTTTCCTTGTGCGACCGTCGCACATTCCTTTTTCTCCCTGCCCGCCCGGCTAATTGTTTTCTAGTAACTGTTCAATCGGAACTCCTAAAGCTCCGGCAATCTTGCGTCCTACTTCATCGCTGCAGGATTTGCCACCCTTAATACAGTTGATGGTTACCCTGCTGACTCCTGACTTTTCCGCAAGCTGCGTTTGTGTCATGTCTCTGTGCATCAGCTCAGTGACAAGCTTAATTCTGTCAATTCTCATGTTCTCACCTCCTAGATACAGTATTTTTACTGTATTTTAATATTAGCACAGTGTTTTTATTGTGTCAATACAAAAGAACAGTAATTTTACTGTACTTTTGCAAAAAAATGTGGTAAAGTATACTTACAAAAGGGGGGTGATGTTTTTGACCTTCGGAGAAAAAGTTAAGGAATTGCGCATCAGAAAAGGGTTGTCACAAAAACAACTTGGTGAAAAAATGGGCATAAGACAACAAACGGTTGCTCAATATGAAAAAGCTATAGAACAACCAAAGCTTGCTACAGTACGAAAAATATCAAATGCCTTAGATGTTACAATAGGAGAGCTGGTTACTGATTGGAGTGAATTTTCACCTGGGGAAATATTTGAAGATATGGAAGATAACGAAATAGATTACTCAGCTATTAACCCAAGGCAAGCGGCTAACGATAATAGAATCGTTAAATACTTCCACGATCTTAACTATGCGGGCCAGGAAAAAGCTATCGCATATACTAAAGATCTTACCAAGATACCAGACTACCAGAAAGAAGACGAATAGGGGGACGGGAATAATCCCCCATTCCCAGCAAAATGGGAAAACTCCCTCATGTTCCGAATTTCTCCCACTTTTGGGAAAAACTAACATCATCCGAAAAACGGGCGCAATTAAACACGACAACTTTCAACGAACGCAATTTTGCGCTGTCAAACCCAGCAAATAAACCAATCCAAATTTGGATTCGTATATTGAATACATAATATGTTTAATAAGGGAGCTGGGGGACGTGCTTCACCCAATCCGAGACCTTGCGGAGGGTGGTGATGATTATGAGTACATACGAAGAGTTAAGCCTGATAGTGAGCGTTGCCTTGCTGATTATAGCAATTCTGAATTATACACATAAGAAATAGCCGTCCTGCTCTCGTCAAAGTTTAGGAACGGCTATTCTTATAGCAACTATTAAATTTCGCCGGGTCGGGGAAGTGTCTTTCCCTTCCGGCTCCCTTGTTAAGTATATTATAGCAAATATACTGAAAATGTCAAATACTCCTGACTTCCTGCCCGCCCGGCACGGACGAAAGGAGATATAGCTATGCCGACATATAAAGACCAATCCCGCGGCACTTGGTATTGTAGGTTTTACTACACCGATTGGACCGGCCAGAAGAAGCAGAAGTGTAAGCGCGGATTTAAGCTGCAGCGTGATGCCAAGGATTGGGAGCGGAAATTTCTGGAGCAGTTTGCCAAGAATCCAGACATTACTTTTGAAGCTCTCTATGAGAAGTATAAGGCGTACATCACGCCCCGGATCAGGGAGAGCACAGCTCACACCCGCTTCCACATGATGGACCGTCATATCCTGCCATTCTTCAAAGACCGGGTGATCTCGGACATTGCCCCGGCTGATATTTCAGCTTGGCAGATAGAAATGATGAACAAGGGACTCAGCGATACCTACTTAAGAAGCGCAAATACCTATTTAAAGGCAGTTTTCGCTTACGCGGTGGAATACTTGGGGCTGCCGAAAAACCCTTGCAAAAAGCCAATAGGAAGCACCAAAACGCAGAATGTAGATTTCTGGACACCGGAAGAATATGCCTTATTCATTCAGGAATGCAAAGACAATATCGAATACTATACCATCTTTGAACTATTGTACTATACCGGAATGAGGGCCGGAGAGCTGCTTGCCCTTACCCTAAATGACATTGATTTCAAGAATAACCAGATAACCATCAACAAGACTTTCTATCACCTGACCGGAAAAGACACCGTACAGCCACCAAAAACAGCAAAGGGAGAGCGTACTATTGATATACCGGTATTCCTCACGGAAGAGGTACGGGACTATGTAAGCAGGCTGTACAAGCCGCTACCGGAGGATAGGCTATTCCCCAAGCAGTTAGATTATATCCGGAGCGCTTTCAATATCCGGATCAGGCGCGCAGGTGTTAAGAAAATACGTGTCCACGATCTCAGGCACTCCCATGCTTCTACGCTGATCAATCTGGGCGCCAACCCGGTTCTGGTTGCTGAAAGACTCGGCCACGAGTCACCGGACATTACACTTAAGACCTATTCGCATTTATTTCCGTCCTCACAGACGGATATTGTGCGAAAAATTTCTAAGGTGGTTTGATATTAAAATGATATTAAAAAATTGCGCAAACAGAAAAATGAGCAAAAGCAGAAACGAAAACACGCCGTTTTCTGGCACTCAAATAGGTGAAAATATGCATGAAATTGGTTAAAAGATACCTTTTAGATAACTATAACAACAAGAAACCCTCACAGCCAGCCACTGTGAGGGTTTCTTCCGTCTGTCATTCCGGCATCATGAAAGCCCGGCGTTTCTTTCAAGTTCTTTTAGGTTTCTTTTTGTCTTCCGTAAACAAATTACTGTGCAGATACATTCCAAGAATCGCATCTGCCTGCTTGGACATCCGGTGCCGCATAATGAACAGCGGATGATAGTTCTCATACAGCCATGCGCGCTTCTCCTCAGGGATTTTGCTTTCATCCCATGGTTTACGCATCATAAATCTATCGTCCATCGAATGGATCTGACACTCTTCATCATATGGGAAATACATATTTTTATGAAACAGATTAAAATGTATTCCCTGCCGAACGGCCTCGCTGCCCTCTCCTTCAATCTCTATCCCGGCAGCGCTCCAAAAATGGTTCATATAATTCTTCTGCCTGCGTTCCAGCTCTATATAACCTGCTGCCTTCATCCATCCGAAATTCTTCCCCATCCATATATAATTTCGTTTCTTTCAGATTCGGCAGATTCAGAAGAGATTGGCATTCTGTCGCTTCTCATATGCATCACCCCTTTACTGCGCCGGCTGCCAGACGTTCCATTACCTGTTTCTGAAAAATAATGAAGACAAGAATCGTCGGCAGCACGGTCACTACCACAGCCGCAAATAACGCCGAATAATTATTGGTGAAAGTACCCAGGCTGCAGTAACCGTCCAGAATGCATATTTTGAAGTTCCAAACAAATTTACAATATATCTTGCATCCATTCCGAAGAATTCATAAACTGGCTTCAGAATCCCAAATGACGGATTCAGAAGAAACGAGAACATAACGCCCGTTGCCGCAGTTGGAATAATATTCGGAATCATATAGGCTGTCCTGACAACTTTCCAGCCCTTAAGTTTCCGCCTGAGTACTAGGGCCATGATCAGACCCAGTATTACATGAAAGGTACTCTGAATCAGCACCCACTTCAATCTATTTACAATGGAAATCTGAAAATCCGGATCCTGGAAAATAGTATGAAAATTATCCAGGCCGATCAGTTCAGGACTAGTAGAAACAGAATAATTACAAAGAGAAGTGTATATAACCATAATGATCGGCGCCGCATAGACAAGGCAAAGCTTGCTTTCTTAAAAGACCAACTGCTTCAGGATCTAACCTGCTCCGGCGTTGACGCCGATATCCTTGCCAGACTTGAAGAATATCAGATATCACTGGATGATTATTATATTGCCGCATTTCAGTTAATGGACGGATCCTCCCGGATCAATCAGTTAAAAGATATGATTATCTGCCAGAAGACTAACAGCTACTGTTTTCGCTACAACAACCTGATTCTGTCCATTTACTACTACAGCGACCTGGAGCCTGTAATAGAAAACTGCAATGAAATCATTCACATTCCGGGATATTTGTATTCCATGAAAATATCGGCAGCCATTAGCCAACTGCATCACGGTGCGGAAGAATTCCCCACCGCCGCTTTTGAGGCCATCCATACTCTGTCGCTAAATTTCTACTCAACTTCATCCATTGCAATTTTTGACAGCCAGAACATACAAGCCGAATATATTCTGTCTGTGTAGGATACCTTATCGCTTTTTGATCTGGAAATCTCCATCCTGCAGCGGAATTCCGCATCTGCGTCTTCCATCGTAAATGCATTGTTTATGAAGCTGAAAAGCAATTTTGTAAGCACTGCCGACACCAAGAGTGTCTGCTCCCACATTTACTACCTGGTTTTCCGGGTTCTCGCTAGGGATCAGATAATTTTGCCTCCTGAAGAATTTCTGATAAACATCAGACATTCCTCGGATATTTTTCAATTGGAGGAAATTGTAGAACGGCTTTTGCTGTATGCTCAGAAGACCTTAACCGCCTCTGAACGAAAATACAGCCCGTATATTCAGGATGCGATCTGTTATATTAAAGAGCATCTCTCAGAAGGCTTAATGCTGGAGGATATAGCACAGCATGTCCACATGAACAGTTCCTACTTAAGCCGTACCTTTAGAAAGGAATGCGGCTACTCCATCACGGAATACATAGCCACTTTAAGAATAGAAAAGGCCAAAGAGCTTCTTGCAAATAACGCCATCTTAACTTATGAAGTTGCAGAGCAGATAGGAATAAACGATCCTTCCTATTTCTCTTTGCTGTTCAAAAGACAGAGCGGTTTATCCATGTCCGGACCTGCTGTATAAGCTGTCCTCCTGTACATTTAGCCTGCTTACTATCCTGCGAGACTATTAATAACATATACCCACAGAGTCAGCGAGATCATAGAACACAAAATACTCACCACAATAGTTCCCTTTGCCAACTGCTTATCCAATCCTCCATCCTCAACAAAGGCATAAATCGTTGACGCTGTCGGAGCTGCACAGGTCAGCAGGGTAATTAGTCTTTCCGTCGTTGTCAGATCTACGAAAGAAATAATAATTAAAAAGATAAGCGGAACTATAATCAACCTGGATACTACGCTGATAATTACCGGTCTCTTATTTTTCACGATATAAGATGCGTCAAATCCTACGCCAATGAGCATCAGCAAAAATGGACTTGACATATTCGAAATGCTCTCAATACCGCTTTCCAGACATGCCGGAAGATGAATGGATAAGATAGAAGCGATAAGACCTAAATACATACCAATCATATTAGGATCCGTCAATGCATTTTTTATAATCTCCGGCCAGTTCAGCTTTCCTTTGGCATTCGCGTAGATCTCTTTTCCCAGAATAGATCCTATATTCTGAAGCGGTAAAATAATAAGTAAAGCAATCGTAAATGTGGCCAGTTCATCACTCGGCAATAATACCTTCGCAATCGGCAGTCCGAATACTAACATATTAGATCTGAATATCGCCAGTAAAGCGCTGCCTCTCTGATTCCTGTCCTTTCCTACAAGTCTGCAAAGGAAAAATGCAATAATAAATGAGCCAACCTGAATAAACAGAACCAAAAGCATCAGACCGCTGTCAAATGTAATTCCGTCAAATCCCGAATAAATATTATAAAATAAATTAAACGGCAGTACATACCGGAAAGCAACAATACTTAATTTATTGCATGACTGATCATCAATTAATCCTATTTTTCCAGCAACATATCCTAATAAAATAACGACAAACAAAGGCACAACGGCATTTAATGATAATGTAAAGATTTCCATTTATTTCTCCTCTATAAAAAAGAGCCATTAAAAATGGCTCTTTTGATCGCATATTATTTTTCAACACCAAATAACTTTCCGCCGCGTTCTGCAAAGTTCGGGCTCTCGAATACGCCTCTTGTCTGCAATCCTGCAGGTTTATTACCTTTTAAGAACTCAAGGAACGCTTTATAAACATTCTCGCTCTGGTGATGTGCTCTCTCCTGCGAAAATCCAGCCATATGAGGAGTGATGATCAGTTTCTCAACTGGAATATCATAAATCTCCGGATTCAGTCCATCATCAGGATCTTTCTTATTCGGATTTGGTTCCGGATCAAATACATCCAGTGCAGCTCCTCCGATCTTGTCCTCTTTCAGAGCCTTAATAAGTGCTACTTCATCAATCAGTTTTCCGCGTGCAGTATTAACGATGCATGCAGTTGGCTTCATAGCTGCGATGCACTCAGCACTGATCAGTTTTTCATTTTCTTTTGTCAGGCGAACCTGTGGGCATATGTAATCTGCGGTCTTCATCAGATCAAGCAGCTCAAACTTCTCGATGTCAAGTGTCTTCATGGTCTCAGCATCTACGAATGGATCGTAAGCGATTACTCTCATGCCATAGCCCTGTGCGATTTTAGCAAGCTGTCTGCCGTTTCTGCCAAGTCCTACAATACCCATTACCTTTTCGTACAACTCTGTTGCACTGAAGATAGCGCTGCGGAACATAGAGTTTGTCTCGCCTGTCCACTTAATATCCCCGCGCATCATATTCGTTACAGGAACGATAGGTCTTGCAAGGTTTGCGCAAAGAGCCATCGTCATCTCAGCTACAGAAACTGCACAGCGTCCGTTGGCGCCGTATACCGGAACTCCTGCCTTCTCACAAGCTGCACAGTCAACATTAGCGTCTGCTCCGTCACGTACACTGAGGATCAGCTTCAGATCCGGACATCTCTTAAGAACGCCCTCGGTAAAATCATCATAACCAGCAATCCAAACATCAACGCCCTTCAATGCTTCTACCATTTCATCTTCATCACCGATTCTCGGCGGTTTTACATTGCCATTATCCGGCAGCTCCGGGAAGGTTGATACTACTTCACCATATTTTTCAAATGCTTCATAAATAACCGGATCATATTCTCCTGACCATAAAAACTTCATAATCTTCATTCTCCTTTTCTTTCATTTTTATAATAATTATTAAATTATTAACCACACCTAAGAGTTTTTCCGGATACAGCCATCCAGATAAGTGTCCAGCTTTGCCTGAGAAACAATCATTTTATATATACAGCCGTATAAGAAGAACAGCACCGCAAAGATAATACTGATCAGATTAAACAGGCTTCCATTCACTATATAGGCGCACAGGCTGACAGCCAGCAGCATAAATGCCAGGAATCTGACCACATAAGCCAAGACACTTAACTTCCTGTAGGAATACTTCGCCTTTCCAAGCACAATGCACTCATCTTCTACGCCATATGGAAAATGGGATAATAACCGCTTTCTAATCTTGGTCCACGATGTCTGCTTATATACTTTTTTTCTTACCATATCATCACCCTCTTATTTCTCAGCGCTATTAACACAGCTTACAAAACGCCGTCCTTTATTTTTTGTGAATCTTTCCCTGCTTCTCTGCTTCTTCCAGATAAGGACCGATCTTTTCTTTCAAAGCTTCCACATCCTTAACGATACTCTCAACGCCGATTACGCCGTCCAGATTTCCATGGGGCTCCGGCATCTTAGGAAGTAATACTTTCTGGGTTACGATCAATCCTGACGTGATACCCTTTGCCATATTGATCTCTTCACAATTAATCTGAAATTCTCTCAAGTTATAACCGAGCTCGCTAACTGCTGTTTGTACAAGTTTTTTAGCAAAAGCGCTGGAGCCCACGCCAGCTCTGCATACTGTTGTGATTTTATACATGATTTCCTCTCCTTTATACAATCCTTTTTTAACCTTTTACTTCTTACTTTTTACCAAATATCAGGAGAATAATTCCTGCTATGATAACTGGGTCCGTACTTCCAATACCGAAGTTCATGGCTGTCATGTCAGGCATATAAGCGGCAAGTAAACCGGAACCAAGATGCATGATCAATCCAAATATAAATGGAAGAATCAATGCTGCCTTCCATCC
The DNA here is from genome assembly GCA_030524585.1 of Eubacteriales bacterium. Lineage (GTDB taxonomy): Bacteria > Bacillota > Clostridia > Lachnospirales > Lachnospiraceae > Claveliimonas. The sequence goes on along the minus strand of JAUNGJ010000013.1, from coordinate 20,314 downwards.
GCCCTTCTGATTACTGAAGATACCCAAAGCGCCGCCATTAAAGAACGATAATGCAACCTCCGGATATACGAACGCCGGGAACACTCCTGTTGCTGCGTTGATAATGGCTGAGATAAAAGCGGCTGCCAGGAAACCAACGAATCCGAACAAAACAGACATTGGAGCATATCCGAAGAATGCTACATAGTCAATCGCCGGAATAACGCCTGGCAATAACTTCTCTGTAAATCCCTGGAATGCAGGAATGATAGACCCCAGGAACATTCTTAAGCCCTGCATCAGGATCGCACAGCCTGCTGCAAACTGGAACGCCGTCAAAATACACCATACAATCCAGTTCGTATCACCTGTTGCTTCTTCAAATGCCTCTAATGATGCAGTATTTCCTATAATCATTACGAGAATGCAGATGATAATAAACAGGATCGGCATTACAATCGCATTTGCTAATACGTTGTTTCCAAACATTGTCAGCCAGCCAGGCAGATTCAGGTTCTCTGCATCGTCCTTCTCCGGATCGCCGAAAAATGGAGCGATCACTTTGCAGATACCGCCTGAAAAACATCCATAATGTCCCATTGCGAATGCTCCGCCGGATAACTCAGTTGCTTCTTTGTATGTCAGCATTGGGCCAACGGTCCAGATAATAACATCAAGAACAATTGTCCAGATATAACATGCCGCTGCTGACCATTTGAAGTTACAATAAGCAATAGCCATGAGCAACGCTGTCCATCCAATCTGTACATGAACGGTCAAGTAAACAGCCTTAAACCACTTGTTGAAAATCTTAACTACCGCAATATGGATCAGCCATGCCACAACAAACGCGATCATTACATTGGCAGCCAGCCACGGAACGGATGCTGCAAATGCGATCTGATAATCGGGATTCGGATTAATACCTGCCGCCGTGGAAATAGTCGGCAGCAAAATCCCGTTAATGCTGGACAGTGCGGAAATAATCAGCGGGTTTGCCGATGTGAAGATCACATATCCAACAGCGGTCAAGAGCGTCCCCTCAATAACCTCGTCAGCTTGTTTTTTCTGAACGATCAGGCCGGCAGCCGCAACGATTGCCATAAAAATTGCGGTCTGGTCAATAATATTATTCACCAGCCAATTCAATACTTCTGTCATACTTCTATAAACTCCTTTCTAAGATTACCGTCATAAGAAACAAGTCATAAACTAATTCACGGAAGATATGGCATTCAGGATGTCTTCTTTTGTCTTCGCTTCGAATATCTTATTCATCGCATCATCTGACATCATGATATTGGCTAAATCTCCAATAGCTTCCACATGAGAATCAGCGTCCGTAGCACACAGGCTGATCACTAACTTGACAGGATCGTTATCTTCGTTGCCAAATGAAATCGGATCTTTTAATGTATGCATTGCAATGCCGATCTTCAATACATTTTCGCTTGGTTCGGCATGTGCCAGTGCAATTCCTTTTTCTATTACAATATAAGGTCCGAATTCATGGACTGTCTCCACCATCTCATCAATAAACGGTGCTTTAATAAAGCCTGCATCCAGTAATAATTTTCCTCCGGCACGTATTGCTTCCTCCCAGTCTTTAGCTTCAACATTTACGTCCACTAAAGCTTCATTCAATAAATCCTTAACCATAATCCTCTCCTTAACCAAACATTCGTATGTTTACTGTTGTCTCTTTTTTCGTGTATTCACATTTGAAACATATGGGTTATAATGCATTTTTCACTACTGTTCCCCGTGCTATTACAAGCTTAATATTAAAGTCATCATCAAAGGCAACTATATCTGCATCATAACCTGGCAAGAGCTTTCCTTTCACATCGTCAACCTTCATTGTTTCAGCCGGCGTCAATGTTGCCATACGTACCGCATCGATTAATGATACTCCAGCCTCTTTAACCATTACCTTAACCATGATCGGCATTGGCATGAAGCTGTTCAGATGCAATTTTCCATCGCCAAAATCGGCCTTGCAAACATATTTTGACCAATGTGCATTATCTCCGGGAGATTCCTCCTCCGGAAGATAATGTGAATCTGTAACAATACAGACTTTGTCGGCTCCCTTAACCCTGTAAACCATGTTTAGTAATTCCGGACTTACGTGACGTCCGTTTGCGATCACTTCAATCACAAAGTCGAGAATCTGCGCCGTCTCAATCAGGCCCGGCTTCCGGTCTCCGGTCTCTTCCCGGTATACTCCCTTCATTCCGGTAAAGAAATGTGTAACCTGTCTTGCCCCGCGGGAATACGCCTCCGCAACCTTATCGAACGAAGCTTCACAGTGTCCTACGGAAACTGCGATTCCATTTTTCACAAGAAGATCGATCAGCTCCAGACCATGCTCTACCTCAGGCGCTGTCGTTACGCGTTTGATACACGGCGCCAGTTCAATCAGCTTCGCCACATTCTCCAGATCAGGGATAATATCAATCCTACGTGGATTCTGTGAAGCCGGGAAGTATGGTCCCTCTACATGCACGCCAAGAATCTGCGTTCCTGTTTCATTATGTTTCATGGCATCGTTATAAGCCTGATATTGCCGGATCACTTCTTCCGTCAGATTTTCATTCCCGTCAATCGTCGGCATCACCGAAGTAACGCCGAATTTTCCGCATTCCCTCACAGCATTTAAGATATCCTGTTCATTATCACACATCAGGTTGTAGCCAATTCCGCCATGGGAGTGAATATCGATGAATCCCGGAGAGACATATAATCCGCTGACGTCAAAGATCTCCTGTGTCTGATCCCCGGCGTTATCAAGATTGCCAAGCTCCGTAATCTTCTGACTCTCTACCTTAATATCCTGATTCTTAAAAAATCCATAAGGAGTAATTGTTTTTCCACCTTTTACTATCATATAATTCACCTATTAGAATCCTTAAATATCACAATAATTACTCATCCGCTTTTCCGGCGCTTCCGGATAATCTCACATATTCAGGAAGTGCGGCCTTATACCCATCCCGGATGAGATAGAATGAATTCTGATTTGCGTCATCTTCTGTTGCCCGACGAACTGCTGCTGCTGCGCCGCGGCGTAAAGCAGTGCCAACATTCACGCGGGCAATTCCCAGCTTCTGTGCATCTCCAAAGTTATCGCTCTTAATACTGCTTCCGCCATGAAGCATCAATGGAATATCTACTGCATCAGATAACTCTTTCAGGAGCTCCAAATTGATCAGCGCCGGCTGTGCACCCATTTTCTTTGTTCTGTCAAACCGGTTGCCAACCCAGACTGCAATTGTATCAACGCCAGTGTAATCAACAAATTCCTTAAGCAGTTCCGGATCTGTAAACTCAAAAGCCAGATCGCTCTCTGTGTTGGCACGGGCTTTGATCTCCAGATCTTCGCCGCGCTTTCCAAGCTGCTCCCAGGTCAGTCTCGGAAGAACGCCTTCTACGGAAATTCCTGCTGCATGGACAAGCTCTGTCCACTGCCTTACCTGCTCCTTGTACTCATCAAAGCCCTGAATCTTCGGCTCCAATGTAATACTCGTATAGCCATAATTAATACCGGTTGCCACGTCCTCCAGGGTGTGTGCGTGATCCAGATGCACCGCTATCGGTACGGACGCCCGCTCCGCCCATCTGCGCGCCTGCTGAACACATTCCCTAAAATCACTGACAAAAGATCCATACTGAAATTTCTCTGCGACACGAATATTGTAGATCAGAGGCGCTCTTTCTTCCTCAGCAACCTCTGTTGCAGCAGCAAGACACATCTCGCTGTCAATACTTGGAGAAATTACTGAATAAGCATTTTCTCTGGCTTTCGTCATAATTTCTTTGGATGTTACTAACATTTTCTCCTTTTCCCTCCTTACTATTATCAATGTTCAGATTAATATGCCTTAATTTCTTTCGGGAAACTTTGAACAATTGTTCCGAACAATCTTTCTATTTTCAGTATATCACTTATTTCTAATTTGTCAACTTTGTTCCGAAAATTTGTTCAAAATAATTGCAACTTTAGTAAATTTGTACTATAATAACCGTAAAGAAATACTATATTAAGGAGTAACCATGAATATTATGGCTAATTTTGATCCAGGATTTATCTATCATATTGCAAAGCTTTATTACGAAGTTGGCTTATCACAGCAGGAAATCTCTGAGATGGAACACATATCACGTGCTCAGATCTCACGAATTCTTACAGCCGCTAAAAAACAGAACATCGTCGAAATCAATGTAATTCCTCCCGACTTTTCTAATACTGCCGATTTAACAGATTCTTTAAAGGAATGTCTTGGTATAGATAATGTTGTTATTGTGCCGACAGAGCTAAAAAAAGGTGCTGCCGACAACGATTACTTAAAAGAACTGGATGACTTTTGTTCCAACGCAGCGCCGTACATTTATGAATATCTGCAGAATGCATCCATTGTAGGTGTTGGCTGGGGTAAGACAACTTTCAAGATAGCAAATTTTTTATCTGCAAATAATGAGAATAGTACTCATTCCGATTTATTATTCATACCCTTGGGCGGATGTGATTCCGGTATTTATGAATACTCATTCCAGGTTTCACCGATTATATCCTTATTCAGTTACAAATTAAGCTGTAAAGCTTTTTATCTGAACCTGACGCATATGTCCGCCGTTTCAGAAGACATGAATCCTATGGATTATAAGTGCTATAATCGATTGACGAATTATTGGAAAAAAATGGACACGGTTATATTCTCTGTAGGCTCTGCCAAAGACATGGGCAGTGCCGTCAGCTCCCATGACGCCATCGGAAACTTTCAGCTTCAATCCTACAGCGCCGACGGTAAGATCATGCCGATTTCAGACCCTGACGTCATCTCTTTTAACCCTACGGATCTGAGAAAAGTAAAAAATTCCATCTTGGTATCCATCGGCGAACGAAAAGTGAGCGCTATCTATTATGCATGCAAGCTGGGATATTGCAAAACATTGATGACAAATAAAGATACCGCGCTTTCCTTATTAAATTACCAGGATCAATAACCCAAAGAAAATATACTATGACATAAAGAAAGTCAGCTGGCCAAATACCAACTGACTTTCTTTGATTTTTATAATTTTTCTCCATTCGTGGCAATTACGCGCTGATACCAATAGATTGATTTCTTTCTGGATCGATTCAGTGTTCCATTTCCCTCATCATCCATATCCACATAGATCATACCATAACGTTTAACCATTTCACCGGTTCCGGCAGAAACAATATCAATACATCCGAGAAAATCAATTCTTTTTTCCGGAATTCATATACTCCGAACACATCATTCGAATGACAGATTGCCGGGTAAATACCGGACAGGGCAAGCATTGCTCCCATTAAATGATGCAGAGACTAAAACTTGATGCCGGCATCTGCTTCCGGAGTCTCTCCCTGATTGGAAGATTCCTTCTCCTTTTTACTAAATGAAGGATTGTTACCAGCAGTTCAATGTTATGCTTTCTCATCTCATCAAACACGTCATCGTAGAATTTAAGTCCCTCTTCATTCGGCTGCTCATCATCTTCATTTTGAAAGATTCTCCTAATCCGATACTCCCCTCTCATATATTATTTTCCTGTGTAGAGCTGATAGTACCTCCCCTGTTCTTCCAGCAGTTCCTCATGGCTTCCTCTTTCAATGATACGGCCATGTTCCAGTACCATAATGCAGTCTGCGTTGCGCACAGTAGACAGCCGATGTGCAATTACAAATGTTGTTCTGCCTTTCATCAACGCGTCCATGCCGTTCTGTACTAAAGTTTCCGTCCGGGTATCAATAGAAGAAGTTGCTTCATCCAGGATCAGAACCGGAGGATCGGCCACTGCTGCCCGGGCGATCGCTATCAGCTGCCTCTGCCCCTGTGAAAGATTGCCGCCATCCCCTGTCAGCATAGTCTGATAACCGTTCGGCAGACGCCGGATGAACCCATCGGCATTAGCCAGTTTCGCCGCTTTTATGCATTCCCCGTCGGCGGCGTCCAGCCTTCCATAGCGAATATTATCCATGACCGTACCGGTAAACAGGTGCGTATCCTGCAGTACTATGCCAAGAGACCGGCGCAAATCGGACTTTTTGATTTTATTGATGTTAATGCCGTCATAGCGGATCTTTCCGTCCTGAATATCGTAAAAGCGGTTAATCAGATTCGTAATGGTAGTCTTTCCTGCACCTGTACTTCCTACAAAAGCAATTTTCTGTCCATGTGTCGCATATAGCCTAATATCATGCAGAATCATTTTCTCATCCGTATAGCCAAAATTCACACCGTCGAATACCACATTTCCCTGCAGCTTTGTATAGGTAACGGTACCATCCGCCTTATGGGGATGTCTCCAGGCCCACAATCCCGTTCGTTCTGCCGCCTCTGTCAGCGTTCCGTCAGGAAGTTCCTTTGCATTGACAAGCTCCACATAGCCGCCGTCTTCTTCCTGCTTCTCATCCAACATGTCAAAAACGCGTCCTGCGCCTGCCATCGCCATGATAACATTATTCATCTGCTGGCTGATCTGTGTCACCGGCTGGGTAAAATTCTTGTTCAGCGTTAAAAACGAAACCAGCGTTCCAAGGGTAAGTCCCCACATTCCATTTAGGGCCAGCACTGCGCCTGCGATAGCGCACAGCACATAACTAACATTGCCCAGGCTTACGTTAACCGGCATCATCATGTTAGCAATCAAATTTGCTTTGTAGGCGCTATCTCTCAGCTCCCGATTACATTTTTTAAATTCCTCCAGACTCTTTTTCTCATGACAGAACACTTTCACAACCTTCTGTCCCGCCATCATTTCTTCAATATAGCCATTGACAGCTCCAAGATCTTTTTGCTGCTTCACGAAGTATTTGGCAGATTTTTGGCTCAATTTGGATAGGGAAACTATCATAACCGCCACAAGCAGAACCGAGATAACCGTCAGTGGAATATCCAGAACCAGCATACTGACAAATGTGGTAACAATGGTCACCGCAGAATTAACGAGCTGCGGCATACTCTGGCTCATAAGCTGCCGCAGCGTATCTACATCATTGGTGTACACAGACATGATGTCCCCGTGGGCATTGGAATCAAAAAATTTAATGGGCAAATATTCCATATGTGTAAACAGATCATTGCGGAGCCTCTTCATTACGCCCTGCGTAATATTGACCATAATACGATTGTACGCATATGCACAGATAATACCGGCCGCATAGATGATCATCAGCCGCGTCAGCGCCCGAATCAATGGCGCAAAATCCGGCACACCGCTTTTGGTCAGCGGGATAATGTAATCATCTATCAGGTTTTTCATAAACAGGGTTCCTCTAAGCGTCGCCAAAGAAGATCCTATGATGCATACGATTACCACAAAAAAGGAAACTTTATATTCTCGCAGCATGTATCCCAACAATCGTTTGAATAATAGAAATGGATTCTGAAGAGACTCTTCTTTCCGTTTCTGTTCCGTCATTCTCTATCACCGTCCTTTCCTTTCAGTTATTTTCTGCGGGGGGCTGGTCAAAGTCTCCGCCGCCCTTCAGCTGTGTTTCACAGATCTCCTGATAGATACTATTCGTTTTTATCAGATTGTCATGGCTGTCAAAACCACTGATTTTTCCATTCTCCAGCACCATAATACGGTCGGCGTCCTGCACGCTGGAAATCCTCTGGGCAATGATAATTTTGGTTGTCCCCGGAATTTTTGCCGCAAACGCTCTGCGGATTCTGCTGTCGGTAGCGGTGTCCACAGCACTGGTGGAATCATCCAGAATCAGCACCTTGGGCTTCTTGAGCAGTGCTCTTGCAATGCAGAGACGCTGCCTCTGACCTCCGGACAGGTTGGCTCCTCCCTGTTCAACCCAGGTATCATATTTTTCCGGGAACCGCTCAATGAACTCCTCCGCACAGGCCTGCATGCATGCCTCCCTGCATTCCTCCAGCGTTGCATCTTCTTTTCCCCATCTCAGATTCTCCAGAACAGTACCCGAGAACAGGACATTTTTCTGCAGGACCACTGCCACCTGATTGCGAAGAGCCTCCATGTCATAATTCCTGACGTCCATTCCCCCTACGGACACAGAACCGGCATTCACGTCGTATAAGCGGCTGATCAGACCAACCAGACTGGATTTGCCGCTTCCAGTGCCGCCAATAATACCTATCGTCTCCCCCGATGCAATATGCAGACTAATATCCGAAAAGGTCTCTTCTCCATCACCCTGTTGATAAGAAAAACTGACATGATCAAAATCAATCCTGCCATCCGCAATCTCAAAAACCGGATTTTCTGGATTTGTCAGGCTTGCCTTTTCATTCAGAACCTCTGCAATCCGCCGGCCGCTGGCCGCACTCATGGCCAAAATGACAAAAATCATGGAAAGCATCATCAGCGACATTAAGGTACTCATTATATAGCTGAACAGAGATGTCAGATTTCCTGTCGTCAGTTCTCCAATTACGATAAACCTTGCGCCAAACCAGGACAGCGCAATGATGCATCCATATACCACCAACATCATAACCGGATTATTAAGTGCAATAAGCCTCTCAGCTTTAACAAACAGGCGATACAGATTTTCCGCAGCCTTTGTAAATTTTATATTCTCATAGTCCTCACGGACAAACGCCTTCACCACGCGAATAGCAGAAACATTTTCCTGCACACTTGCATTCAGGTCATCGTATTTACGGAATACCTGTTCAAATGTTTTTATCGTGCTGCGAATAATCAAAAACAGGATCAGTGACAGAACAATAATCGCAACAAGAAAGATAGCGCTGAGCTTTTTGCTGATGACAAAGCACATCGAGATACTGCAGATAAGCACCAGGGGCGACCTCACAACGATACGAAGAGCCATTTGGTAGGCATTCTGTACGTTTGTGACATCTGTCGTCATCCGTGTAACCAGCCCTGCCGTACTGTACTTATCAATATTCGAAAATGAAAAGCTCTGGATATTCTCGTACATCGCTTCCCGCAGATTACATGCAAAGCCTGTCGATGCCGCCGCAATACATTTACCGGCAAGCATACCAAATATCATGCTTAGGCACGCCAGTACCATCATAACCGCGCCATAGTAATATACGTTTCCTATATCGCCGGCCTCAATCCCTTTGTCAATGATCGATGCTGTTGTAAAGGGAATCATAAGCTCCGTCAGTACATCCAATCCTACAAAAACCGGTGTCAGCAGCGACTCTCTTTTATATTCGCCAAGTTGCTTTAATAATGTTTTGACCATATTTTATTCTCCTCTCCTTTCTACTCTAAAGAAGAAGCTTCTTTCTTCATAACAGCCAGATAAATGATGAATAATACAACTGCCGTCAGATCTTCCGTGATCGGCTGGCTGATAATAATACCGCCAATCCCCTTCCAGTTGGCCAGCAAAACCATAACAGGCGTCAGCATAAATCCTTTATTGATAACCGTATTTGCCACAGAAATCTTCCATCTTCCCATAGACTGAAAAACAGCGTTGAACAGCTCAACAAATCCGAAGCCAATGATACAGAAAATCCAAATACGCAGATAGGAAACTGCTACCGGCACCGATTCCCCGGAAGGAATCAGCAAATTCACCAAAAACGTCGGCGCTAAAGCCACAAGCACCAGGCAGGCAGCAATCCACCCCGCCATGATGGCGATTCCTCCATTTATAATGGATCTTACCCGTTTTAGAAGATTGGATGAATAATTATAGGCAACCACCGGCCGGAGCCCCTGTGCAATTCCGACGCAGATCTGCATAAATGCATTTCCGATTTTCTGAACAACACCCCAGGCTGCCAGCTCCACCTGTCCTCCAAAAACATTGAAATAGTAATTTCGTGTAAAGTCGCATACATCCATAAACAAAAGCACTAAACCGGCTGGAATCCCTACGGAAAGTACACGCATACATACTTTGCCTCCCACGCGGTAGTACCGCAGGTGAAAGCAGACAACCGTTGTCTTCCGGTGCGTATAATACATAATCAGATAGAATGCAAAGGATATATAGTTTGCCACACAGGTTGCAAGCCCCGCCCCCGCAACACCCATATGAAATCCGAAAATAAATACCGGATCAAGAATCACATTCAGAAGTCCTGCTCCTGCGATTCCGGCTGCCGATATTTGGGATTCTCCTTCAGCCAAGAATAACTGCGAGAAGACCTGGGACAGCACCAGGGGAACGCAGGCAATATGAAAGGTCCAAAACAGATAATCTTTACAGAAGCCTACGGAATTCTCATTTGCACCAATCGTGTATAACAGCGGTTCCTTCACAGCTAAAAGAAGGAAGGAGAAAATAACAGTCACCACAGCGGCCGTATAAATCGAAAACGCAGAAAAGGTTTTGGCGCGCTCCCGCTTTCCTTTGCCCAATTCTGCCGCCATATTTGCATTGCCGCCTGCTCCAAATATCGTGCCAATGCATGAAGCCAGCATTACAACCGGAAAAGTGATCGTCATAGCCGAAATCTGAAATGTGTCTCCGGTTCGTCCCACAAAAAAAGCGTCGGCCAGGTTCAAAATAAGAAACGTCAACTGGCTGAGCGCAGCGGGAACAATAAATTTGAGGAGTACCTTTGGTACAGAATACTTTGTAAAAGCCTCTTCCTGTGAAGAAAGCCCATGTTCTTTGATTTTATTCAAATGACTACCTCCTTGACAGTATATAAATTCGTATTTATAATCATATTATAGTAGTAAAAAACTATCAAGTACGCTTTTCAAACTAACTAAGTATGTTCTAAGCTACTGTCTATGTCACAAAACATACGGAGGTAACAGATGAGGTCAGAAAATATGTTAAATGAAATCATTGAAATTTTAGATAATCCTGAAATGAAATCCCGCGTAGATCAAATCGTTCCCCTTCTGCACGGAAAATGGGAACTGCAGATTATGCTTGAGGTGTGCAGAGCAGACGTTTTAAGATTCGGAGAGTATAAAAAACGACTTCCTCATATTACAAACAGCGTATTGACGTCTGCCCTGCGCAACCTGGAATCCTGGGGATTAATTTCCCGTACCCAGTATAATGAGATCCCACCCCGCGTAGAATATTCCCCTACAGAAAAAGGGAAAAGCCTGCTGCCGGTCTGCTATGAAATCATTAAATGGGGATCGGAAAACAGTTTATAAAACCTGCCTATCTGCGCTTACAGTTTCCGATAGGATTGGTTTTGTCTACATGCTCCGCAGGTGTAAATTCAACATTCTCGTAATCCATTGCATTGGTCACAATTACGGCAGTTGTGGTCGGATATCCGGCCTTTTTGATCTTTCCGAGATCGCATTTTATAAGAATCTGACCGCAGCTTACCCTGTCGCCTTCTTTTACCTTCAGCACGAACCCGTCGCCATTCATCTGCACAGTATCCATGCCCACATGAATTAAAATCTCAATCCCATCATCTGATTGGATGCCTATAGCATGCTTTGTATCTGTTACGGATACCACTTTACCATTAAACGGAGCTGCCACTTCCCCGTCTTCCGGTTCCAGACCGCACCCAAGTCCCACAACACCCTGTGAGAATACCGGATCCGGTATCTCCTCCATCGGAATGACCTTTCCGCTCATCGGAGCATATACCACACCCGGGGTTGTTTCAATTTTATTTGCTTTAAACCTGTCGAATAATCCCATAACATATCGCCTTTCTTTATCTGATCTGGCTGACCTTCGCAATCAGCCTTTGATAACATTCGTTAAAGTTACAAACGAGAATTTTCAAATCCTCTGAGGCAGCATGATCAATATGAATCCCAACGCTTACTGTAACTACGCATTTCAGGAACGCTGCTGCATTTTTGGCACATCTGGAGGAAAGCTGATCGTCCCGGTGCTCATACACCGTCACCGTACTTACCGTAGCGGAATCCCGCGCCGGCTCATATATGGCAATGGATACAGCCCCAATATGCGGTTTGGTTCCGCCTGTAAAAGAAAAATTCACATCCCCGCCGCACAGCACTGCCATACCGGTAATCTTATAACTTCCTTCCCCAAAACTTACAGAAACACTCTTCATCTTGCTGTCTATTATCCTTCCCATGGCCGGAAACGGTCATATTCCAGCTCAAACTGCATCATCATTTTTCCTATAATATGATCGATCTGGTCCTCCACAGTAATCTGACCGCTGTAAAAGCTCATCATAGGCGGCACAATGGTACAGCCCAGTTCGGCGGCAGTATTCAGGTTTCTCAAATGCAGCTTCCCAAGCGGCATTTCCCGGGGGCAGAGCACAACCTTCCGCCCTTCCTTCATACATACATCCGCCGCCCGCAGCAATAGATTGTCTGTGTATCCGGTAACGATACCTGCCAGTGTTTTCATACTGCAGGGAACAACCGCCATTCCCATGGTCCGGAAAGAACCGCTTGCAATCTTTGCTCCCACATTGTGATAATCATACAGAACGTCCGCCAGCTCTGTCAGCTCAGAAAAGGGAAGATCCATCTCCGCATCCCACGTCAATTTCGCCGCATCCGAAATAACCATATGCAGCTCTATTCCCTGCTCCTTCACCGCCTTAGCCATGCGGTACCCCAGCACTACGCCGGAAGCGCCGCTGATTCCCAGAATCAATCTTTTGTTATTATCCTTCATAATCCGGCACCCATTTTCTCGGGTCAACCTCCAAAAACGGCGCCCGGCCAAACCGCTCTTTCAGCTCAAAAGGAACGGTACAGTCGAATATGATCTTGGTAGAAATACCAATATCCCGTATGGAATCCGTATAGTCCGGATTGCTGGACGGATCCAGCGGATGACACCGCACGCCGGGAATGGTAATAATATCCCGGTCCCCCTGAAATCTGGTATTCATCGCCCACAGCACATCATCCGTATCGAAAATATCCACATCCTCATCCACCAGAATTACATTCTTCAGCTCCGGGAACGCAGAGAACGCTAACAATGCTGCCTGCCGCTGCTTTCCCTCATCCGTGTGTACGACCTTACGGCACTGGAGGATCGCGGTATACTTTCCGCCGCCGGAACGATGGGCATAACAATTCAGCACCTTCCCCGGAAGCGCCTTATCGATCATACCGAGAATCGAAGCCTCCGTCGGAATACCGGCCATATTCACATGCTCTTCTGACGGCCCGATACAGGTCTGCATGATCGGATGTTTCCGGTGGGTTACCGCCTTGACCTTCAGAAGCCAGCACTCATGACTGGCATGGCCATTGTACCCAGGAAACTCAGGCATGGCCCATCCGGTATGGCTGTTCTGATCCTCAACAACCTTCACTCCGGGAATGATTTCACCTTCGATCACATACTCGGCGTTGGCAATCGCATTTTCCTGAATGGTCTTACAGGGAACCAGCTCTACCGGGCGCTGTCTGAGAGCGCCTGCAATGCTCAGCTCATTGAATCCAAGCGGCGTTGTGGGCGGTTCAAAGCAGGAAAGAATCTCGATTGCCGGATCCACGCCTATGGACACCGAGATCGGCAGCGGCTGATTTAGTTCCGTTGCCCGCTCAGCCATGGCGCCGATATGACGGGAGCCCGGCTGCAGGAAGATGGACAGTTCATCCCTTGATTGAATACACATACGGTGAATCGTCACATCGGAAAGCCCGGTATCCGGATGTGTCGCATAGCACATCCCCAGCGTAATATAGGGACCTGCGTCCACCGGCGTATTGGTTGGAGCCGGAACTAGCTTAAACAGGTCGAAATCCGGGTCAGACGCCAGATGTACAACCTCCTGGCAGGGAGCAGGCCCCGCGGTAACCGCCGGCATAATCGGATTTGCCGCACATTCCTGAACCAGATGTCCCAGCTCTTCTTTCTTACAGCCAAAGAGCTTTGCCACTCTCGCGCGGCTGGCAAGCACTCCGATCGCTACTCTTGCATCCGGGTGGCCTTTTACATTGTTAAAAATCATCGCCGGACCATCCACCCTGGTAGGGCGTTTCACGGTACCGCCCGCTCCAATATATCGATAGACTCCCGACAGCTCGGCTGCCGGGTCTACCTCCACATCCGTCTCCACCAGCTGGCCCGGCTGTTCTTTCAAAACCGCCAGAGCGTCCCGCAATGACAGTATATCAGTTCTATTATTCATAATTCTTCCTCACTTATCAAAATCTCCACCGTTATCTGATTTCTTTTCGTTCCCCGGCAATCGTTTCATAGGAATACAGGCAAATTCCTTCCGTTTCCAGATACGCCTTTGTTTCCGGATCCGTCAGCATCGCGGTTTCCTTTACCCGATTTGTCGTCAATGAAGACATCCGCATAATGGGCTGATCCAGGTATCCGGGATGAAATACATACATTTTCGGAATATCCTCTTCCAGCGAAGCGACACAATTCCGAAGCTCTCTCATGGGATCATACTCCGGGCTTCCGATGTCTCCCAGATACATAGGAATCGTAAGCCCTTCCACATGAAGCGCCGCAAAGGGCGCGTGATACAGAAGGTCATGCTTTCCCGCATAATCCTCCAACGCAGTTATCATTACGCTGCTCTTCACCGCATGAGCCTCAAAATAAGCCGGCTTCCTGCCAAATAGCTCCACGAACCGCCGATACTGAGCGTCAATCTCTGTCATGGCGTCTTCATAGGTAATAAAATCCTTCTCCGCACTGCGATACCGGGAGGAACTGTGGAAAACTCCATTTTCATCTACCAGCGATGGAACCGTCTCTGGCGCACTGACGGGTCTTCCTGCACAGAAATTCGTATGCAGGCCAAAACAGCACCCCTGACATTCCTTCAGAAGTTCTACTCCATGTACCGCGGCGTCCATATTGACCATCACTCCCACGGACCGGATCAGCCCTGCCCGTACGGAATCATAAATTCCATAATTAACCGCCCTTGAAAATCCCAGATCATCTGCCCTTAAAATCATCTTCTTCATGTGACTCTCTCCTTATAAAAGCAGGGATGCATCTGTTTCCTGCATCCCTGCATCTGAATCGATACAGCGTCTACCTGACCTTACCCGGCATATACCGAATATTGCCCTCTTTTCCATCCAGACGCTTTCTTGTCTTTGGATCGACTGCCATCGCTAACAGGCAGGGCTTTCCTTCAAAGGTATCCGGTACTGCATCCGCCGTCCCGTTCAGAATTTTCTCACACACCTCGATATTATCATCAAGCACTGTGCATGGAGACACACAGCTTCCATGCTGTCTCAGGACAACATCGTAACGTGATTCCTGTGTTTTTAGCCTCTTCAGACTATCCAGATAGCCCGACACCGTACTGGTTTCATCAGCCAGCAGCAATACTCCGACCCCACATCCGTCTCCGAACAGAATCACTCTCTCTTCGACGGCCAGTATCATCGTCATACCCTGGGTATGACCGGGTACATGGATTGCCTCCAGGGTCATATCCCCCAGATCAAATCTCTGCCCATTTTCCAGGGGCAGATAAGGACGGGTACGGACAGAAATAAAATCCTCATCCGCAAATTCCGGCATAGTGCCCGGAAACATCTCTCTCCAGTGTGCAAAGGAGTTCTTGCGGTGTTCAATACTGCAGTGGGTCAGGGACAGCTCATAATCCAGAGGATTCATATACACATTGTCTCCGAACTGTTCTGCCCCGGAGGCATGATCTACATGGCCATGTGTCAGGATGACGTCGTAAGGCTTACCCTGAAGCAGGTCCTCAACATATCCCTTCAGATCACCCACTCCATTGCCCGTATCCAGCAATGCGGCCCGTTCGCTTCCCACCACCAGATACATGCAGACATCCGGTGTGGATCGAATTCGATATATATGTTCTGTAATTTGCTCACTGCTAAAAGTAACCATACGACTAAGCTTCCTCTTCATCAAATCCAAAGACGATTGTCACAATACAGCCTACCACTACTGCCACTGCAGCAGAGATTGCAGCCCACACAACGTTGCTTACACTTCCTCCCACGTAGCCTAAGAAGTTCAGGAAGTTCATAGCAGGAGATAACTGATAAACCGTAATACCGGCAAGACCACCTACCAGACCGCCGGCAAAGCCTCCGGCTACCTGGCCAAGCATAGGCTTCTTATATTTCAGGATAAATCCGTACAGAGCAGGCTCTCCGACACCACCCAGGAAGTTGGCAATAAAGTAAGCCAGAATCTGGGACTTGGTATCTTTTCTCTTTGCGCGGATGAAACCACCCAGCAGAACACCGTATGTAGCAAATCCAGCCAGAGCAGAAGCTGCCAATACGAAATTATCATATCCAACCGTACCAATATTTACAAATGCCAGAGTGATCAGCACCAGATGCATACCGCAAGCCAGCAGGAAGCTCCACAGAGCAGCTACCAATGCAAATCCAATCGGGCCGGCTACATCATGAAGACCATTTAACAGATTGCCGATCAGATCGCCGATCCAGTAACCAACCGGTCCGAAGAAGCAGAAGGTCAGAGGAATCATAACCACGATCGTCAGGAAAGGTGTAAATACAGTGGTCAGAGATTCCGGAATATATTTCTTAAAGAACCTCTCCACATAGCCCATGAACCAGGTAGCCAGAATCATTGGAACAACAGTGCTGTTGTAATCATGCAGTACGCACGGGATACCAAACACAGTAAATGTCGCCCCCTCTGTAGCTGCCATAGCGGCAAACGTAGGATGGATCAGCATAGCACCCAGCAGGATACCCAGAATCGGAGTAGCGCCGAACTTCTTTGCGCCAGTGTAACCAAGTGCAACCGGCAGGAAATAGAAACCGGTATCACCCAGGAAAGTAAACAATGTATACAGATCACTCTCCGGATCCAGAATGCCCACACAGGCCGGTCCAAATAAGGTTGGAATCATCTTCAGAAGACCTGCAACCAAAAGCAGTGGAATCAACGGGGTCATACATCCCGCAACACCATTCAGGATGCCGTTGAAAAATCCCTTCACCGTTAATTTCTCCTTCGGCTTATCCAGGTTCTCCTCAACCGCTTTCTGCTTAGCAAATCCGCCAATCTCACATAACTCATTATATACCTTGGAAACGTTGGTTCCGATTACTACCTGGAACTGTCCGCCTGCTTCTACAACACTCAGGACTCCGTCGATCTTTTTCACTTCGTCAGCGCTTACACCCTCTGTTTTTTTGAGATTAAAACGAAGACGTGTCATACAATGGGTAACCATAGAAACGTTTTCTTTTCCGCCAACTGCCTTTAACACATTTTCAGCAATCTGTCTATTAGAACTCATCTTTTTCTCTCCTTTACATTACTATTACTACTACAGTAAGGATGGCCATCCCTTTCTTGATGAGCTTATTTTATGAGAATATTTTCCTAATGTAAATAGTTTGCAAGCTTTTAGGTTTGCGGTTGCAATTTTTACTTTTTTCGCCCTGGTTTTTGCAATTTTGTTTCACATTATCTATATTAGAAGTATAATTTTCCTGATTTTTCGTCTTTTTTAACAAAATTCTATTCCACAAGAATTTACTTCTATAGTATAATAAAGAGAACAAAAGGAGAATTATTATGGATATTATCGAACAAATGCGTAATCAGGATAACTTTACATCCTCTGAACAGGACATTATCAATCTGATTCTGAATAAGCCGGAAATGCTTTTATCCAACACAACATCTGCACAGCTTGGCGCTGCCGCCTACACATCGGCTTCTACCGTTGTGCGCCTATGTAAGAAATTGGGCTGCCGCAGCTTTGCAGATTTTAAGACCACCTTCATCTCCCAATACCAAAAACGGGAGAGCGCACATATTTACGTGGATGCCAGTCTGCCGTTTAAAAAAACAGACACTCCGGAAGAGGTGATGGAACAGCTAACGGAGCTGGAAAGAATTTCCCTTCGCCAGACCCACTCCCTGATGGATCCGCAGACCTACGGCAGAGTCGTTAAAAATCAGAAACATGCCTCCAGTATTTATGTGTACGGCTCTGGAAATAATGTAAAGCTTCTGCACGATTTTGCCTATAAAATGGGAAGCATCCACCGCCAGGTCCGCATTAGTCCGGATCACCAGCAGCAAATGCTCTGTGCCATTACCGAATATGATAACCACTGTGCCATTGTTGTCTCATATTCCGGCGAGAGTACATCGACTCTGCGGTATGCCAGACTCTTGAAAAAGAATCATATTCCTACCATTTCCATTACAAGCTGCGGTTCAAACAGCCTTACGGATATTACGGACGAGCACCTGTACATAGCCACCCTCGAGAGCAAGACCTATGCAAATGTCAAAATTGGAGCCTTTACCTCCGATATTTCCATTATGACGATCATGAACTATCTTTATGCCGGTGTATTTCTGCTAGACTATGACCGCAATTACCAGCTCCTGTTAGAAGACCGGATTATGTTCTTTGACGATCAGTACCTAATATAAGATTGTTAAAATCAAAGGAGATTGCCCTGAAAACGTACTTCAGCGACAACCTCCTTTTTATGTTCCATTCTATATAATTACCAGCCTATGATCTCTTTCTGCGCGAAACAATCACACATCCGCAGATAACTCCAATTGCTGCAGCAATAAATATTATCCAGATCACTGCATTACTGTTATCACCCGTTCTTGGTGCATCAGATTTCACGGTCTGATTTGTATCGGTCTTTTGAGCCGTATTAGCCGGCTTATCATTTCCACTGTCAACGGACGGATTGTCAGAATTTCCGCCTCCTGGTTTTTCCGGGTTCGGATTATCGGTATCTCCTCCTCCTGGACCGCCGGGACCTCCTGGACCTCCTGGGCCGGGAGAAACTTCCATTCCGTAATAAGGTCTTGCCTCTTCAGGAGTATCCGCTGTATATCCATAAGGATAAGCGCCATCTACATAAGGCAGCGAATCCGGTTTTGCACTGTCGGTTGTCCAGCCGGATTGATAACGGAACGTCCATGCCCACTTGTCCGCGCCGTTGGTAACCAGATTATATCCCGGCTCCAGATAAGCGCCATTAGCAATAATTTCTGCATCCGATATGGTTGCGTTCACATTCTGAGTAAATGTGATCTCTTCTCCGTCTACAGTTTTTACTTCCGTGTTATCTGTACGGGTCTCTACATAGACAACATTATTATGAACTGCAAGGTGATACTTCTCTGTGGCATCTCCCTTCCATGCTTCCTCCGGCGCTCCTGCTGTTGTACCAAATCCCCAGGGGTTCGGTACTTCCACCGCATCGGCCAGATAGCCGTTTCCATTTTCATCCTCGGCATAGTACTTGGTGCTTCCATCGTCCATCTTAACAGACAGCGTGTATTCCGTATTCACTGCATTCTCCAATGTCATGCCGCCAATTCCGTAATGATTGTAGACGGTGACCGTATGGTCAACAGTCACGCCACCGCCGCCGGTCTGTACCAGATAGGTACCGACAGAACTGATGTCATAAGTCTGAGAAGCCTGAAGCGTACCATTGTCAATTGCAATCTCCATGCTGCTGTAAACCGGTACGTACGCCCACTGCTGATAGGTGACAATAACCTCTGTCTCGCTGCCATTTGCAATCACCGCATATTCATGCTCGCCATAAGCAGTCTCGGTTGACAGAACGTATTCATCCCCATACTGACTGCGGAGAGTAACCGTCACATCATCAGCGGTAATGCCGGAAGCATCTGTTCCTGCCGGCCAGATCACTGAGAAGTAATCTGAATACAGGTCATTCATATACGGCTTGTCCTGCATGGATTCCTCATTCTCAGTATACCAGCTCCACTGAATCTCACCGGTCTGTCCCACACCGGAAGTATAGCTTTCGTCATAAGTATTCTCTACAAATTCGGTAGAAAGTCCCAGATCGGCGCTGCTGCGTCCATAGATATAAACAGTAACCGGAATCTTAGCGGCTGGTACCTCCTGGCCGTCATAGGTAATTCCACTGACTTCCAGCGTAAAGAAATACACGCCGTTACCGTCGCCGCCCATCATACTCCACTCGCGGCCACTGTTGGTATCTCTTTCATAGTCAGTGTCATAATAGTCCCAATTGTTCCATTCCAAAGCACCTGTCTCAGGTAATGAGTAAGTAATCTTGCCGTTTTTCCATTCTCCGCTTAGTGTACCGGCGCCATTGAAAATCAATTCTTCTGCATAATAGCCATTGCCGTCAACCAGCTTCACTGTGGCATTGCTGCTGTCAATCTTACTGTCATCTACATCATCGCCAAGATCCAGAACTGCAAAACCCTGATATTTAACCGGTTCCATCTCATGAGTTTCATCCTGATCCTCATATTTTACGCGTTTGCCTTCTTCATTGTAATAATAAAGGGCCGTATCCCCAGGACCTCCGGTATTAACAAGCGTCTCCTTCAGTGTAGATTTGTTGCCTGTGTCGGCAAGGCCAAGAATGTCGCTTGTAACCCTCAGTTCCAGGCCCTCAC
>JAUNGJ010000012.1:40640-53276 GCA_030524585.1 Eubacteriales bacterium | reverse complement strand
CCGCTTTCTCTTGCCGCGCCGCTCACTACGCCATAATCCAGATAACCAGACGAAGGCACAACGGACATTCGAAAGCCGAAGGCTTTCTCTTGCCGCGCCGCTCACCACTTCATAGTCCAGATAAGCAGACGAAGGCGCAACGGACACTCGAAAGCCGAAGGCTTTCTCATGCCCGTTGCACCTTCACATGCCAAAAAAAGCATCGCTGTGAGCAAGCTCACGCGATGCTTTTTATTGTCATTTTCAGTCTGCTTATCTGGACTATTTGAGGTTTACTTCTGCTCCTTCGCCTTCCAGCTTAGCCTTCAGTTCCTCTGCCTCTGCCTTAGATACGCCTTCCTTAACTACCTTTGGAGCTCCGTCTACGAGAGCCTTTGCTTCCTTAAGTCCAAGACCTGTGATCTCACGAACAACCTTGATAACCTTAACCTTAGAAGCACCTGCTGCTACTAATTCTACATCAAACTCGTCCTTCTCTTCCTCTGCCGGAGCATCTCCGCCTGCTGCTGCAACTACTACACCTGCTGCTGCAGAAACACCAAACTCTTCTTCACATGCTTTTACTAAATCATTTAACTCTAATACTGATAACTCTTTGATAGCATCAATAAATTCAGCTGTTGTCAACTTTGCCATTTTATTTTCCTCCTATTTTTAAATAAATATTATTGTTTTACGCCTCTGCAGGAGCTTCCTCTGCTGCAGGAGCCTCTGCTGCTTCCTCAGCCGGTGTGCAGTTCTCTGCTCCACCCTTCTCTGCGATCTGGTTAAGAACACGGGCAAGATTTGCAATAGGTGACTGCATACTTCCAAGCAATCTGGAAATAAGTTCCTCTCTTGAAGGAATCTTAGCCAGCTCTGCAATTCCTGCAGCATCATACTTCTCGCCTTCAACCACACCTGCTTTTAATTCAAGAGCCTTCGCATCTTTCGCAAACTTTGCAAGGATTCTTGCCGGTGCTGTCGCATCATCTTTCGAAATTGCGATAGCGTTCGGGCCTTCCAGATACTCATCTAACTGAGCAAAATCTGTTCCTTCAAAAGCTCTCTTCATCATTGTGTTCTTACAAACCTTGTAAATGACGCCAGCTTCTCTGAGCTCTTTACGAAGAGCTGTGTCCTGAGCAACTGTCAGGCCGCGATAATCAACCAGCACGATTGACTGAGCGCCTTTAACATCGTTTGCAATAGCCTGTACGATTGGTTGTTTCAATTCAACTTTTGCCACGAATGGTGCACCTCCTTATAGATTTTGGTTTATACACCGCCGATAGATATAAATAAAACCTCTATATCCTGAAGACACAGAGGCTCGTAAATTCATACTTAAATGTATTAAATCTATTCTTCCTCGGTAGGCGTTGATCTGCTTACGCTCTTACGAGCACCTACTGTCTTCGGCAGTCTTTTAGTAGATTATCACATCTTTTGGTTTCTGTCAACACATATAAAATCAGAAATTATTAAAAATCGGGAATTTCCCCTTTTACATAAAATCAGCTCAGGGGATATACCCCTGAGCATCATATGCAACCCTGTAATTAAACCAGCTTAGCCGGATTAATCTTCACGCCAGGTCCCATTGTAGAAGTAAGTGTCACGCTCTTAAGGAACTGACCCTTAACTGCTGCCGGTCTGGCCTTATTAATTGCATCAACAAGCGTCTGGAAGTTGTCTGCAAGCTGTTCCTCTGAGAAAGAAGCCTTTCCAATCGGAACGTGAATAATATTTGTCTTATCAAGTCTGTACTCAATCTTACCGGCTTTGATGTCGTTAACAGCCTTAGTAACATCCATAGTTACTGTACCGGCCTTCGGGTTCGGCATAAGTCCCTTTGGTCCAAGTACACGACCGATACGTCCTACAATACCCATCATGTCAGGTGTAGCAACAACAACGTCAAATTCGAACCAATTTTCCTTCTGAATCTTCTCGATCAGTTCCATTCCTCCAACGTAATCTGCTCCGGCAGCCTCTGCCTCTGCGGCTTTAGCGTCTTTTGCAAATACAAGGATACGAACCTTTTTACCAGTTCCGTGAGGCAGTACAACTGCACCACGAATCTGCTGGTCTGCATGACGTCCGTCACATCCGGTTCTGATATGAGCCTCGATAGTTTCATCAAATTTAGCAACTGCTGTCTTCTTTACCAGAGAAATTGCCTCTTCCTTGTCGTAGAGATTGCCTCTTTCAATACTTTTAGCAGCTTCAATATATTTCTTTCCTCGTTTCATTTAAAAAATACCTCCTTGTGGTAATGTCGGGATACCCCTCCCACTGTGTTATATCATTAATTATTCAGTAACCGTTACACCCATAGAACGGCATGTTCCCTCGATCATGCTCATAGCACTCTCAAGGCTTGCTGCGTTAAGGTCTGGCATCTTCAGCTCTGCGATTTCCTGAATCTGAGCCTTTGTAATTGTTGCCACTTTCTTCTTATTCGGTGTACCTGAACCAGATTTGATCTTGCAGGCTTTCTTGATAAGAACCGGTGCCGGTGGTGTCTTAGTAACAAAGCTGAAACTTCTGTCATTGTATACTGTAATTACTACAGGAATAATCAGGTCGCCCTGATCAGCTGTTCTAGCATTGAACTGTTTTGTAAACTCTACAATGTTTACACCATGCTGTCCAAGTGCAGGTCCTACCGGAGGAGCCGGTGTTGCTTTACCTGCAGGAATCTGTAATTTGATATAACCTTGTACTTTTTTTGCCATTTTAATTACCTCCTTGTGGTAATGTCGGGAATTACTGAAATCCCCTCCCACTTAATTTAATTACAACTTTTTCACTTCTGCGAAACTTAATTCCACTGGCGTCTCGCGGCCAAACAGCTCAACATTGATCGTCAGGCTCTGTTTCTGTGGATTCATAGCACGAACAACACCGACAGTGTCTGCCCATGCTCCAGCGATAACCTGAATGGTATCTCCAACCTCATAATCAACTACGATATTATCGCGCTTGATTCCAAGTCCGGCCATCTCGATATCTGTAAGCGGAACCGGCTTAGAACCAGGTCCAACGAATCCTGTCACGCCTCTGGTATTTCGAACTACATACCATGTATCGTCGTTCATCACCATATGAATCAGCACATAACCAGGAAACATC
Organism: Eubacteriales bacterium; assembly: GCA_030524585.1. GTDB lineage: Bacteria > Bacillota > Clostridia > Lachnospirales > Lachnospiraceae > Claveliimonas. The sequence goes on along the minus strand of JAUNGJ010000012.1, from coordinate 50,159 downwards.
TTCTTCTGGGAAGCCTTCTGGACACCATTCTTCAGCTCAACCACATCCTGCATCGGAACCTGAACCTCAAGAATCTGGTCTTCCAGATGTCTGTTCTCAATCGTTTTATCAATGTTAGCCTTTACTTTGTTCTCATACCCGGAATAGGTATGAACTACGTACCATTTTGCTTCTGACATAAAATCACCTTTCTTGCATGCAGTTTATCAGCTATCTTACTAATAAATCCACTCCGTTCTGTACCAGAAAATCAATGATTGCAATAATCACTCCCAGTACCACAGATACAGAAACGACCGCCGCTGTCTGTTTTGCAAGTGTTTCTCTGTCCGGCCAAATGATCTTGCGGAACTCCGCCTTTAGACCTTTGAACCAGCTCTTTTTCTGAGCTTTCTTTTCACCCATGAAATTCACACTCCTTCTCGAAACAACTACTTCGTCTCTTTGTGCATTGTGTGTGATTTACAGAATCTACAGTACTTCTTTGTCTGCATGCGCTCCGGATGAGCTTTCTTATCCTTCGTCATGTTGTAGTTACGCTGCTTGCATTCTGTACATTCTAAAGTAATTCTTGTACGCACAACTTCCACCTCGCTTCGTATATACATATTTACGTGTTACGTCGGTAGCTTGCGAGGCTACCTAAAATTAGGCATAAAAAAAAGACCTACTTCCATCGCCACAATACTATATCATAGTATCCAGGCAGAAGTCAAGCCTTTTTAACGGTTTCGCCTTATCAATATCAATCTTAGAGACTTTCTTCCTATTAATTAATAAATTATTTCCCTCTTTCCATCTATCGGGCGCATACTCTTACGATAATCTTCTGCATTCCATATAATAGCGCTTCTGATAATCTTCTCCAATCGAAAATGTTTTGCGCGGCAGTACTCCTCCTGCCGCAATTGCCGAAAACAGTATCCGCTTATCAACTGCTCTCAGCAATATCCCACACGCACTCTGTTCTTCCGAAAGCTTCACTACTGCCTGCTCATCATGTACATAATCAAGGCACAGTTCTGAATGCGCTCTCAGATATTCATCAAGAAACCCCTGCAGTATCTCCACCGCAAGGCGCCCCTTCGTATCTGTAAGCCGCAAATGATATGTCCATTCTTTCTGAACAAATGTAACATCTGCTTCTGACGCCTCTCGGGTCTCGTTCCAGCAAATCCCACACGATTGCAGCCACTCGCAAAAATCTCCCGCCACAGCTTCCCTATTCCCGCCGAATACTATCCTGTGAATGGGATAAAAAGCCAAAGCCGGGCTATGTATATTTACCACCTCCACCAGCGCATATCTGGCAGAATGATTTATACATTCTTCTTCCGTAAGGCTCTTCTTCACTTCCTCCCAGCATGCCTTGGCGGCTGCCAGGGAATGATTTCCATCTCCTACTGCAAGAAAAATGCCATCATTTTCCTTCTCCATCTCTTCCAAAACGGATGTTAATTCTTCTGCCTCTGCCCCTTCTACCGCATAACCGCTTACACGTCCGCCTCCCATCATTAAGTCTGTGTTATAAAGCTTCGGAAGCGTATCTCTCCGATCATATAACGGCTCTATCAATCGGCACTGGATATCGTCCAGAAGCATCATCACATGAGGAATCTCAACCGGCGCCCCCTCGCGGATTCCAACTCTCACCGGAATCCTGGCCTGTACAGTTGCCTCTGTTGCCCGCACCCGGGACTTCGCGTTTCTGGAATAATCGTAGGCTTCCAGGTCCAGTGCCGCAAGTAGTCCAACCCTAGTCCCTGCGTCTGTCTCCCGGACTGTCAGTACATATCCCTGATGAATCCGCTCTGCCAGTATTCCATCCTTTAGACAGTTTTCCATATAGTTCTGAATCTTCCGGATCCGTTCTTTATACACTGTCCCATTGTCTGTGCTTAGATACACCTCCGGATAAATCATATGCAGGGTTGACCACTCATCTCCCACAAAACTCTCCACCTGGTTCCAGTACTTTGGCTGGCTGGTGAACTGGTCGCAGGCAATCACCGCCCATTTTTTCACATCTACCGTATCCGCCGGAAGCAGGATATCCGCCCCTTGTAAAACTGCCATTCCATTTTACCTCATTAATATTATATCTTAAATTTCCTTCCAGAATTTAAACCATTATAATCCAGATTCTACAATTTGTCGATATGGAAAAAATCGTAAAATCTTCATGTATTTTTATGAGAAAAAATATAGTTTTATTATACAAATATGTGGAAAATACTTTTCAAAAGTTGTACAATATAACTACATTAAAGATTTATAAGAAGGGGGTTCATTATGAAGCATAATGATATGTTAGCAATGATTCTTGCTGGCGGACGTGGTTCCCGTCTGCATGATCTGACCAACAAAGTTGCCAAACCGGCTGTATCATACGGTGGAAAATATAAAATCATAGATTTTCCGATTAGTAACTGTGCAAATAGTGGTATTGATGTAGTTGGTGTTCTGACTCAATATGAGTCTGTTATCCTGAACAGCTATGTAGCTGCAGGCGGACGCTGGGGCCTTGACGCCAAGGACAGCGGTGTATACGTACTGCCGCCACGTGAGAAAGCAGACGCTAACCTGGACGTTTACCGCGGAACTGCTGATGCCATCTCACAGAACATTGATTTCATCGATACTTTTAATCCAGAATATCTGCTGGTTCTGTCCGGTGACCATATCTACAAGATGGACTACGATAAGATGCTGAACTATCACAAGGAAAACGGCGCAGATGCCACAATCGCAGTTATTGAGGTTCCTATGAAGGAAGCAAGCCGTTTTGGTATTATGAATACAGATGAAAACGGACAGATCGTAGAATTTGAGGAGAAGCCGCCGCAGCCAAAGAGTAATCTGGCTTCTATGGGTATCTACATTTTCAGCTGGAAGCTGCTTCGCAAGATGCTGATTGCTGACATGAAGAATACTGAATCCAACCACGACTTTGGTAAGGACATCATTCCTGCACTTCTGAACGACGGACGCAAGCTTATGGCTTACAAGTTCAAAGGCTACTGGAAGGATGTTGGAACGATTGATTCCCTGTGGGAAGCTAACATGGATCTTTTAGATAAGAAGAGCCCGCTGGATATGGGAGATTCTTCCTGGAAGATTTATACGGAAGATACCAATTCTCTTCCACAGTACATCGGTGCAGAAGCCGAGATCAGCAACGCTTACATCACTCAGGGCTGTGTGATCGAAGGACAGGTTAAGAATTCTGTTCTGTTTACGGGTGCCAGAGTTGCAGCAGGCGCCAAGGTTATCGACTCTGTTCTCATGCCGGGCGCCATTGTAGAAGAAGGCGCTGTCGTAACACGTGCGCTGGTTGCCGATGGTATTAAGATTGGTTCTGGCGCTGTTGTTGGTGACGCAAACAGCGAAAATATAGAATTAGTTGCAAAACGTGTAAAGGGGGAGGAATAATATGAGCAAAGCACTTGGTATTATTAATTTCGCCGGAAATCATATTAACGTTGGCGGTCTTCAGGATTACCGCCCGGTTGGAGCTATTTCCTTCCTTGGAAGATACCGTGTAATTGATTTCCCAATTTCTAACTTTAGTAACAGCGGTATCGAGAACATTCATGTATATGTTCGCAGAAAACCAAGATCTCTGGCTGAGCATCTTGGAACCGGACGCCACTACAACATCAACTCCAAACGCGGAAGATTACATCTTCTGTTTGCAGAGGATGGCATGGACAGTCTGTACAGCAACGATGTATCTGCTTACATCGACAATATGGAAGTAATTGAAAATTCATCCAGCGAATATGTGATAATTGCACCAAGCTGTATGGTATTTAAGCAGGATTTTGGCGCGCTGTTGGATCAGCACATTGCATCCGGCGCTGATATTACCCTTCTTTATCACTCTACAGAAGAAGCAAAAGAGAAGTTCCTGACCTGCCAGACTCTGGAGCTGAACCGCCAGAAAGGTGTTATGGGAATCTCTCCAAACCGCGGAAATGCAAAGAACCGTTACATTTTCATGGATACATATGTAATGAAGAGAGACTTATTCATCTCCCTGATCAAGAATACTCACAAGACCTCTGCTATGTATACACTGGCTGACTGTGTAAATCTTGCATGTCAGGAGATGGATGTCAGAGGTGTTGCACATCGTGGTTTCTTTGCTTCCATTACAGATTTCAAGAGCTACTACGATGCAAACCTGTCACTGATCGATTTCAAGACAGCTCAGGCTTTATTCGATGATGAGTGGCCAATTTATACAAGAACCAACGATTCCTGCCCAACACAGTACTTTGAAGGTGCTGACGTGAAGGCTTCTATTGTATGTAACGGATGTCTGATTGAGGGTACTGTTGAGAACTCTGTTCTTGGACGTGGCTGTACAATCAAGAAAGGTGCTGTTGTTAAGAACAGCGTGATCCTTCCGGACGTTGTGATCGGCGAGGATACAGTTCTTGAAAATGTTGTCGTAGACAAACATGCAAAGATCATTCATGTAAAGGAAGTTAAGGGAACTCCTGAGAACCCAGGATATATCAGACGCGGCGATACTCTGTAGATTTACATGATTGATACCATATACATATTGAGCACAAATACTCCATACGTATATACCCATAAGCTCCCCGGCAACCCCGGGGAGCTATTATTATCTATGAAAATTGTTCTATTTGCTTCTCTATATCATCCAAAGTAATTTTACATTTTCCTTCCCAGATCCCTACCGGTACTTTATCTTCGAAAGTATATATCTTCGTTGCTGATTTATGTTCAAAGTCGGTCACTACCACCCGTTTTGCTGTCAGATCGACAATCCAGTACTCTCGCACTCCAGCATCATGATATTTCTGATATTTTACTCCCCGATCCCGCTTCCTGCTGGAAGGAGACAGCACTTCAACCACCAGATCCGGCGCTCCATAATATACCTGCTCTTTAAATTTCTCTCTGTCACAGCCTATATATACATCTGGCTGCACCATCGTCTTATCATCCCTTTCCAACTGTACGTCACTCGGCGCAATTCGTACCATACAATTCCCTTTATTGCACCTGATATAATCTTTTAACTGATAAAATATCTCTCCCGCAATATCCTGATGACTGCCTGACGGCGCTGCCATATTATAAATTACGCCATCTATCAACTCTACCCGGCAATGATCCGGCAGCGCATAATAATCCTCTATCGTGTACTCACCCTGTTTCTTCGCAAGGAGTTTGCCCAATGCCGGATCTTCCGTCACCTGATACGCTGCTTGTGCTTCCTTAATATAATCCGGGTACATGCGCTCTCCATATTCATTTGTCCCAATCCCATTCTCTTTCATATGACCTCCTTCCTTTACTCTTCATATAGAAAGTGTATCATCTCATAGGCCTCTGCAAAATCAACCTGACATTTTCCTTCCCAGATTCCCACCGGCACTTTATCTTCGAAAGTATATATCTTCGTTGCTGATTTATGTTCAAAGTCGGTCACTACCACCCGTTTTGCTGTCAGATCGACAATCCAGTACTCTCGCACTCCAGCATCATGATATTTCTGATATTTTACTCCCCGATCCCGCTTCCTGCTGGAAGGAGACAGCACTTCAACCACCAGATCCGGCGCTCCATAATATACCTGCTCTTTAAATTTCTCTCTGTCACAGCCTATATATACATCTGGCTGCACCATCGTCTTATCATCCCTTTCCAACTGTACGTCACTCGGCGCAATTCGTACCATACAATTCCCTTTATTGCACCTGATATAATCTTTTAACTGATAAAATATCTCTCCCGCAATATCCTGATGACTGCCTGACGGCGCTGCCATATTATAAATTACGCCATCTATCAACTCTACCCGGCAATGATCCGGCAGCGCATAATAATCCTCTATCGTGTACTCACCCTGTTTCTTCGCAAGGAGTTTGCCCAATGCCGGATCTTCCGTCACCTGATACGCTGCTTGTGCTTCCTTAATATAATCCGGGTACATGCGCTCTCCATATTCATTTGTCCCATATTCTTTCATATTGAATTCTCTCCTCTATTTTGTATCAAATATTATATATCACGCTACACATTTTTGCAATATATTAGATTCTATTATACTTCATAACTTAATATTCTGCTGGTTTCCCCTTATTCCCCCTTATTTTATTCTTTTCAATTCTTTTTGGCTTTATTCTGCTGATTCTGCACCGATTTCTAAATCAAAAGACATCACTTTTCTGCGATTGCAGGATTGATTATGTTTACATTAACATACAGTATGACATATGTCAATACTCTTTATAAATTTACGACAACTTTTAATACTATCATTTCTTGAAGCATCCATATCCATGCAGAGGAGGACGCGTTATAGTGCGCCCCCTCTGCATACTAATACATGTAAAATCCCACTTTTCAGACCGACGTCTTTTGGGCAGAATTTTTCTTTTATTCTTTTTCCATTTCTAAGAAGTATCCGAAGCACGTTCCGTTAATTGATGCATCTGCTATATTTACACAGGTGTTTCCCATTTGGTCAATGCTGTGCAGTATCTGGTTAAATGGTACGGTCAAATTCGCTTTACATTTGCCTTCATTGACACGCTGTACATGGTCTTTTCTCATCTTGATATCCATATTCAGCACATGATCTCTCTTCTTCTGAAGCTTTCTGGCATTGCTCAGATCTCCGGTCCGAAGAATTCCGACAGCCTCGTTAAACATTTCCTGGACCATCCCGAGACTTTGCTGCAGATCCTGCATCGCCTCTTCGGAATACGCATATTCCTTTTCCGCCTTCTCTTTCAGATTGGCAGAGACTTCTTTGGACAGATACCCCAATCTGTCAATATCTCCCAGCACATACATAAGTCCTGCCGTCTGGGTCGCCTGTACTTCCGTAAGCACACCGGAAGCAAACAATTCCGAAAGATATTCGTTAATCTTTCCGTAGAGGCTGCTCACCACCTGACTATGCTCTTCAATCTGATTTAAAGCCCCAGGCTCTGCCTTCTTTGACGCCCTGCTGACCGCATCCAGCATTTGATTTACCACATCAGCACAATGCATAACCTCTCTCGCCACCATCTGCAGCGCCACTACCGGCTGTGCAATCAGATTCTCGTCCAGATACAGGGGTTCTTTTGGGTCTGGCTTCTCTTTACGGCCTTCCGGAATAAGCGTCATCACAATCTTTACCATAAGAGCAATCAGCGGCACCCATATCAGGACCATAATCAGATTGAAAGTGGTATGTGCGTTGGCAATCTGTCGGGATATAACCTCCACCTCCGGCCCCTTAGGCGACAGATATTGGATCAGCGCTGCAAACGGCCTGACAAACCAAATAAACAGAAGGCATCCCGATATATTAAATACACAGTGGGCCAACGCCGTACGTTTCGCATCTCTTGTCTGTCCCACACTCGCAAGGAGCGCTGTAATTGTTGTTCCGATATTATCACCAAAGAGAATTGGAATTGCTCCTGCCAACCCGATAATACTGGACACTCCGTCTGCCGCCGGCTGGGCTGCAAAATTCTGGAGAACGGCAATGGTCGCCGAACTGCTCTGCACCACCAACGTCATCAGCGTACCCACAAGCACTCCGAGAACCGGAGCATCTGCCACCTTTGCAATCATATTGGTAAACACTGGACTAGATGCAAGCGGCTTCATAACACTTCCCATCGTTTCGATTCCAAGAAACAGAAGACCAAATGCAAAAACCGTCTGTCCAATATTCTTCATTTTCTCGGATTTCACAATAAAAGATATGATAAATCCAACAAATATAATCAGATAAATATAATCACTCAGCTTAAAAGCAATGATCTGAGCAGTGATCGTAGTACCAATATTCGCGCCAAAAATAATGGAAATAGCCTGTGGCAGGGTCATCAGACCCGCACTGACGAATCCGATTGCCATAACCGTCGTAGCGCTGCTGCTCTGCAAAACAGCCGTCACCAGGGCTCCTGCCAGCGCTCCCATCACCGGGTTGCGGGTCAGCAGCGACAGAATATTTTTCATCCTCTCCCCGGCCGCTTTCTGCAGACATTCACTCATCATATTCATTCCATAGATAAATACCGCCAGCCCTCCAAGCAGACCAAATATAATCTGTAATTTCTCATCCATACAAAATTCCTCCCAATATCTTCCCGAATTTCTCAGTATGTATTCTAGCAATCCAAAGTAAAATCTAATTCAGGCCGCATGTTAAATCTTTGTAAAATCTCTAAACATAACTGTTTTCAGAGAAATCGTTTTTTGATAGAATTTATATTAAGTATAACCACAAAGAAGGAATCTCATGGCAATAATTATGGATTATTTAAAATGGCACGGCGATCTTACATTCACTGAGGTTCCTTCTAACGCCACCGAAGGCCACGAACCGAATCACCGCGCCTGCAAATCTGATATAAAGGAGCTGCTATGTTAAGAAATGTAAATTTGTCAGAGATTTCCGACGGAAAATTATATGATTCCAATGATATGGTCAAAGCAGACTGCCTTGGCTGCAAGGGCTGCTCTGCCTGCTGCCGCGGCATGGGCTCTTCCATCGTACTGGACCCACTGGATGTCCACCGCCTGGTAAATGGCCTTGGAACTTCTTTCGAAGCGTTACTGTCCGTATACCTGGAATTGAATGTGGCAGACGGCTTGATTCTTCCCAATCTGAAGATGACAGAAGACCAGGATGCCTGTCCTTTTTTGAACGAAATGGGCCGCTGCAGTATCCACGCCATACGTCCCGGCTTCTGCCGCCTCTTTCCTCTGGGTCGCTTTTACGAAAACGGATCATTCCGATACTTCCTGCAAATCCATGAGTGTCCGAAACCAGGAAAGGCTAAAATCAAAATACACAAATGGATTGAGACAGATGATATCCGGAAATACGAGAAGTTTATTAATGACTGGCATTATTTTCTCAAAGAGCTTCAGGAATATGCGCTCTCGTCTGAAGATACGGAAAAAATTAAGGCGATCAGTATGTATGTACTCCAACAGTTTTATCTGGCGCCCTATGCTATTTCTGAAGAAGCAGAGCCCTCGCAGGAAGAGCTTCAGGACCTTGGCGAAGAGACGCCTTGCCAGGAAGATTTTTACCAGATCTTCAGCACACGTCTCAAAACAGCGCAAAAAGCAATCAGTAAATTGCTTTAGTCCGATCCTGTTACCAACAGCAAAATACGGTTGTGCCATCAACACAGGCGCAACCGTATTTTACCATTAAACGTATTTCACTGTTAAGATTATCTTAGAAGCAAATAAATCTATGCTGACATTATTCACTCCGGCCTTTCTCTACAGGCTCATCTCTACTAATCGTGCCACCGCCAGGTCATCATCCTCCTGATAGCCCTGCAGGCACAGCATGATAGCGCTCACATATTCCTCGGATACTCCAAGCTGCTTCGTAATGTCCTGCAGCATCGTTCCGCAGCAGGCCATCTCGCGAATCACCTTAATATCCTCCGCCATCTCTTCTACTGATTTTTTCTCCATCTTCTATCTCCTGTTTATACAATATCTCCTGTT
>JAUNGJ010000012.1:36091-40630 GCA_030524585.1 Eubacteriales bacterium | reverse complement strand
ATACAAGCGCTTTTCCTGTCAGAAGCTCATAGCCCTGCAGATATTTCTCAATCGTCTTATCTACGATCTCCTGTGGAAGTGTCCAATCATTGTCAGGATTAGCCTTCAGCCAATCGCGGGCAAACTGTTTGTCAAAGGACGGCTGTCCGTGTCCCGGCTCATACCCTTCTGCCGGCCAGAAACGTGAGCTGTCCGGCGTCAGCATCTCATCACCGATCACAATATTGCCCTCTTCATCCAGACCAAACTCAAACTTGGTGTCTGCAATAATAATTCCGCGGCTCAGCGCATACTCAGCACATTTCTTGTACAGCGCCAGTGTATAGTCCCGAAGTCTGGAAGCATATTCCTCACCCTTTCCAGGGAACCGCTTCTCCAGATACTCCACACTCTGTTCATAAGAAATATTTTCATCATGATCACCAATCTCAGCCTTCGTAGAAGGAGTGTAAATTGGCTCAGGAAGCTTATCCGATTCCTTCAATCCTTCCGGAAGCTCGATTCCGCAGACTTTTCCGGTCTCTTTATAGCTTGCCCAGCCGCTACCTGTAATGTAACCGCGCACGATACACTCAACCGGCAGCATCTCAAGCTTTCTGCACAGCATACTGTTTCCGTCAAACTTCTCCTGCCGGAAATATTCCGGCATATCCTCAACATCTACAGAAATCATATGATTCGGCAGGATATCCTCTGTCATATCAAACCAGAATTTGGACATCTGGGTCAGCACTGTACCCTTCTTTGTCACTTCGTTGTTCAGAATCACATCAAAGCAGCTGATGCGGTCTGTTGCAACCATAATCAGGCTGTCGCCGTTATCATAAATCTCTCTGACTTTCCCTTCTTTGATTGGTTTCATTTCCTGTACACTCATCTCTTCGCACCTCGATATTATAATCTAATGTTTTCTATAGCCCTATTACCGTACCATTTTTACCATGGACTTGTCAAGCTGTCTAACCTACTGGGGGGACTCTTCTCTAAAACCTCCCCTTTGACATATTCGCCAAAACGAGAAAACGGCCTCCGCATACGCGTAAGACCGTTTTCCCGTTTTTTATTTTATGAAGTAAGGACTCTAATCGTTTAGTTTAATTTCTCGTACTCTGCTACGATCGCATCCAACAGTGCATCATCTGTCAGACCTGTAATTTCCGCTGCAGCGGCGCGAACACCCTGTGCTGCAATCTTCTCCTGAAGCTCTACGCTCTGCTTATCATCCGGATTGTTATAGTGCAGTGCCGCACCAACACCAACCAGCAGGTGATCTACCGGAAGTCCATATCCGGCTGCAGTCATAAGAGGCTTGATCAGCCGGTCTGTAGGGCTCAGCTTACGAAGCGGCTCACGGCCAACACGTGTTACATCATCCTGCAGATACGGATTCTTGAAACGGCTGATGATCTTCTTAATATATGCAGCATGTTTCTCTGGATCAAATCCATGCTTCTTGATCAGACCGTCACCGCTCTCTTTCATTGCCTTAGATACGATTCCATAAATCTCTTCATCTGCAATTGCCTGATCGATGGTTGGAATTCCGCGATGTGTACCAAGATATGCGGTAATACAGTGTCCTGTATTCAGTGTAAACAGCTTACGCTCGATATAAGCCATCAGATCATCTACCAGAGTCATGCCCTTGATCTCAGGGATCTCTCCCTTAAATCCGGATTTCTCAACATCCCACTCATAGTAGCTCTCTACTACAACATCGATGAAGTTCTCGCTCTTAACCGGCGGTACGATTCTGTCAACTGCACAGTCCGGGAATCCTACGTACTCGTCTGCAAATGCTTTCCCTGCATCGCTTAAGTTCTCGTATACCGCCTTCTTAAGCTGAGAGGTGCCGCGGATTGCATTTTCACATGCGATCATGTTCATAGGCTCTTTCACGCCCATCTCCATACGCTTCTCAATTGCCTTTGCAATCGTTGGCGCGATACGTGGCAGAATCACAAGACCAACTGCTGTTGTCACGACATCTGCTGCTGCAATCTCATCAACAGCTTCCGGCTTGGTAGAATTTACGCCGCTGATATTCTCAATCTTCTGATCCTCGCACTCTACGTCCATAACATGAACCGTATAGGTTTTATCCTCATTAATCTTATCGATTACTGCTTCTACCACGTCGGCAAATACTACCTGATAACCTGACTGGCTAAGCAATGCTCCGATAAATCCACGTCCAATATTGCCTGCACCAAACTGAACTGCTTTTTTCATGATCTATTCTCCTTCTTAAATCGGAAGGGAGATTTCTCCCTTCCCACTATACTACTTTAACCAAATGTTTTCATAATCGTGTCAACGTCTGCGTTCTTCTTCAGATTCTCAAGAAGCTCTTCGTCTTCCAGGCTTCCTGCGATATTAGCCAGAATCTCAAGATGTTCGTCGCCAACACCTGCGATACCGATAATCAGGTTCGCTTTTTCATCACCGAAATCAACTCCGTCCGGATACTGCATTACTACGATACCAGACTTTTTAACTGTCTCTTTTGCATTGGAGGTTCCGTGAGGGATTGCAACGCCCATACCCATGTATGTTGTAACAAGCTTCTCGCGCTCTACCATTGCTTCGATATAATCTTCATTTACAAAGCCGAGTTCACACAGAAGCTTTCCTGCTGCACGGATTGCTGTATCCTTGTCTACGCTTGCAAGTCCTGTCTTGATACCCTCTTTGATAAGTACGCCCTTCTTTGCCTCCTGCTTTGGCTCTTCTGCCGGTGCTTCTGCTGCCGGCGTCTCTGCTGCCGGAGCTGCTCCCTTAGAAAGGGCTTCCAGTTCAGCATACAGCTCATCCAGACTTGGATCTGCCAGGAAGTTATTCAGTGTTACAAGTCTTGCCTGCGGTGCACTCTTAGCTGCACGGTCCTGCAAAATTGTCTGGCATACAACTACATTTGCATCAGAAGGAACATTGTCAACAGATGTATTTGTTACTACAATTCCAAGGTTCAGAGATTTGATACGATTTCTGAACTTGGTAGCACCCATAGCGGATGATCCCATACCAGCATCACATGCGAAGATGATCTTCTTAATGTCTGCTGCCTTTACATCAGCGCCTGTAAGAGGAGCTGCTGCAACACCCTTGGACTCAGCCTTCATGCTGTCTTTCTTAGCCTGTGCTTCTTCCAGACTCTTCTCTCCGGACATCTTAATGATTGGTGAAGCAACCAGGAAGGAAACCACTGTTGCGATAACTACACCAAGAACTGTGATAACCATTCCCATTCCCTTTGGTGACATGGACAGGAATGCAATGATGGAACCAGGTGAAGCAGGTCCAACAAGTCCTGCGCCAGTAATGCTGTAGAAGAAGATTGCACAAACATTACCAACAATTGGTGCGATGATAACCACTGGGTTCATCAGGATGTATGGGAAGTAAATCTCATGGATACCACCCAGGAAGTGAATGATAATCGCACCTGGTGCTGAAGATTTTGTTACTTTATCCTTGCTGAATGCCCAGTATGCAAGCAGAACTCCAAGTCCCGGTCCCGGGTTAGGCTCCAGCATGTACATGATTGACTTTCCAAATTCCTGTGCCTGAAGTGTAGCGATCGGTGTAAAAATACCGTGGTTGATTGCATTGTTCAGGAACAGAACCTTTGCAGGCTCGATGAAGATTGCTGCTAACGGCAGAAGTCCGTGATTTACCAGAACATCAACGCCAGATGACAGAACTACCAGGATCGCTGCCATCAGAGGTCCAATCAGGTAAGATCCGATGATTGCAAGGATCATACCAAGAATACCGATTGAGAAGTTGTTGATCAGCATCTCAAATCCAGCAGGCATATGTCCTTCCATAGCCTTGTCAAATTTCTTGATTACCCATCCACCGATAGGTCCCATCAGCATAGCGCCCATCAGCATCGGATAATCCGGCGCTCCTACGATAACACCGATAACTGCGATACCGCCCATAACTGCTCCACGGTCGCCTCCTACTAATTTACCACCCTGGTAAGCTACCAGAACTGGCAGAAGATAGTTCAGCATTGGTCCGTTTAATGCAGCAAGCCTCTCATTCGGAAGCCATCCAGCTTCAATAAACAATGCTGTGATAAATCCCCATGCAATAAATGCTCCGATATTCGGCATTACCATTGCGCTCAGGAATTTTCCAAAACGTTGTACTGCGTTTTTCATGTTACGTTCTCCTTTCATTTCCCTTTTATTCTCTCATTACTTGTTTCTTTGTAACTCTATTGTAAAGGATATTACATTCATTTTCAAATGAATGATATTGCAACTTTGTCACAAACACTTTGCGCCAAACCTGCCTTTTATTTGTCAATTTGACGATTATAGGGTATAATGAACGCATAGCGACGAACGCAGATTCTCAGGATAAGGCGTGGGCCGCCTGCGGACCAGAGACTTAACCGGAGAATCTATGTGAGTGCAACGAACATCGAGAAGGCTCTGCCTTCGAGATGGGCGTTCGGAGCGTTCTAAATAAACGCAGATTCTCAGGATAAGGCGTGGGCCGCCTGCGGACCAGAGACTTAACCGG
>JAUNGJ010000012.1:0-35991 GCA_030524585.1 Eubacteriales bacterium | reverse complement strand
TGAGTGCAACGAACATCGAGAAGGCTCTGCCTTCGAGATGGGCGTTCGGAGCGTTTCAGACGAACGCAGACGAGATGCCCGTTCGGAGCAAGAAATACAAAAGGAAATGAAAAGGAGAATCTTATGCTTCTTACCCAACGTGCCGAAGACATTATCCGGGTACTGATCCGGTTCCCTCAGGATAATCCAGTTACCACCGCAATTATATCTGAAGAGCTGAATATCAGCAGCCGCTCTATTCAGCGGGAGCTGCCCGGCGTTGAGCAGTGGCTCGCCGCCGAAGGATACCATTTTGTCCGAAAGCGCAGCGTAGGCCTTCTACTGGATGAGCCCGAAGAGCGCAGACAGGAGCTGCTTGCTCTTCTGGATCATAATAAATCTGCAAATGTTACTGTGGATGACCGCCGGGATCGTCAGCGGATACTTTGCCACGAAATCCTTTTTGCAGCAGAGCCGGTCAAATCCTATTATTTTACAGACAAATTTGGTATATCGGATGGAACGCTTGCCAGCGACCTAAATCAGATTGAACCGTGGTTTGAGAAATATCACCTGACACTGGTCCGCAGACAGGGGCTTGGAATCTTTCTGAAGGGCTCGGAGATAGCACGAAGGCAGGCAGTTACCTCTCACATATGCAGCCAGTTAAGCCAGAAGAGACATCCTGAATCTATGCAAAGCTCAAACAATTCCAGACAGGGAATCTATATCCGGGAAATCCCTCGGAATATCACATCTAATGTGACGCAGGTTCTAACAGAAGGAGAGCACAAACTGCACCTCCACCTGTCAGATAATGGATATCTGCATCTGCTGGCATACATCTCTTATACCGTTTACCGTATACAGAATGGCTTTATTATTGAAAATACAGAGATTACCGATTCCGATCTTTCTATGGAACCGGAATTTGCCGTGGCAGAATATTTGATGCGGCAGCTTCGGCAGGATTTTAAGCTTCCGATCTTAGATGCTGAGACCAGATATCTGACCATTTTCCTGACCGGCATCCGTATCTGGCCGTCCTCCCGCCGCGACCTGACGACACAGCGGGACTTTGACGTACATCAGATTACGCTTACACTCATTAAAAATGTTGGAGAGGTGCTGGGCATTGACTTTAGTGATGATTCCCGGCTTCCATCAGAATTAGGCGCACACATTCAGCCAACCATCGGAAGACTGAGAGCAGGAATCCCAATTGAGAACCCGCTGCTTGGCGATTTCCGTGCCAGCTACAGGGAAGTATTTCAGGCCTGTGAGACAGGATGCCAGGTTCTGTCAGAAATGTATGAACTTCCACTCTTTCCAGAAAGTGAAATTGGCTTTATTACCATTTATTTTGTAATGGCGATGGACCGTAAGGCCAAGCTTGCCAGACGGATTTCTGTAATTATCGTCTGTCCTACCGGCATTGGAAGCTCCAGACTTCTGTCAGAAAGCCTAAAAAAAGAGTATCCGGATCTGGATATCCGGGGTACTATGTCTGCCTTTGATATTGATAGCAGCAAATTAGCCTCTGACGGTATTGATCTGATTATCTCCACCGTAAAGCTTGACACTACCTACCGCTGGATCAATGTAAATCCAATCCTTACCAAGCAGGATAAGATGCTTTTGGATTCCAAAATGAAGCTGATCCTCTCTCAGAAGAAGAATCAGAACAAATCAGCCAAAATCATCCCGGCGGCTCCTCTTTCCAAAGAGGATGTCGATTACATCTCTTCTTTGGGCGAAGGGATCTATCAGCTGCTTGGAAATATACGTATTGGGCAGGCGCCGGTACTTCACAGCCGCGATGAAATCATTTCTCACGCCGCCTCTCTGTTTGCCGATTCGCCGGAGATAGAACAGCATTTTTATGAGATCATGAAAAAAAGAGATATGATAGCAGATACTTATATGAAGCCCTTCCATGCCCTGCTCCTTCACGGAAAAAGTCCGGACATTACACATCCTTGCTTCGGATATATCCATCTGGAGCCTCCGATTTATGAGAATGCAAGGATCATTCTAGGTGCAATCGTCTCTTTTATCCCGGAGGATCCAAAGGATAAAATCTCAGCACCGATTGCCAGTGAGATCATCGGCGCACTGTTAGAAGAGCCTGAGCTGCTAAAAGCCCTTCGGAACACCGACGATGAACTGTTTACAAGTTTGCTGGAGGTCTCCCTTTTAAAATTCTACAAAAACCGCGCTGCCTCCAGACTCGGACTTCCGAACAAATAAATAGATTTTATACAGCAAAAACCCTCAGGCCTAAATACCTGAGGGTTCTCTTCATATACCGAATCCTTCACACTATTTTCTGTTCAGGATCTGCTCTCTTACATAGTCAATACTGCCCGCTGACATACTGAACTCATCCAGCCCAAGATCCAAAAGAATCTCTACTGCCTTCTGATCTCCCGCCATCTCGCCGCACATACCAACCTTGATTCCTTCCTTATGTCCAGCCTCAATAACCTGGCCAATTGCCTTCAAAACTGCCGGATCAAAATAGTTGTACTTCTTGGCAATCTTCTTGTTGCCACGGTCAACTACCAGAATGTACTGCGTCAGGTCATTGGTTCCGATGCTGAAGAAATCTGCTTCCTTCGCAAACTCGTCTGCAAGCATTACACTGGCCGGAGTCTCGATCATCATACCCATCTCAATATCCTTATCGTATGCCTGACCTCTCTCATCCAGCTCTTTCTTACATTCTTCTACAATAGCCTTTGCTTCCAGAAGCTCATCCATAGAAATAATCATCGGGAACATGATTCTCACATGGCCAAATGCACTTGCACGAAGGATTGCGCGAAGCTGCTCTTTGAACATGTCTTTCAAATCCAGAGAAATACGGATCGCTCTCCATCCAAGGAACGGATTCTCCTCTTTCTCGAACTCATAGTAAGACAGTTCCTTATCACCACCAATATCCAGAGTACGGATTGTCAGTTCCTGTGACGCAAGCTCTGCTGCCTCCTTGTATACTGCAAACTGCTCTTCCTCTGTCGGGAAATGTGTATTCTGCATATACAGGAATTCGCTTCGGAACAAACCTACTCCGTCAATATTCATCGGCAGGGCATTTCGAATATCCTGTACATTACCAACATTGGCACATAAGTAAATTCTCTTACCGTCTTTGGTTACCGCCGGAGTACTTCTCAGGCTTTCAAGACGCGCCCTTTCCTGTTCATATGCTGTCTTCTTGGCAAGATATTCTTCCTCTGCAGCCTCATCCGGCTTCACAACAATAACGCCTTCACCAGCATCCATGCAAATAGTCTCGCCATCTTCAACCTTAGAAAGAATTCCCTTCACACCCACCAGAGTCGGGATTCCCAGACTCTTAGCAATAATGGAAACGTGGCTTGTCACGCCACCCTCCTCTGTGATAATACCTTTTACCAGTGAAGGATCGATCTTAACTGTATCTGACGGATACATATCGCGCGCCATAACGATAACCGGCTCTGTAATGCCTCCCAGATCAGGGAGCTTCACACCCTTAACACCGGCCAGCAGACGCTTACCAATATCCCTCACATCTGCCGCTCTCTCTCTCATGTAGTCATCGTCCATAGATGCAAAAATCATCGCAAACTCATCTACGGTCTCGCTGACTGCCTGCTGAGCATTCTTCTTATCATTTCTGATCTTGCTCTCAACTCCGTCCTGAAGCATAAAGTCGTCTGCGATCTCCAAGTGCGCAGCAAAAATTTCATTCTTCTCGGACAGTTTCGTCAGTTCAGCAATAACTGCTGCCTTGGAAGCAGCAAACTTATCGATCTCAGCCTGAACCTGGTCCTCTGTAATTCCCGTTGAATCAGGTGTCAGATCCGGCTCAAGATACAGATAAATCTTCTCAACGGCAATACCTCTGGACGCCGTCTTCTCAACACGAATTTGTTCCATATTACTTACTCTCCCAATCCGCTCTCGATTGCTTCTACAACTGTCTTAAGAGCCTCTGCTTCGTCCTCTCCGTCACACTCAACTGTAATCTCTGTTCCGCATTTGATAGCTGCTGACATAAGATTCAAAACGCTTTTAGCCTGAAGTCTCTTCTCTCCAACAACCAAAATGATGTTTGATTTGAACGGAGCTGCTGTCTTAGCCAGTGTTGCTGCCGGTCTAGCGTGAATTCCTGTAGGATTTGAGATTGTTACTTTCTGAGATACCATGATATCTTCCTCCCTTTTTGTCATATTTGCTTAATATCTGTGTAAAGTTCCAATCATAACTATACACATTGTTATTATAAGTATACCCTTTTCACTAATGGTTGTCAAACCTATTCTGCCCGTTAATTAGGCAGGCACTATCCAAACACCTTCAGCATACGTTCCTCCTCAAACTGTTTCGCATACAGCCTGTAATACTGCCCTTTCTTTTTGATCAGCTCCCTGTGATTTCCCCGCTCGATAATCCTGCCATCCTTCATAACCAGAATAATATCCGCATTGCGCACTGTTGACAGCCGATGGGCAATCACAAAGGACGTGTGCCCTGCAAGCAGCCGGTCCGTTGCGCTCTGAATGATCTGCTCCGTCCACGTATCAATAGAAGACGTTGCCTCGTCCAGCACATAGATTGCCGGATTAGCCAGAATCGCCCTGGCAAATGAAATCAGCTGCTTCTCTCCTGTAGACAATCGGTTTCCGCCCTCGCCCACATCCGTGTCATATCCGTTCTCAAGTCTGGCAATCACCTGGTCCGCGGACACTTTAACAGCCGCTTCCTCCACCTCCTCATCCGTAGCATCCGTTCTTCCATAACGGATATTCTCACGAATGGTTCCGGAAAACAGATGTGGGTTCTGAAGCACATATCCAATCTGACTATGAAGCCATAACTGGGAGCGCTCCTTATAATCCCTGCCATCAATCAGAATCTGTCCTTCCGTCGGCTCAAAAAACCGCCCCGCCAGATTTACAATTGTAGACTTTCCCGCTCCGGTATCGCCTACAATTGCCACCGTGGTTCCAGCTGGAATCTTCAAATTAAAATGCTCTAACACATTCTCTTTTCCATCCGGATAGCAAAATGTCACATCCCTAAATTCAATCTCTCCCTGAATTGGTTCCCAGTTTTCCTTTTTCGGATGCACTGCATCACCATATCTATCCAGTACCTCCGGTAAATCTGTAATATTGGGCTCCTGCTCCAAAAGCCCCGTTACCCGCTCAATATTTGCCTGACAGGAGATCAGATCCGACAGAAGTCTTGCAAGCTGCTGGATCGGCTCGAAAATACTCACCGCATAGGACAGGAATACGGACAGCGTTCCCAGCGCAATAACCTGCTCCTGCACAAAGGCACCGCCTCTTGCCAGCACGAATGCGGTCACCACCGAGCTGAAAAACAGAATCATCGGCATATAAACCGCCGTCAGCTTAGCAAGCGTCATAGAACTGGCTTTCATTCTTCCAGTAATCTCCTGAAATGACCGGTCATTTAGTCCTTCCATTACCAGAGTTTTACTGGTCTGTACTCCGGTAATGCCCTCGTTAAATGCACCGGTAATTTCCGAATTAGTCTCACGAATTTTCCGATTCCAGAAAAGCATCTTTTTTTGAAAAAAAGACGTAAGCACAGCAATAAACGGAACAACCAGCATAATGATAACTGCAAGCCGCCAGTTTAGTATAAACATGATTATAAATACACCAATCACATAGGCAAAGGCCCAGAACATATCCACCAATCCCCAGGCAAGTACCGATGCAATCTTCAGCGTATCACTCATCACTCTGGCATGAATGTATCCCACCGGCGTAGTGTTATAATAGGAAAAGGACAGTTTCTGCAGATGCACAAACTGCGCTCTCTTCAGGTCCTTCCCAACATTCATCTCAATACTGATCGCCGCCCGCACACTGACAAACACACATACCGTCTGCAGAATAATCACCAATCCGTAAACAATTACAAAGGGGCGAAGCCCATTTAATGTATTTGGCACAATAAAATGATCTATCGCGTAACTCTGAAATAACGGAATCACCACATCCACCAGAACAAGCAGGACGTTCAGACTCATCGTCGTAAAAAAATAATTGTAATAGGGCCGGAAAAAGGGCAGCATCTTTTTCCAGGTATGAAAGCTGAACGCTCTATTCCCCCTCATATTTTCTTTCATCTGCCAGCTCTCCTTCCTCCAGAAGCCTGCGGTCATCCTGATTCATTTGGATTTCATAGATCTTCTGGTAAATCTTTCCGTTCCTGATCAGCTCCTGATGGGTTCCCATTTCCTCTACACATCCATGATTCAGCACCAGAATCTGTTTTGCCTCCATAAGCGTTGTTATACGGTGGGAAATCAGAATAACAGTAGCATACTTCATCTTTTCTCTCAGCGCCCACCGGATTCTGGCATCCGTCTCTGCATCAACAGCCGACAGAGAATCATCAAATATCATAATCGGAGTCTTTGCGATCAGCATTCTGGCAATCGCTACCCTCTGCCTCTGGCCTCCGGACAGAGTAACTCCCCGCTCGCCCACTATGGTATCATATCCATCCGGAAAAGCCATAATTGTATCATCTACACAGGCAATCTTTGCCGCCTCTCTAATTTCTTCCATCGTCGCAGAAGGATTTGCCGCAGCGATATTTTCCCGAATGGTCCGTGAAAATAGAAACGGCTCCTGAAGCACCATGCCAACATGCTCACGCAGCCATCCCCGGGAAATATTCCGAATATCCACTCCGCCTATCCGAATTGTTCCTTCTTCTAATACATACAATCGGTCCAAAAGATGGGCCAGCGTAGATTTTCCGCTCCCAGTTCCTCCAAGGATTCCATATACTGAGCCTTCTTCCATATGGAAGCTTACATCCTTCAGCACCTTCTGGTCATCACGATATCCAAACGTCACATGTTCAAAGGTAATGTCCATATGCTCCGGAATCTGTCCTTCCGTCCGCATGTCCTCTTCCACAGAATTCAGGATGTAATTGACCCGGTCAAAGGAAACTCCCGCCTTGCTCATTTCTGACAGAATACGACCCAGACTTCTGATCGGCCACACGAGCGTAGTATTATAGGAAGCAAATGCAATAAATTCTCCGGCAGTAATACCGCCGCCGACCGCCTCCACGGCGCCCAGAGTAATGATAAAGAGAACCTGAAATCCCGTGATCAGATCTCCCACTGCCCAATACAGCCCCGACAGTGTTCCAAGCTTTATCCACAATCTGGCAAATATATCATTCTTCTCATCAAACCGGTCAATCTCAAATTTCTCCCGTCCAAAAGCCCGCACTACCCGGACTCCGGTAGCATTTTCCTGAACAACTGTAGACAGCTCTCCCTCTGCCTCATCTGCTGTGGTGAAGTTTCTGGCAATCAGATGATAGAACACACTCGAATAAATAACAATAACCGGTGTAAAGGCCAATGCCACAAAAGTCAGCTTCACATTCATGGAAAACATCATAATCAATGAAATCACTAACAAAAAGACCGTACGAAACACTTCTAATACCTGAGTAACGACAAAGTTTCTTATTGTCTCCACATCCGCTGTACACCGCTGAATAATATCTCCGGTCTGATTTTCACTGTGCCACTTCATCGGAAGCCTCTGTACGTGATAAAACAGCATATCCCGCATGTTTTTGGCAAAGGTCTCCCCAGCTTTCGACGTATTATTCCGGTACAGATAAATCGCAATGCCATTTCCAAGGGCAATGCCGATTACCATCAGCGACAAAATCCATAGGTGCCCCTTCAGCCAGGAAATCCCTCCCGGAACCAATACCTGATCGATGGTGAAGCTGAAAATTCTCGGAATCAGTGCATTAAGAGCTGTCGAGACAAGAGACGCGGCAAGAACAACAGCAAAATATTTCCTCGCATTCTGTGAAAAGCGCAGTATTAAGTTAAATTTTCCATTTTTCTTCTTCACGTTCTCTTCTCCCTGGTTACGATTTTAAATGTCGATGTAAATACAATTCCCTTCATCACTGACGATATGGTCAATGCCCACCAAACACCATTCAGAGCTAACGGTGTAACCGACAGCACAATCGCCAGCGGTATCCTGGAGCCTGTCAAAAGAATACTGATTACGCTGCAAAGCTTTGTTCTTCCAAGCCCGGACAGCGCTCCGACCGTCATCAGTTCTACACACATAAACGCTTCACTGATTCCAATAATCCTAAGGTAATTGGCAGATATTCCAATAGCCTCTGCTTCATGGAAAAACACACGGGAAATCTGTCCCGGAAACAGGATAAAAAGCAGCGTTATCACGCCGCCCCATATGGCAATCGTCCAGAATGAAATGCGGTATCCCCTGCGTACTCTTTCCATCTGACCTGCCCCATAGTTCTGAGCAGCAAAGGCGTTCATTGCCGCAGCGAATCCATCCGCCGTGTTCCAGGATATTGCTTCTACCTGACCGCCCACACGCTGCACCGCCACCGCTCCGGGACCAAAAGCTGCCACCATTCTGGTGAGCACCATCGAAATCATGCAGTATACCGTGCCCTGAATCGCAGTGGGTGTGCCGATTCGGCACACTCCCCGGTAATACTGCCTTCCAGAAAGCCTCTGTAACGAAACTCCCGTCAGCACATTATTTCCGCTCTTATCACGTAAAATGCCAATGACAAGGACCAGCATTACAATGAGCTGTGCCAGCACAGTAGCCACTGCTGCGCCTACTACTTCCAGCCTTGGAAATACTCCCACACCCAGAATCAGCAGCGGATCCATAATCATATTGATAATAAGTCCTATAAAATTTGCCAGAAGCGGTGTTCTGGAATCCCCCTGAGCCGTATAAATTCCAGTCAGCACTACCGTTAGATAGGAGAAAATAACCAGCCCGCAGGTAATCCTCATATAAGCCAGCGCACACTGAACTGTCTCCTCATCCCCCAAATGAAATAATGCGACCAATTCATCGGTAAAAACCACGCTAATCAGCGCAAATACCACGCCAAACACTGCCACCATCTGCAACGCAGCTCTGGCATACTGTCCCGCTTCGTCCCTTCTTCCACGGCCTACGGATTGGGCCACGTTGACCTGTCCACCCATTCTCGCAAGAGAGGACAGTCCCTGCGACAGCCAGACATACATACCTCCAACACCGACACCGGCTACCGCCTTTGATCCGAGCATTCCAATCCAGGCCATATCCGTGATACTGTAAACAGTATTCAAAAAAGACGATGCCATAATCGGCATCGCCAGCGTAACCAGCGATCTTAAGATAGGCCCATCGATTAAATTGACCTGCTTACTCTTACTCATTACCTTCACCTAACACTTTTTTCGTATTTTCCTTCTTTATGATCAAAGAAATGACCAAAAGTACCGGAAATATAACTGCTGCCATAATTCCCTTCCTCAGATCATCTCCCAAAATGCCCGATACCGCACCTGCCAGCGTCGGTCCTGCCGAGCAGCCCACATCTCCTGCCAGTGCGAGCAGGGCAAACATAGCCGTACCGCCCCGCTTAATTGCAGCTGACGCCATACTGAAGGTTCCCGGCCACATAATCCCCACGGACAGGCCGCACAGACCGCATCCCACTAATCCTAATGCCGGGATCGGAATCAGTGCGATCATCAGATAGGCAGCTGCACACAGAATACTGCTTCCATACATAAACCGTTCCAGATCAATCCGCTCACCTTTTCTGCCATAATATGCCCTGGCACTTCCCATAAAAATGGCAAATGTCATGGGTCCGGCCAGGTCTCCAACCGTTTTGCTGATACCAAGGCTGTGCTCTGCCAGCGCAGATGCCCACTGACTAACCCCCTGCTCACTGGCGCCGGAGCACACCATCATCAGCAGTAAAATCCAGAAAATTTTCAGAGAAAAAAGCTCCTTCACTGAAAGTCCCTTCTCTCCCTCTTCCACCAGCGGCGCCATTGGTACCGCTGTAAACAGAACTGCATTTAACAGCGGAATAACCGCCCACAAAACTGCAAGTATTTTCCATTTTTCAATGCCTGCCAGCTGAAAGAAAATGGTAGAAATCAATACCACTCCCACATGCCCCCAACAGTAAAAAGAGTGCAGAAGGCTCATGGCCGTCTCCTTATTATCCGTCGGACATGCCTCCATCACCGGGCTTACCAGAACCTCCAGCAGACCTCCGCCGACTGCATAGATAATAACTGCAATCAGTAGTCCGGCAAAAGAATCTGCAAATAAATCCGGCAGAACCGTAAGCAGAATCATTCCTGATGCAGCCAGCACATGGGCCAGTATCATGGATGCCCGGTATCCGATCCGGTCAACAAAGCCAATCGAACACAAATCCACAAGCAGCTGGAGTCCAAAGTTGAAGGTTACCAGTAATGTAATCTTCTCCAGCGGAATCCCATAGCTGTCATGAAACATCAAAAAAAGCAGCGGCACAAAATTATTGACGATTGCCTGCACAATATATCCAACAAAACACGCATATATTGTTTTTTGATAATTCATTTTCATAAGTCTGTCCTTCATTCCTATTCTTTATCCGTATCATTGTCGAAAGAAGCCGCACGAATTCCATCAACCTCAAAGGTACTGATCCACGGATATTCCATATACCGCACCCTAATCTGTCCCTCTGTCTCCACACCCTCTCTCGGGTAATACACCTTACCAATCACACTATCATCCCAGACATATCCGTGTCCGGCATAATATGCTTCATCCTTATCAGCAAAGCCTACTGATATCTCCATGCGCGGAGGTGCGCATCAGCTGGTAAATTCTATTACATTCAGAACTATATCCGTATAATTCCGCCTCTCCATATAGGCAATTGCATTCTCATTCAGTTCTACCATGGCAGCTTCTCCTTTATACAGGTATACAGAGCCTCCGCCAGCTTTGCATGTTCCTCCGGCATCAGATGCAGCGAGTCCTCTTTCGATGGCGCCACCACTTTTGCCGCGTCAAGAAACACACAGCCATTCCGCCTGGCCACTTCCCTGTAATACTTCGGAAATTCTTTTGAACGGTCTATCGCCGTCTCGTCAAAGCTGTCCCGGAACGAAGAGCTGCATATATCCGCTCCAATCTCCGGCGGCGACACCAAAATCACCTGCGGCCGGAAACTCTGCTTCTGCCCTGCAAAATCATAAATCTCCTGCACCAAACGCTCTGCTCCCTCTGAAATTTCCCTGACACCTGCATGAAACATGGTTTTCAAATCATTTGTTCCCAGCATCATCACAACAGCATCTACCGGCTTGTGTGAGTTCAGACACGGTTTCAGATATTCCAGCCCACATTTCCAGACGTCAATCGGCTCTTTATACACCGTAGTTCTGCCGTTGCAGCCTTCCTCGATCACCGTGTAATCCTCCCCAAGCAGCATCTGCAGACGCCCTGTCCAGCGTATGCTTTTAGGAAGCCTTTCTCCATTCACCGGATAATAGCCATATGTATTTGAATCTCCATAGCAAAGTATTGTTTTCACCACATATCCCTCCCTGACAATATTACTATCATAACAAAATCAAAGCCGCATCGCAATGTGTTATGAACGAATAATAAATTATCCCGGCAGACAACGCCATCTCCCGGGATATAAACACACTATTTTTCTTAAATTTTATCAAAAGTCTTAAACTCTTCGCTTTCTTAAGAATAATGGTGGTATAATAAAAATTACAGATGACCAATGAAGGAGAAGCACTCATGTTAAAAAAATACTCTTCACCACTGATCATGTGGTGCATATTTGAAGCTATTGCCATAATACTCTGGCAGGCACTGGACAATATATTTTACCTCTTTAATTTTACCTACATAGGCACCAGTATAGCAGCCGGTCTGATTTTATATATTAAAAAAAATCCCTATGCACGCAACGTGGTACAGTTTGCAGTAGGTCTTTACATGCTGGTCTACCTGGGCTTTCTCAGCCGGGAAAATATGCAGATAGAAGGCTTCTGGTACTACCTTTTTCTCGGTGTATTTGAAGCTGCTACAATCCACTATGCCGTTGCCAAAATATTCGGACCACTGGTGTTTGGGCGCGGCTGGTGCGGTTATGCCTGCTGGACTGCAATGATACTGGATCTGCTTCCCTTCAAAAAGCCGCAGGCGGCCAGAAAAAACTGGGGATTCATTCGATATCTCGTCTTTGCCGCATCCCTCGGCTTCGTGGCCGCGCTTTTTATATTCAAAGTAAATAATATTGAACAGATTATGTGGTGGAGCTTCATCGCCGGCAACATTCTGTACTATGCCGTCGGCATTACTTTGGCGTATATATGCAAAGATAACCGGGCGTTTTGTAAATATATCTGCCCGGTGACTGTATTTCTAAAGCCGATGTCCTACTTTGCCCGTTTCCGTGTCACCGTAGATTCCTCGAAATGTATTTCCTGCGGGAAATGCGAACGAATCTGCCCGATGAATGTAGAGGTAACCAATAACTCGAGGAAAAGAACCAACGGAACCGAATGTATTCTGTGCATGTACTGCATTGATAACTGTCCGGTAAAAGCAATAAAATTATAGAATTATTCACAAAAAAATTTCAGGACAGACAAATCTGCCCTGAAATTTTTACTTTCTACATTGCTCTGCGGTACAGCATCTCAATATCCTTCTGCGTACTCTGCCTTGGATTTGCAGCAATATTACCACTCTTCATAGCGTCTGCCGCCATCTGCGGAATCTTGTCTTCCGTTACGCCAACCTCGGACAGTGTTTTCGGAATCCCCAGATCTGCATTCAGCTTTCGGATCTCATCTACCAGCATCTGAGGCTTAAAGTCCACTGCCGGCTCTTTTTTCTCACGAATGTAATTATAGATCTTCTCATATCTTCCATTATCTGCGAGCGCATTGTACTCCACAATCACCGGAAGCAGAATGGAATTGGCAACGCCATGCTGTACGCCAAAGAACGCGCTTACCGGATGGGACATGGCATGGACATTTCCCAGTCTTGCCCATGCAAATGCCATTCCTGCAAACATGCTTCCTGACATCATCGCGCAGGCTGCCTCTTCGTCCTTTCTGTTGGCAACAAAACGGCGGATATTTCCTCCAATTAATTCCATTGCCTTCTCTGCCATCGCGTCTGAAAATGGGGATGCCCCCAGAGACGTATATGCCTCCCACGCATGAATCAGTGCATCGATTCCACAGGAAGCAGCAATTGACGGCGGTACGGACATAATCATTTCCGGATCCAAAAGAGCGTATTTAGGAAGCAACTCATAACTAAATACCGTTAGTTTATAGTTTCTTTCTGTGTCTGTAATTACCGAAAATGCTGTCACCTCACTTCCGGTGCCGGCCGTGGTGGGAATCGCAATAATCGGTTCAATCGGCCCTGGCACAAGATGCGCTCCCTCATACTCTGTGATAGAACCACCGTATCTTGCCAGCACACCCACTGCCTTAGCAACATCCATCGGACTTCCGCCGCCCAGAGCGACAATACTGGTAGCTCCGGACTTCTTATATACCTCCGTAGCCTCATTTACCATATCCACCGTCGGATTCGGCAGAATATCAAGAAAGCTTACCGTCTCGATCCCACCTGCCTCTACAATGTCTGTAATTTTCTTTACAACTCCCAGCCTCTCAAGTCCCCGGTCTGAGACGATCATCATCTTTTTCGAACCACTTTTGGCAAGCAGCTCCGGCAGTTTTTTCATAGAGCCCATACCAAATACGATATCCTGCGGCACCTTAAACGTAAAATCTTTCATTTTTCTTTTCTCCCTCCATAACACAAAAAAAGATGCTGCCTTTTGTATGCACTTCTCATGCATAGTCTTTGCAACATCTTTGTTCGCGCATTATTCTTCTGAAGCTATTATATACACTTTTCCAGACAGTTTTCAATAGAAACTTTTATTTTTATTACTGTCTCCGGCGCGCTTCTTCATTTTTCATATACAGCATCTACTCAGCCAGCTCGAACTCAAGCTGTACCGGATTATGATCACTGTAGGCAAAATCCGTATCAATATTTACCGCCTTTGCCCTGATATTATCCGATACAAGGAATCCGTCTACCACCGTCGTGTAATTCACGCCTTTCTTATAGGAAATATCCGCACCCCGGCAGGTCGGCACTTCCAGTTCATTGTCTGCCCGCAGCATGGTAATTCCTTCCGCAATCTCTTCCTGTGTGAGAATGGACACCCACGCCGGAAATTTCTGCTCAGAAGCAAACCCTTCTGACACCGCTTCGCCCAGGGCATGGTTAAAATCACCGCCCACAATTACATAATTGCCTGCCTGATATTCCTCTTCCATTACGGAATTCAACAGCTCCAACTGCTGTGCACGGATCAGACCTCCCTCATCATAGGCAGACATATGGCTGTTGATCAGCACCAGCTCATGTCCACCCTCTACCGGAAGACGCATAACTGCAAAACATCTGTCCAGATCTGTGAACTTCGTGATGAAGCTATTATCTACCGGATAGCTTCGCCGCTCTGCAGACGCAATCTCATAACGGCTGAAATTCAGCAGCCCTGCCTGCACCGCACCGTGTGGATCTGAAAACGGATAAAACAAGTATGCCGAGTGGAAATTATTTGCAAATACATTACCATAGTCCAAAAAAGTCTCTCTCAGCTCTTCTGCCTGATCCACATGGTAACTGCGGTCGGAATCAATATCCACCTCCTGCAGCAGCATAAAGTCTGCATCCAGCTTCTGCAATTCCCCAACTGCCCCTTTTGTATGTTCCTCTACAGATTCTTTGCTCATCGCTTTACCGTATTCACCCTGGGTCTGTGTTCCATCCTTCATCTCCCCGGTGTCCATAAAAAAGCTGTAATCCGGACCATAAGCGCCAAATCCAATATTATAGGTAACCGCCGTATAGGTCTCACCAGTCTTCAGCGTGGAAGCTGTGTTGTTTTCAACCTCCAGCGCAGTATGATCTTCAATGCGGTAATACTGCGTCTGCATGTAGATCACATAGCCTGCAATGAGCAGAATGCAAAGCAGAACAATTCCCAGTATCACCTTAAGCACGCTGCCTGCGATAGTTTTGTTTTTCTTTTTCATAGATTCTGCATCTCCTTTAGCCATACTGACTATATCTCATACCAGAGTATTTCATTTGCCGCAAGCTGCACGTTAAAGCCTGTGCCGTCACCTCTATAGACGCGGGTCTCCTGCGGCTCGTAAGTATTATTTACCACGCAATACTTACCATTCTTTACATAGGCATGTACCTCTACATTATAATTGGTACTAAACCAGCACTTAATCTTTTCCTCAGCACTGGATGCCCACAGAATTGCCCGGTACAGAAGGCGGCTGTTCTCAAAGCTGTACGGAAGACCACTTATATAGACACATCTTCCTTCGCCGAACTCGTTTGCCGCAAGCTGCACACCATTATCCTTCTGACAGATCACAACGGTCTCCGGCATCGCATAGATATTCTTCTTCCCCTCGCCGAAATCGACCTTGCCGCTAACATCTGCAGTAATGAAATGCTCATGCTCCTCCCAATTATATTTGTCAACATTGAGTGTAAATCCGTTCTCTTCCTCTACTCCCAGCACACCCGCAAGCTGGAAAAACCTTCCTTCCCACTGATAAGCGGTCGGCTCTCCGACTCCGATAAAGCCTCCGCCCTGGTAGATAAATTTTTTCACCGCGGTAATGATCTGCTCATCCTTCCAGTTCTCACCGCCTGTATAAGCAGTATACGCATCTCCCACATTCAGGATCACATCTATATCTTTCAGAATCTCCGGATTTTGCCGGATATCATCAAAGCTGATATAGACAACATCAAAAGGCGCTCCGCTTAATGCCTCTATAACTCCCGCATAAGAATAGTTCTGTTTATAGTAAATCGCATGGTGCACCATGTGATTGCCCCAGGCCCGCATTTTGCCCCAGCAGTTTAAAACAGCCACTCTCTTTATGCAATATGGCGTTGTTCCCTTAATATTGTCATATAAGGTTCGGAATTCATTACAGACACTTTCCACATACTCCACAAAATCCGGGAACTTCAGCGCAAGCTTTAAATATCCGCCATACCCAATACGGTCAATCGGTTTTCTCAAAATCGCCCGTCTTGCGGTCACCCAGTTTACCTTCGCCTCCTTTACCGGATTTCCTCCTTTATGGAAGGTATCCGGGAAGAAGTATGGAAGAAATCGTCCTTCTGTATACTTCACACCCTCAATGTCACTGATCAGACGGAGTGTTGCGCCATTTCCTACACTTCCTACTACTGCATCCAATCCGATGTCTTTAAATTCATCCATAAATGGCTCCATGCCAATCCAGTGATCTCCCAGAAACATCATGGCTTCTTTTCCACATTCATGGGTGATATCCACCATCTCCTTCGCAAGCTTCGCCACCTCCCGGCGCTGGAATGCCTGAAAATCCTGAAATTCCCGGCTTGGAATACGATAGGTGTTATTCATATAGCCCTGATCAATGATAAATTCCGGCCGGAACTTATATCCTGCTTCCCGCTCAAACTGTTCCAGAATATACGGACTCACCGATGCAGAGTACCCATACCAATCCACATACTTTTCCCGCGCCAGCTCATCAAAGATCAAAGTAAACTGATGGAAAAATGTTGTATAACGAATCACATCAATATGCGGATTCTCCTCAATATACCGGCGCAGCCGCTTCATGGAAAACTCCCGGGTCTTCGGCTGCCGCACATCAAAGGTAATCTGTTTCTCCACACCCTGCCAATCGTTCGTCACTGCGTTATACATATGTACTGGATCCCACATAATATACGCAAGAAAGCTTACAGTATATTCATGAAACTCTTTTGTTTCTCTAATCGTCACATCTCCCGTTTCCTCAGCGTAGTCCCACTGAGATACCGGAACCACCTCTCCCGTAGTCCTGTCAATCACTTCCCACCAGCGGGTAATATCATCCCTGGAATTAACTGCAAGCATATCCGGATACAGATGATTCATCAGATGAATACTCAGTTTATCTCCTACTGCAGTGTAAAATGGCGTCATAACATACATCTGCTGAATTTCGTCCGGATTCGCTTTTGCCCATTCGTTATCCTTCCTTGTTGTGTAATAGGTCGAATAGACCTTTGCCCCCACATTACGCAGTTCTTCCGGATATTTTGTCCCATCACAATCTCGGATCGCATCCGCTCCCCACCGCTCCAAAAGTTCAAGCGTCTCCGGCACCACATCCATATCTGTCGGAATCGTAACTCTTCCCTTTGTGCGCTCTTCCATGGTACTACCTCCTTCAAATTTACCCTTTATAACCCATACCTTTATCTTGTAAATTCAGTATACGATATTTTCAAACGTTCGTCCATCTGCATATGCTCAGCCACAGTATCAACAGTTTTATTCAGGCGTTCCTTAAGCAGGGTATTTCGTTTTGTGACAGTAAGATTTTTCACTGCATAAGCCAGCGCCTTTTTTGTTCCTACCATCACCAGAATCTTCTTGGCTCTGGTAATACCTGTATAAATCAAGTTTCTCTGCAGCATAACAAAATGGTTCATTAACACCGGCATGACAACAATGGGATATTCCGAACCCTGAGCTTTATGTATGGTGGTCGCATAAGCATGCACCAGCTCGTCCAGCTCCGTGGCGTCATATTCAACAACCCGGCTGTCAAAGTTTACCTTTAAGGTGCGCGCTCCCAGATCTACCGATTCGATCATTCCGATATCTCCATTAAATACCTCTTTATCATAATTGTTTCTGATCTGCATGACCTTATCATTGGGCCGATAGATAAATCCGCTTCTGCGAAGTCCCTCTCCCTGCGGATTCAATGCCTCCTGGAGCGCTATATTTAGATTCGCGGCTCCAACCACACCCCGCTGCATAGGCGTCAGCACCTGAATCTGATGGGCCGGAGTCTGATAATACCTGCTCAGCTTATTCTGCACCAGATTCACAATCTCCGCGGCTGCTTCCTCCGGCTCTTCCTTATTCACAAAAAAGAAATCTGTTTCCCTGCCATTGGAAATGTCCGGCATGTCACCTCTGTTAATTCTATGAGCGTTCATAATAATTCGACTGGTCTGCGCCTGCCGGAAGATTCGGGTCAGACGGATCACAGGAAAACATTCCGAATCGATAATATCCCGAAGCACATTTCCTGCGCCAACCGAAGGCAGCTGGTCAATGTCGCCTACAAGAATCAGGCGCATACCCGGGGGAATAGCCTTCAGCAGGGAATTCATAAGAACAATATCAATCATTGAACATTCATCTACAATCAATACATCCCCTTCCAGTGGATGCTCCTCATTTTTCTGATAGCCTTCCGGCGGCTTACACTCCAGAAGTCTGTGAATGGTCTTTGCCTCCAGCCCGGTGGCCTCTGTCATACGTTTTGCAGCACGTCCCGTAGGCGCCGCGAGCAAAATTCTTAATCCAAAGGAACGATACGCCGCAATAATTCCCTGGGTTGTGGTCGTTTTCCCGGTACCCGGTCCGCCGGTAAGAACCAGCACCTTAGATACCGCCGCTTTTCGGATTGCCTCGGCCTGGATCTCATCGTATTCCATATGAACCTGTCTCTCGATATGTCTTATATCAATAGACAGATCCTCCTTCCCACTCTTTCTTCTCGCCTCCTGAAGACTAAACCACAGCCTGTCCTCTGCCGGCCTGTCCGCCAGCTTCCTTAATTTGTTCGAAACGCCCGTCTCTGCGTAATAAAAAGGCGGCAGATAAATGGCCTCCAGAACCATGATCTCTCCATCCTCCAGCCTTTCCCGTTCGATTTTCTGTAAGATCAGATCCCCGTCCTTGACCATCTGATCCAGCGTCATGATAATGCATGTATCCTCAGCTTCCAGAAGCTCAGAGGCTGCACGGATCAGCTGATCCTTCAGGGCATACACATGTCCCTCATCCGCCAGATTGCTGAGGGTATACATGATTCCGCTTCGAAGCCTGACAAATGCTTCCCTTCCAAATCCCAGCTTTTCCGCAATACCATCTGCCGTCTTAAAGCCAATTCCCCAAATATCATCCGCCAGACGGAAAGGATTTGCCTTCACTGTCTCAATGCTCTCATTGCCGTACTGTCTATAAATCTTTGCGGCAAATGACGTATTTACTCCATATTCCTGCAGAAAAAGCATAACATTCTTAATCTCTTTCTGCTTTTCCCAGCTCTCATGAATCTGCCGGATGCGTTTTTCTCCAATCCCCTCCACTTCCCGGAGACGGCCTATATCTGTCTCAATCACGTCTATCGTATCTGTGCCGAATTTCTGAACAATGCGCTTTGCAAACTTTGGCCCCACGCCCTTGATCAGACCGGAACCCAGATATTTCTCAATACCGAATATGGTGGCAGGCATAGTCTCTTCCCAGGTGCTTGCCATAAATTGGCGTCCATATTTACGATCCACCTTCCAATTTCCGTCAATCAAAAGAACCGAGCCCACGTTGACATCCAACAGACTTCCTACTACCGTTACCAAATCGGAATAATTTTTCACAGCACATTTCAGAACCGTATAACCATTATCCGGATTCTGATAAGTAATGCGCTCCACAACACCTCTGATTTTTACCATACCACGCTGCGGAGTCCTGTCACCCTTCCCTGCTGCCAGACGTTCATAAATCTGCTGATTCATATGGCAGTCATTCAATGCCCGGTGTGCACCTTTCGACGAAATATGATAATACTCTGCCAGATCCACCAACCGATAACGGGAAAGTTCGGGCATATCTCTCTTCGCCATCAGCAGAGTATCCACATAATCATTCTCCGGAATCCTGCCAAAATACTTCTTAGCATCCCGATAAATGAATTTCAGATCAAAAGACCGGATATTGTGTCCTGCCAGCACATCCTCTCCCACAAAATCTAAAAACTCCCTTAAAACATCACAAAATGGCGGCGCATCCGCCACCATTTCATCCGTAATTCCATTCACCCGGCTGGCGCCATACGGTATCGCCCGTCCTGGATTTACCAGTGTATTAAATTCACCGACCACTCTGCCAGCTCTTACCTTTACGGCAGATATTTCAATGACCTCATCATAATTAGATGAAATCCCCGTGGTTTCAAGATCAAAAATTACATAATCTGACACATATTCCTTTAAAAGTCTGCCCGGTTTATTTCCCAGCATAAGAACCCGACCTCCCGGTTTTCTCTTATCATTTCATTCTGTATTTGCTTCACCCATATCATATGCTCATGGAAATGGCATTATCATATGCAGCCTTTGTTTTCGGATCAAACAGTACAAATCTCACAGTCTCCAATGCATCCGGATGCTTCATGGCAAACTCCTTCACGGTTCTCACTGCAATGCCGGCTGCCTCTTCCAGCGGATAATGATACACTCCTGTCGAAATAGACGGAAATGCAACCGTACGGATTCCACGGTCAACTGCTGCCTGCAGCGAATTCCGGTATGCATTTGCCAACAGTTTGGCTTCCCCTTTGCTGCCGCCATGCCAAATCGGACCAACAGTATGGATCACATATCTGCAGGGCAGATTGTATGCCCCGGTGATTTTAGCTTCGCCGGTCTTACAGCCGTGTAATGTACGGCACTCTCTCAGCAAATCAGGCCCTGCTGCCCGGTGAATGGCGCCATCCACGCCACCGCCCCCAAGCAGGCTGGTATTGGCTGCATTTACAATAGCTTCCAGATCATCTACTTTTGTAATATCCCCCTGAACCGTCTGTATTTCCATTCCACATCAAATCCTTTCCTATTTAACTAAGATTCTTTTCTATGCAGGAGCCTGAAATATCTCTCATGGGCCTCCTGGTAATCACGGTTAAATTCTTCATCCCGACCGGAATGCAGCCTGGAAACATAATCATGTACCTGATGCTCAATTTCAGGCGTTGCCCTTGCTACCGTTGCCACTCCCACATTCGAACAGACATCTGAGATACGTTCCGCTTCCGACAGCAAATTGAAAAATTCTGTCCCATTGAACACTCCGGATTCTCCATCCCGGATTCGCTTCAACTGGTTATCCTTTAATGCATTTACCATATCATCCACAACCTCTTCCAGTGGTTCAATATGGTGAGCCGCCCGCTGATTCTGTTTTCTGAATGCTTCATATGTATAGTCCAAAATGGTATCCAGAAGCTCCCGCAGCACAACCAGCTCCGACAGGGCTTCCTTTGAGAATGCATTGCCATTTTCTTTCAGCTCTGTTGCAATCTCCGCAATATTCACAGCATGGTCTCCCAGACGCTCAAATTCCGTAATCGCAGAATAATAATAATTCATAATTTCTACATGATACGGCAAAGTAATCTTCGCAGAAATCTGGACCAGGTAATTACTTATCCGATCCGCCATAATGTCAATATAATCCTCATCCTCGTCCATTTGATCAATGATTTTCCTATCATATTCGTTGAGCAGGTCAAATGCGCGATTGATATTGGTCCGGGCCAGTTGACACATAACCAGAAGCAGTTCATAACAGCGCCCAAAAGCCAGTGCGGGGGTATCAATAAATACCGGATTAAGCGCATCCAGCATCTCGTCATATCTTCCGGCAACGGCAGGCTCATCCTTCACAATTCTGTAGCTCATTTTCTCATATATTCCGACCATCGGCAGAAGAAGAACGGCGCATGCCAGATTAAAAATCGTATTCGTGTTTGCAATACCACCCGAACGTATCGTATTGTTCCAGATGCCGTCCAGCAATCCAATATTATGTACAATTGTAACCACCACTAAAATCAAGGCGGATTTACTCAGGTTAAACAGAATATTTACAATACCGACACGCTTTGCCTCCGGCTTGGCGCCGATATTACAGACAATTGCTGTCGTCACGCAGTCTCCCAGATATATACCCACTAAAACCGCATAAATCGCGCCGAACGTCAGCTGACCGGACGTAGAAAACGCCTGCAGAATACCAATTGTCGCAGACGAACTCTGCAGTACAAAAGCCACTCCGGCTCCCACTGCATAACCAACAAATGGGTTATCTCCCAATCCGGAAAAGAGCCTCTCAACAATTCCGCTTTCCGTCAGCGTACCAACTGCATCCGTCATATTCAGAAGACCGGAAAACAGAATACCAAATCCAATGATAATCTGCCCCAGCGTACCCGAACCTTTGGATTTCACACCCATGATGATTATAATGCCGACAATCATTGCCAGCGGCGCCAGTGTAGATGGATTAAAAAACTGCAGAATGGAAGCTCCCGATGAATCCACATCCAACAGCCGGATGATCTGTCCGGTGACGGTCGTTCCGACATTTGCACCAATAACAACCCCCAGAGACTGCTTCAGTGAAATAATTCCTGCTCCCACAAGTCCTGAAGTAATCACGATCGTTGCCGTCGATGATTGAATCACCGCAGTCATCGCCAACCCTAAAAGAAATGCTTTGACCGGAGTGTTAGTAGCCTTCTCCATAGCTCTCTTCAATGTTCCTGAAGAACCGGCCTTTAATCCATCTCCCATCAAACGCATTCCATACAAAAACATGGCAAGTCCGCCTAACAGTGTAATTATATTAAAAATATTCATCGTATTCACCCACAAAACCTTGTAAATTTTACATATCTTTTACATAGATTCTACCAAGAATTTACATGAATTACTATAGTTTTTGAATTTTTGGTCAGCAATATTTCATTCTTCTCATAAACTCTCCGTCGTGCTCCTTCAGCCACTTCTTATGATTTTTATAATCAGGCAGAACACTTTCTACAAGAGCCCAGAATTCCTTGGAATGATTCATTTCTATTCTGTGGCATAATTCATGTACCACCACATAATCTATCACCTCATCCGGCATGAGCATCAGCAGGCAGTTAAAATTCAGATTTCCTTTACTGCTGCAGCTTCCCCACCTTGTCTTCTGATTGCGAATAGTAATTCTTCCATAAGACACCTTCAGAAGCTCTGCATAATGGGCTGCCTTGGGCGGAATCACTTCTAATGCCCGATCCGCCAGCTCCCTGATTTCATCCACGGAAAGCGGTTCTATGGCAGAAAGCTGTTCCCGTTTTCCTTCCATCAGCTCCAGATGTTTCCTGATCCAGCTATCTTTCTCCTGCAGAAACCGTCTAATCTCTTCATTCGTTACCTTATATGGCGCACGGACATATACAGAACAATCCGGACGAATCTCTATCCCAATTGATCTGCGGCTGCTTCTGATAACCCGGACCGGATAATAGTCATTCTTATCACAATAACTCATCTGCATCACCATTTTAGAAAATTAAAACGCGACAACAGGATAACTATCATCCTCTGTCGCATTTTTACATTTAACTCTTTATTCATATTCTCTGCTCATGCCGATATACTGCCTAATACAGCTTCGCGCCTGCGGGAATCGCATCATCTACCATCAGCAGGTTCAATCCTTCTCTTCCGCCTTCCTCATGTACTGCACTGATCAACATACCACAGGAATCGATACCCATCATCTTTCTCGGCGGCAGATTCACAATAGCGATAGCTGTCTTTCCAATCAGCTCTTCTGGCTCGTAATACTCGTGAATTCCACTTAAAATCGTACGATCTGTGCCCGTTCCATCATCCAGTGTGAACTGAAGAAGCTTTTTGCTCTTTGGTACAGCCACACAATCTTTGATCTTCACCGCACGGAAATCCGACTTGCTGAACGTGTCAAAATCAACCATTTCCTCAAAAAGCGGCTCAATCTTCACATGAGAGAAATCTATTTTCTCTGCCGGTTTTTCTTCCGCTTTTACAGCCTGTGCCGCATTGTTTGCTTCATTCTTTGCAGCACCCATACTCTTCATTGTCGGGAATACCCAAGAAGAAGAGGTATTGTTCCCTATTATGAAGTATTACCACGTATTTGCTAACTCTCTGCAATGTATTATCATGTATTATTCAGTACCATGCAAGCAAAATTCGTAGTAACTAAGTAGTAAATCAATGATTTTGTAGTTGTAATTCACACATTCAATTTTAAGGACTCTTCCCTAAAATATATCAAGATTGTGTGATAAATTTTCAATTGCTTCTTTTTTCTTTGCGTCTGTGACCTCCGCATAAATATCCATCGTTGTTTCGATGTTAGCGTGTCCCATGACAGCCTGAATGACTTTTATGTTTGTTTCCTTTTCGCAGAACCTCGTACAAAAGGTATGCCGTAAATGGTGGCAGGAAAAATGTGGGATAATAACAGGCTGCCGTCTCTCCTTTTTGGCATTGACTACTTCCTCAGCATTATAGTTCTCCAAGATCCTCTTAATCGTCCGATTAACAGTCTGTGGATTATGAATATTACCGAAGCGGTTACAAAAAATGAAGCCTGTCATACCATCAATCACGGTACTGTTAAAACCATTTTCTTTCTGCACCTCATATTCCTCTTTGAATGCATTGTAAACCGCATCCATCATCGGAACAGTCCGGATACCCGCTTCTGTCTTTGGAAGTGACACCGCAAATTCTGACTTGCGTGTTTTACTGCCCTCTCTGGCATAATAGGTCACGCTATGATTGATATTGA
This sequence comes from Eubacteriales bacterium, assembly GCA_030524585.1. Taxonomy (GTDB): domain Bacteria; phylum Bacillota; class Clostridia; order Lachnospirales; family Lachnospiraceae; genus Claveliimonas. The sequence continues at coordinate 11,538 of JAUNGJ010000012.1, read as the reverse complement.
TAAGACGGTTTTCAAAGTCCAAATCTTCCCACCTTAATCCAATCACTTCTCCAATTCTGCATCCGGTTCCCAACAATACTGTGAACAATGGATGCCAATGATAAAAGATTGGACTGTTTGCGGTATAATTCATAAAAGCCCTCTGCTGCTCTACCGTCAAAGCGTGTCTAATGCCTTTGTTCTTCCCTGCTTTTCTTTTGATTTCTGCCATGACACCATCAGAAGGATTTGTGCGGATTATTCCATCACGCACTGCCAACTGAAATGTAGGGTGAAGCACCGTATGAATCGTATCGACTGTATTTGCCTGCAAGTCTTTCTCATTCAACAAATAGTAATAAAAATACATTACATCGGAATACTTTATCTCTCCGATTTTTCTCTGTCCAAATCCGTCCCTCACAAAATGGTCATACATATAATTGTAATTGGAACGTGTTGTCTTGCGTAAGTCATACTTCGTTGACATATACCTGTCAAATACAAAATTCAAAGTCGCACTACCAGCTACATAAACATCTAATCCATCAAGCTGATTTTTTATCAAATCTGCTTCTTTTTGTCTTAGTGTCTGCAAATCTTTGGCATATACAAATCTGCGTTTCTTGAACGGATCAGTGTAAGTATATACATATGTATTATCCGTTCTCTGGGATTCCCCCTTCCGTAATGCTCTGCCTTTGTTGTCTTTTCTTGCTTTTGCCATCTCTACTCCTTTCTTCAAGGAAAGAGATTTTGCACCTCTGCATCCGGTGTCCTAAGTAATAAATCAACACCTGTATGCAATAATTGAGTTATGGTCATTCCGTGACTGTCCGCATATTCCTTTAGCTTTTGCAGCTCGCTATCTGTTACCCTTACACTTAATGTATTCAGCTTTGGGGCATCAGATTTTGGTCTACCCATTTTAGCCATCTGTATGCACCTCCAATCACTTCTATATACCATTATACTTTTCGTATACGAAAAGTCAAGTGTTTTCTACTGCAAAATCCCTTGAATAAAAATCATCACACATACAATCTGAATGTTTCCAAATATTCCTCAAAAATATCGCAATTTACAAGCACCAGCTTGTCTACCTTATAGATTGCCTTTGCATCCTTTGCCATCTGCTCAAACTTGCTCTGGCACATACTATACATTTCTGCTCCCTCTTTGTAGCGAACAAACCTCTTTCCATTTTTCATTCGCTCCACAACTATCACCTCTTTCCTAATAAAATAGGCAGCACTTTATCTGCCCATGACAAACAGGAACCAATGCTCCAATCTCTCATCAGCAGACAACAAAAAATCCATACAGGTGGCAGGTCATTACTCTGCCCACATCGGTCTTGCACCGTCATTCAAATTGACCGGATTTCTCCGGAAGTATCATTATCAAAAATATGTATCTTTGCCCCGTGCAACTGCTGCACATTTTGCCAGACATTCATCGCTACTTACCTTAACTTCAGTACCGGATTTCGGTACTCCCTCGTATGAACCTTCTTATAAAAAAAAAGAAAGCAGGTATCTCTTGGCGTGTCCGCATAGTGGCTCCACATATTCCACACGTCCTGTACGCATTTGTATATGAAATTGTCAAGGTACATTCACAGGCTCCTGCCTGCATTTTGGATAAAATCAACTCTGGACTTATCAGCCCAAAAAGCACATAAGCACACTTCCGTCTGCTATGAACGGTGTTGTAAAAATTATGTGCTTTAGCGGAATGACAAGATTAGAGTTCCAGCTTATCCGGTCCATACTTGCAGATAATCTGTAATAAAACTTTCTTATGTATCCCCTCTGCCAGTTCATACATTTCCTGTAAAACTTTCAGTTCAAGAGGAGTCAGCGTATTCATGTATGGCTTATAATTCTCTCCCACAAAAATTCCACCATCGCCTCCCTGTTTTGTATAAATTGGAAAACCAAGAGATAAAGCCTGAATATCATTTTGTATTGTGCGAACCGTAACATGAAATTCGTCTGCCAGTTCTTTCGCCGTAATGCGACGTCTGACAAGCAGAATATTTATTATTTCAGCTCTTCGATCTGCTGTATTCATGCTTTACCTCCTTTCTGTAAATTCTCCAATCTCATTGTAAAAAACGAACCGGAAAAAACCTTTCATATTAAAACAGGCTTTTTTCCGCAACCGCTTTTGACACAATCAACTCAACTTATCCCAAAATAAATACTCTTTTCTCTCCTGCTTTCTCTTATTGACTTTGCAGCTTCTGGTTGCTAAAATCTTTTATGGATAAAATCACAAATTCATAAAAAGACACACAAACTGCTATGGAGCTTCACGGGCATCTGATGCCTGCTGTGAGCTGTGGCAGTTTTTTTATTACCTATGCCGTTCTCCGAAGCCGGACAGCCGGATGCTGTCCATAAATGGGCGGTAACGCCCGTATGAGTTTTGGACAGGCTGCCTATGCAGCCTAAAACTCGCAAATTCCCTGCGGACAATTTGCCAAAGATAGCAAGCACTGCCTGTGTTCCCTCACAGGCACCATTTCCCAAAGTTTCTTCCAAGTAGAAACTTGAGAAAATTGGCTTGCATGGGGCATATCCCCCTGACCCCCTTTGCACTCCAAAACTCAGTAATTACTACACGAGAATTTCTGAATTTTTACGTTCAAAAACCACACCGCCGGATACGGCATATCACAAAATCTTTTTTATAAATAAGGAAGGGAAAGGACAAAGCAATGGCAAAAAGAGAAAGACAAAATGAATTGAAAATATATCTGAGCAATGATGAGCAGTACATCCTAGAACAGAAGTGGAAAGCCTCCAATATGAAAAGCAAATCCGCCTTTATCCGGCATCTGATTTTGTACGGATATGTCTATGATGTAAACTATGAACACCTACGGGAATACAACACAATCCTCTCTCGCATCGGGAACAATTTAAACCAGATTGCCAAGCGTATGAACGCCACGGGCAACGTCTATGAAGCCGATGTAAAAGAAGTAAAGGAGCTGATGAAACAGGTATGGCAATCACAAAAATCCATGCTATCCAAGCAACCGTCAATAAAGCAGTAGATTACATCTGCAACCCTGCAAAGACAGATGAAAGTATTCTCATTTCTTCCTTTGGATGTAGTCCGGAAACTGCTGCTTTTGATTTCAAGTTTGCCCTGTCAAAAACCAATCAGGCAGACCCAAACAAAGCCTTTCATCTGATACAGGCATTTATGCCCGGAGAAGTATCTTATAAGGAAGCTCATCAAATCGGCATAGAGCTTGCCGATAAACTTCTGGAAGGAAAATACTCTTACATTGTGGCTACCCACATTGACAAAGGACACGTTCACAACCACATCATTTTCTGTGCTGCAGATAACATCAGTCATGAGAAATACCATGACTGTAAAAAGACCTACTATCACATCCGGCATCTGAATGATGAGCTGTGTTCCGAGCATCAGTTATCCGTCCTGCCACCAACTGACCAGCGTGGAAAAACATACAAGGAATGGCTCTCCAATAAAAATAATTCCTCATGGAAAATCAGGCTCAAAAATGACATTGACGAAGCTATCCAAACTGCTGATACTTACGAGGACTTTCTTGAGCTTATCCGTGCCAAAGGATATGAGATAAAAGGCGAAACCTTTGACGAAAAATCTTTAAAATATATCTCATTTCGACCACTTGACCGTGAGCATTTTATCCGTGGCAGAGCCAACTCTTTGGGTGCGGAATACACCAAAGAACGTATTAAGGAACGGATCGAGGCAAAGGCATTGATACAGCCCCAAAAACGTATTCCATTTCCTACAAGAAAGAAGCAGCTTGTCAAAGATTTTTCTTCCAAAAAGCTCATTGACACCTCGGAAGAAAAGTTTGAACATAGTCCCGGTCTAAAGCATTGGGCAGACATCCAAAACCTAAAGATTGCTGCCAGCAGTTACAGTGAAACAGGCTCCATTGCCGAGCTGGAAAAACAGCTTGCAGCTAAGTCGGTTCTTGCCAAAACTGCACGAAACAGTCTTGTTGAAACCGAGCATCAGTTAAAGGATTTAGGACAGATTTTGAAATATGCCGAACAATATCAGTCCAATCATATCTATCATGTCCGGTATCAGAAATCCAAAAATCCGGATGCTTACCTGCGAAGTCACGAAACAGAACTTCTACTCCATGACGGTGCAGAAAATATGTTGAAACGTCTTGGAATGAACCCTAAAACTCTTGATATTGAAAAACTCCGTAACGAATACAATTCTTTGTATTCCAAGAAAGAAACCTTACAGAAAACCTATAAATTTGCTGAGAAAGAAATCAATGCTCTCAACAGAAAATTAGATAATCTGAATCAATATCTTAACCGTAGTTCGTCAGTTCAGCAGACTAATGACAGGAAACCGAAAAAGGACCAAACTACTCTCTGATTTTGCCCACTAAAAAAGGTGTATCGCATTGAAGTTTTTTACTTCATTACGATACACCTTGATATGTGTAGTAAGCTCTTGCTGCTTTTTATACTGATATTCTTTTTTCCTCGTATTTTCCACCTTCGTTTTATCATGTACTGTACTCCATATTCGCTCTGTATTCTAATGCAATTCACTCCTGCCGATGTGTAATGTAAACTACTATCGAGGTGAATTACAATGCAGGATATAAAACAAAATCTTGCCAACGCAGTACGTGAATACCGAACAGAACTCAGTCTTTCACAGGAAAAGCTGGCAGAAATTCTTAATCTGGATCAACGCACCATACTGAACATTGAGGCTGGGCGTGGCAATCCAAAATTTGAGGTGCTTTATCCTTTAATTACATATTTGAAAATACCATCTGATAGAATTTTCTATCCAGACAAAGAGAATCAGTCACCTAGCCTTCAAAAGCTCCAAGCCACGTTAAATGACTGCACGGAGCAGGAAGCCAATAATCTATTACCTATGGTTCGTTATATGCTTGATTTACTGCGAAAACAAGGCAATCCAACTCTTTAAGAAAACCAATAGAATCAATTCATACGAAGCTATTGGTTTTCTTTTAGCTCCATTCAACTTTTTTCCTTATATTTTTTTAACGCCTTGAAGATTACAAATATTTCTAGCCTTCCTAAAACCATTCCTACAATTTCAATTAAAAGACATATTGTCGAAGTGTTGGAATTTGTTACTCCGATAGAAAGCCCTACGGTTCCAAGAGACGATGCAAATTCAAATGCGCCCTGGACCAAAGTACACCCAGAGAAAAAGGTTAAAAGCACTGTACCTAATATATAAATCAATACATAACATCCTGCATAAGTTGATGCCTCCTCTATCTGTTCATTCTCTAACAATTCTTTTTCTGTTCCCCTGTGATAATAGGTAAGTAGGACAGTTCTATCCGGCACCATCTTTTTTCGTACATTCCGAACAAGATTCTTCATTAAAATACACACACGTGCCAGTTTTATTCCACCCGCAGTGGAGCCTAATCCTCCACCAATTACCATAAGAAGAATCATGACTGCAAGAGCACTCTCTGACCAGTCACTGAAACTACCGGTTGCATACCCAGTTGTCGACAATGCAGAAAATGCATTGAATATTGAGAGACGTACTCCTTCTCCTATCGTTTTTCCTCCTGCTACCAAAAATCCCGATAGGATAGGGATAGTAATTAAAATAAGCCCTCCTAAAAAACGCATTTCACTTGACTTGCAAAAATCCCTGATTCTACCCTTAAACAGCAGAAGAAGCAACGAAAAATTTGTTGTACCAATTAACATCAAAATAACAGTAATACATTCAATTGGCAACGAGTTATAGTATCCAATACTGTCCATTCTATTAGAAAATCCACCTGTAGATAATGCACACATAGTATGTACAACACTGTCAAAAAACGGCATTCCAAATATAGTATAAAATACTGTACCAATTAACAGGAAGAATCCATACATGGTGCCAATTACCTTTGCCGTTTTTCCTATACCCGGCATCAGCCTGTCCGGATGCCCTTCTGCCTGATATAAAACCGCAGAATCCTTTTCCTGCACGAAAAGAAGCATTGTCATAATAAACCCAAGACCACCTACATATTGCAAAAATGCCCTGTAAAACAAGAATGTATGCGGAAGTTTTTCTACATCAAGCACAGAAAGCCCGGTTGTAGTAAAACCACTGACCGATTCAAACAGAGCCTGCACAGGTGTGACATCTCCATACATAAGAAACGGAACCGCAGCCAGAAGAATTCCATAAAACCATGAAAATACAACAAGACGACTGCTATTACCAATCTGCTTCCCATAACGGCATACAAACAAACCTGCCATAACAGACAAACATGCGGGTATCAAAAAAATAACAGACAACTTGGCTTCTCCGGGATAGAATGGAATCACGATGAGCGGAACAAATAATATTATACCTTCCAGTACCATCATCTTACCGGCAATTGAATTGCCTGAAATAGAAGTCTTTTCATGAATAATCAACTTTTCGTCAACTCCTTTACAGCGTTCAGTTTTTGCTTGTCTGAAGTGATCATGAGCAGTATATCTCCCTCTTTTACACTGGTATCACCTCTTGGAATCAAACTCTGATCGCCTCTTAAAATACAGCCGATAATAATCTCTTTCGGAAGATTTAGTTCCCATAGCTTCTTCCCTATTAGAGTAGAATTATGTAAGATTGCCGTCTCTGCAATGTGAAGCCTTCCCTCCTCAAGCGGAATCATTTTCATCATTTCATCCATAAGGGCATTTTCTTCCATAATATTGGTAATCATGTTTAATGCACATACCACCCGGTCAATTCCCATCTGGTAAAAAAAATCTGTTTTGGACGGATCATTTAACATGGAAACCGTCTTTTCCACATGGAAAAATTCCTTACACATTTCACAGATGATCAAATTTGTTTCATCGCTTCCGGTTAAAGCAATCGCCACCTGACATGATGCTGCATCAGCATCCTCCAATATGAATTTTTTACTTCCATCTCCATATATCACATTCAGTTTATTAATCTCTGCAAGTTTTTCACAATCTGCATAATTTTTATTGACTACAGTTACACGATAATCTTTTTCGAGGAGCGAATTAGCAAGCGATCTGGCTTCATGAAATCCTCCTACTATCAAAATACTCTTTTTTTTCTTTTTATTTACCCACATAATCCCGTCCTCCTATCTGAATATAATCAGCAATTTCTTTCTCGGATAACCTGGTCGGACAAATTGTATCAATTTCCATTCCCGTTACGAGAGGTATTTTTTCTTCGTCATAAATTCGTGCTACCACCTTTTCTATATGAAATACCTTTTTAGCAATTTGCGCTGCACAAATATTTGTGCAGTCATCATCTGTCACCGCAATAAATACTGTTGCCTTATCTATTTCTGCTGCTTTCAGTCTTTCCAAATCTGTTACACTTGCAACCAGCGTCAATCCTCCAAAAGATATAGGCAATTTACGAAAAGCCGTCTTGTCACGGTCAATAATCATAACATCTTTTTTTTGCTCTGATAACTTACCTGCAATGCTTGCTCCTAAACGCCCACTACCTGCAATAATTGTATAGCTTTTTTCCATAGGCTTATCCTCCTTTGATTTCTGTCTGTATTAGAATTTTTCTGCTGTCGGAATGTTATGAGAGTTTTTTGTCAACATCTTTACTTTCGTACCAAATGACCAACATGATGCTCATCATAGACCAATTCGAACTGCTGATCATTTTCAACCGGACAATCCTCTTCCGTAAAGGCACATTTTCCTGTCGGATACATCTGCGCATACTGGTCCATGTTATACCGTGCAGGAACATAAGTAGGATCCAGCGCATAAGCAGCACGAAAATGCTTCATGGCAAGTACATGGTTGGATTCCTTCTCCAATAAAATCCCCATCAAATTATGCGGAATTGCACAATGAGGATTTTCTGCCATGGCTGTTTCTATTTCTTTCTGACATTGTTCAAATTTTCTTTGTATCATCAACTGCCTGCATCTTTCTTCCAACGTATGACTCATTTCGCATTCCTCCTTTGCTTTACCTGTATTATAATTTGTTCCTTGTCAGAATAGTGTGGGAATTGCCTTATGCCATGTGAGAATTCTGTGAGAATGGTAACCATGTGTAAAAATGATGTGAAAAAAGCAGATAACCTTAAAACATATTATTTTAAGATTATCTGCTTTTTAAGATTAAAAGAATTTTTTCTTTTTAAAATATATGATTTCTGCTATTACAATAACCAATGATATCATTATCACAGCCAAATATCCATACCGCCATTGCAACTCCGGCATGTAGACAAAATTCATTCCATACCAGCCTGTAATCAATGTAAGTGGAAGAAAAATAGTTGTGACAATGGTAATTACAACCATAATTTTATTTTGACGTGCATCCTGCATTGATTGATACAGTTCACGTATCTGGAGCACATTTTCACGAAGAAGATGTACATGATTTTGCAATCGTTCCACACGGTGCATAAATCTGTCCCAACCTTGTGTATCCTGTTCAGATCGATAAAAATCACAGGTACTGAACAATTCTCCAATGTCTATCAACTGTTCATAATAAATATTAAACTCAGAAAGTTTTTGCCTATGCTTTGTCAGTGATGTAAAAAAATTATTATTCCTTCCTGCTCCCCCGCTTATTTCCTCTTCCAGCTTGTCCAGTTCAGACTCCATATGCGAAAAATACAATGTATCCTCTTCTATCATATGCTCCATAATCCGTAACAACAACTGTTTCGGTGTATCAACTTCCTGAAACATCTCCGTCTGCTTTTCTATCCATGCCTTCAATTTTCCTTCATCTTCGACAAAAAACACTTTCCTGCCTGTCAAATAGAATCCAAATGAAAGCTGTGCCTTTTTCTGTTCATTCTTTTGTGGAAGCCGGATTGTACCGAGAATGCAATCTTTAAACAGCTCTGCCTTACAGTATCGAATAGAACCAAGACTGTGCAGCATCTCCTTTTGATAAGTAAATTCCTCTTTTCTTTCCCGAAATTCTGCTGTGCTCATAACAGCAAAAAAAGATGAAACATCTGTATCTTGCATGAAAATCCCTGCCTTCTCTTTATTTGTCTCTTTCTCTCATACGGTAACCAATACCGATTTCTGTCAGTATATACTCCGGTTTTGCAGGATTATTCTCAATCTTTCTTCTGGTTGATGCCATCACAGAACGTAAGACCTGTGTATCCTCACCATAACCATCTCCCCAGATTTTTTGAAGGATTGTATGGTATGTCAGCACTTTACCCGGGTTTCTCATAAAAAGATACAAAAGGTTATATTCCATTGGCGTCAGATGTATCTCCTGTCCGCTTTTATATACCATATGTTTTCCATTATCCAAACAAATTTCTCCATTGGTGTAAACAGCATCGTCAGGTTTTTCTACCTCTTCCTTTTGATTCATCCGGTAATAATGTCTTAAGGCAACTCGGATTCTTGCCATCAGCTCTGTAGCGGAAAAAGGCTTGGTCAAATAATCATCTGCCCCATCGTCAAGAGCAGTTACCTTTTCTTTATCCTGGTCCCTTGCTGATACGATAATAATTGGCACACCAGACCATTCCCTGACTTTGTGTAAAACATCCATGCCGTCCATATCCGGCAGTCCCAGATCAAGCAGGATTAAGTCTATGTCTTTTCTTATCATACATTCAATCGCTTCTTTTCCACTAGGCACCGCCGCAACTTCAAATCCGGCATTTTCAAGTGTATATATCATAAAATTCTGAATTTGTATGTCATCTTCTACCACGAGTATTTTTTCCTGAATCATTGGCTTTCTTCCTTTCTTTCTAATGGCAGTGTAAAGATAAACTCAGCACCCTTACCATCTTCCCTGTTTCTTCCAGTAATCGTTCCTCCGTGGGCATTCACAACTGTTTCGCAGATTGTAAGTCCAAGTCCAATCCCCTTTCTGACATCGGCAGCTCTTGTCTTTGAGGTATAAAAAATCTGGAACAGATTCCCTTCATCCTCTTTCGCAATCCCTTCTCCTTCGTCCTTGACTGTTACCTGTGCCTTGTCAGGCAAATAGCTTACACAGACTGTAATTGCCTCCTCACAGGTAGTATGCTTTACCGCATTATCCAACAGATTAGTGATTACCTGTTCAATCAGCTTTGCATCCATGGGAACCATTCTAAAATCTTCCGGTATCTCAACCTGTATTTCCCTGTCTGGATAATTTTTTTCTATATGTGCCACCGCACATGCAATAACCTCTTCCAGTGCCTCCATTTCTTTATGTACTAATATCTTTCCATCCTGCAATCTTGTCAAACTTAATATATTTTCCACTAATGATTTTAACCAGTCCGCATCCTGATATATGCCTTTTAGAAGTTTCTGGCGATTATCATCCTTTTCGGTCATATCCATTAACATTTCCGCAGAACCCATAATTCCGGAAAGAGGTGTGCGCAAATCATGAGAAATTGCTCTGAGAAGATTTGCTCTCTCCCTTTCTCGTTCCATCCGTTGTCTGTCTCTTACTCTTTCAATGGTAATCTCAATACGTTCCAATGCAAGAGAAATATTTTCAATCATGGAATGAATCAGTTTCTTATTCGAGGAAAGTTCTTCTTCTGATACTTTTCTGTCAATCATGATAACTGCCAAAAGTCTGTTCTGTCCGTTGACTGGAAAGGTCCAGTTTTCCTCATTTTCGAGATATTCTGTTCGTAGATTTGTAAATTTTCTACGGATTTCATCAACGTCTGTAACACTTCTATGGAGCTGCTCTTTTTCAAGCTGCTGAATATAGATTGGTTCTGCCTGCTCTCCTACATAGATACATCCTACATTTACCTGTAACAATCTGCTCATACTCTCCGCCGCTATCTTTATCACAGCTTCGATATCTGCTGCATCAGAAAGTTTGCTGGAAAGCATATAGAGTGTCTGACTCTCCATACCTTTCCTGGTAGCTTCCATAGTCATCAACTTTTCCTTTGTTGTAAGTGCACTGGTAATCAGTGCTGTAATCAACATAATACAAAAAGTTATCATGTAGCTCGGATCGTTGACTGCCAGAGTATGATAAGGTGCCGTAAAAAAATAATTAAAACATAAAAGACTCACGACTGAGGACAGAATCCCATAAAAATATCCTTTTGTAAAACGTGCCACTAAAAGTACCGCAAAGATATAGATTACAACAATGTTTGTTTCAGGAAATCCTACTTTCACAAAGAATATTCCAAGCAGAGTTGCACCACAAACAATTGCCAATAACTTTGCTATATCAATAATCCACAGTACATATTTCTTATGATTGTCCAAAAAAACACCTCGTTTCATTTGCAATAAACTTTTTATAGTATACCATATTTTCTCTCTGTTTTACATCGAAACAAAAATTCTATATTTAAAGAATTTTTTCGTAAACTCAAAAACAGGGCAGGAAATTTCCTTGCCCTGCTACTCTTTATTCTACTACCATAAATTTGCTATACTTTTCTATACTTCCCTCTGATTTTTCTTTGTATTTTCCTGTACTTCATGTTCCTGTCCAGAACCAGCTACCTGTGCTTTCTTCTCAGCCAATC
>JAUNGJ010000069.1 GCA_030524585.1 Eubacteriales bacterium | reverse complement strand
CCCCATATATACTGGGGAATACATATCACAATTTGCGTAAACTACAATCAGCACACGGCGGGCGTGATCCCGGCGCAGTATATAACGGCAGGCAGGAAAAGGATGATACGCTCCGGCTGACGTTGGCAGTAGGAGAGATCCTGGCAAATAATGGGATTGACGTGAATTATACGAGGACAGCCGACGTGTATGATACGCCGATTCAGAAAGCCAGAAAAGCAAACGAGTGGGGGGCGGATCTGTTTATATCGATTCACCGCAATTCATTTCCGACGGAGAACACGGCGTTTGGCGTGGAATCTCTCGTCTATGATCTGTCAGGCCTGAAACTGGAGATCGCTGAGTCTATCAATCAGCAGCTGGAAGCTGTAGGTTTCCGCAATCTGGGGGTAAAAGCAAGACCCAATCTGGTAGTACTTAAAAGAACACAGATGCCGGCGGTGCTGGTGGAAGTAGGGTTTATTAATTCGGACGTGGACAATGAGCTGTTTGATGCAAATTTTGAGGATATTGCGCTGGCAATCGCGGATGGAATACTGGATGTGCTGAGAAGTCAGGGCTTAATATCAGAACCAGGGGCAGAAGACGGAGAGTTTTCTGAAGAAGATACGGGAGAATTGGCGGAATACCGCGTGCAGGTGGGAGCCTTCCGTAATCGTATGTATGCAGAGCGTCTGCTAAATGAACTGCTGGAACAGGACTATCCGGCATATATAGATGATTCCGGCGAGTATTTTCGCGTGCAGATAGGGAATTATCAGGATATGAACCGTGGGGTAGAGATGGAGCGGAGACTAAAAAGAGACGGATATCAGACGGTATTAATTCGAATATAAGAGGACTCGTTATGAGTCCTCTTTGTCTTCTGCCGGTTCCGGCAGATATACGTGCACCCGCTCAATGCGGTTTTTGTCTAATTTCTCAACAACCATACGGATGCCATCCTCTGTGGTAATCTCATCACCCACCTCAGGAAGCCGGTCCAGGTGTTCAATAATCAGTCCGCCCACAGAATCGTAATCGTCGGAGGATAATTTCAGATCCAACCGATCGTTCATTTCCTCCAGATTAGTGGAACCTTCGACGCTGTATTCCCGCTCTCCAAGCTCCAGGATGAAATCTTCTTCATTTTCATCATATTCATCATGAATCTCACCGACAATCTCTTCCAGCAGGTCTTCCAGCGTAATGAGACCGGCCGTCTCGCCGTATTCATCCAGCACGATTGCGATGTTGAAGGAAGCCTGGCGCATCTCAACCAACAGCTCGGCAGTATTCTTATATTCGTAGGTAAAATAAGCTTCCCTCAGGATGTCCCGCACATGAAAATCCTTTTTGTTACTGTCATATAACAGCAGATCCTTCATGTTGATGGTACCGATAACGTTATCCGTGGTCTCCTCAAATACAGGAAGACGTGTGAATTTGTCCTCCCGAAAAATCTCGATCAATTCCTCATAGCTGCTTTCTACATCGGCAAATGTAACGTGGACACGGGGAACCATAACGTCTTTTGCCTTGGCGTCGCCCAGGTCGAATACGTTGTAGATCATCTCTTTTTCTTCTGATTCGATGACGCCATCCTCGTGGCTTACATCTACAATCGTGCGCAGCTCATTCTCTGTCATCAGAGTATTCTTGGCTTTGGGATCTACCCGCAGAAGTGTCAGGATTCCCATTGCCATTCCATTGACGATGAAAATGACCGGGGTCATAAGCTTGATAAAAATATGGATAATTGGTGCGTAGCTAAGGGAAATCTTCTCTGCGTGGATGGTAGCCATGGTCTTTGGCGTAATCTCTCCAAATAACAGAATCAAAAGTGTCAGTATACCGCTTGAGACAGCTACCATAGAACCGCCCAGGCTATAGGCCAGCGTAGTGGTCAGTGATGCTGCGGACAGATTCACGATGTTATTGCCGATCAGTATGGCGCTCAGCATCTTCCCGGAATTGTCCGTAATCTGCAGAAGCGTTCTGGCACGCCTGTTCCCTTCTTCAGCTAATGTTCGGATTCGAATTTTGTTTACAGTGGTCATTGCAGTTTCCGCGGATGAAAAAAACGCGGAAAGAAATAATAATACCAGTAATACAATTAATTGTATGACGTCACTCGAGTCCAATGATAGATTCACTCCTTCTTTGTGTTTAAATTCTGCACAGAAATTACTGTGCATTACATTGGAATTAATATACCGCATTTCAGAAAATATTGCAAGTGCGGAAGCGGTGGAATCCATGGGAAGGGCTGAAAATACAAGGGATAAGCTTACTTTACATCGGGCGTTATTTAGTGTATGATTTACAATGAATATGAAAATGGGGTAAATATCTATGAATCAGAGATTATATGAGAAATTAACCGCTGCTTTGGCGGAAGAGAGAGTGCTTCTTTCAGAGCCTATGAAGAAGCATACAACATTTCGGATCGGAGGTCCGGCAGATTATTTTGTAATGCCTGCGTCTGAAGAAGAGGTGGAGAAAGCGATCGCTGTCTGTAAAGAGGAAGAAAGTCCTTATTATATATTAGGAAATGGAAGCAATCTCCTGGTGTCTGATGCAGGATACCGGGGCGTTGTTATTCAGATTTATAAAGAGATGAGCCAGATCCGTGTGGAAGGGACCTGCATCTATGCCCAGGCGGGAGCGTCTCTTGCAAAGATTGCGGCAGCGGCGCTGGATGCCGGACTTGCCGGATTTGAATTCGCGGCAGGGATACCAGGTACACTGGGAGGCGCCTGTGTGATGAATGCGGGTGCATATGGCGGTGAGATGAAGGATGTACTGGCAGATGTAACCGTTCTGGATGAGAATGGTAAGCTTCAGAGGATTGAGAATGAACAGATGGAGCTTGGCTACCGTACCAGCATTATTGCAAGAAAGGGATACACTGTGCTGGGAGCGAAGATTCAGCTGCAGGAAGGTGTGCGGGAAGAGATTCGCGGGCTTATGAATGAGCTCAAAGAAAAGCGTGTTTCCAAGCAGCCGCTGGAGTATCCGAGCGCAGGAAGCACGTTCAAGCGCCCGGAAGGATATTTTGCGGGCAAATTAATTCAGGATTCGGGACTTTGCGGCTTCCGTGTGGGGGATGCAATGGTGTCAGAGAAGCACTGTGGATTTGTAATTAACGCAGGAGAGGCCACCGCAGCAGATGTTGATCTGCTGATCAGACAGGTGTCTGCAAAGGTAGAAGAGCAGTTCGGAGTGCCTTTGGAGCCTGAAGTTAAGAGACTGGGAGAGTTTTAAGATGAGATTTGTAATTGTAACCGGAATGTCGGGAGCCGGCAAGAGCTCGGTTCTTAAGATGCTGGAGGATGTGGGATATTTTTGCATCGACAACCTGCCGATCCTGCTGGTTCCAAGGCTCGCTGAGCTTCTGGCTGTGCCGAATGCTGAGATCAACAAGATTGCGCTGGGTATGGATATCCGAAGCAGCTATGGCTCTGCGGATCTTGGCATGGCGCTTGATGAGCTGGATGAATTGGGAATTGTCTATGAGATGCTCTATCTGGATGCTTCGGATGAGGTGCTTGTAAAGCGCTATAAAGAGACCAGACGGAGTCATCCGCTGTCCGGAAACAGCCGGGTGGATCAGGGAATCCGCAGGGAGAGAGCAGCGCTTGAGCCACTTCGCAGGCGGGCGAATTATATCCTCGATACCAGCAGGCTTCTGATTCGCGAACTGAAGCGGGAGATAAACAGTATATTTGTAGAGAACAAAGAGTATAAGAATCTTTATGTGACAGTGCTGTCCTTTGGATTTAAGTATGGTATTCCAAATGATGCGGATTTGGTATTTGACGTCCGGTTTCTGCCGAATCCTTACTATATTGAGGAATTGAGGCCGAAAAGCGGAAATGACAAAGAAGTGCAGGACTACGTTATGAGTAATGAAAAGGCAGGGGAATTTCTCGGAAAGCTGACGGATATGGTACAGTTTCTGATTCCAAATTATATTACGGAGGGGAAGACCCAGCTGGTAATCGGAGTCGGCTGTACTGGAGGGAAGCACCGCTCGGTTACCCTTGCCAATGCGTTATATGAGGCGTTGGTGGCAGCAGAAAGCGACTACGGCGTAAAGATTGAGCACAGAGACATCGAAAAAGATGCGATTACAAAGGCAAAGTAGGGATGATATGTCATTTTCAGGAAAAGTAAAGGAAGAATTGGCGGAGCAGTTTCCCACGGGCAGACACTGCCTTCTCGCTGAGACTGCCGCAATCAGCGCCATGTGCGGAACTTTTGAGACAGATAGTGCAGGAGAGGAAATTCTTAGTATTCATACGGAAAATGCTGCTGTTGCGAGAAAATGCTTTACATTATTAGAAAAAACATTTAATATAGGTGGTGAAGTTTCTGCGTACACTTCTGTCCGGAGTAATCCGGAGAAGGGCAGTAATATGTATTATCTTCTTGCACAGGGCGAGGGGCTGAAAGCGGTTCGGAATGCATCTGTACAGGCAGTGTGCTGTAAAAGAGCATATCTCAGAGGCGCATTTTTGGCAGCCGGCTCTGTCAGCGATCCGAGCAAATCTTATCATTTGGAGATTGTGTGCGGGACGGAGGAGAGAGCACAGTATCTGCGGCATCTGATGATCGGTTTTGGAACAGAAGCCAAGATTGTCAGACGTAAGAAGAGTTACGTAGTATACCTCAAGGATGGAACCGGGATTGTGGATATGTTGAATGTGATGGAGGCGCATGTGGCTCTTATGGAGCTTGAGAATGTACGGATTCTTAAAGAGATGCGCAATTCAGTCAACCGGAAAGTGAATTGTGAGACAGCTAACATTAACAAGACCGTTTCTGCTGCTGTGAAGCAGATGGAGGATATTGTTTATATCCGGGACTATATGGGGTTTGACAGATTGCCGGAGGGATTGCGGGACGTTGCCCTTACACGTCTTGATTATCCGGAGGCGACTCTGAAGGAGCTGGGAAGCCTTTTGGAGACGCCGGTTGGAAAATCCGGGGTCAACCACAGACTTAGGAAATTAAGCGAGATTGCGGAAAAGTTAAGGGAAAATCAGGGAGGGACAACATGATTAAAAAACCTATCACACTCAAGTTGAGTGAAGGATTGGATGCCAGACCAATTGCTTTACTGGTTCAGGAAGCCAACCAATACTCCAGTACAGTGTATATTGAAGTGGAGAATAAGAAGATCAATGCCAAGAGTATTATGGGGATGATGAGCCTGAGACTTGGCAATGGGGAAGAGCTTACTGTGGTGGCTGACGGCGAAGATGAGGCGGATGCGATCCAGGGCGTAGAGAGTCTATTAGTATCCAAGAATTAAATACATACAAAAGGGGCATGAATCATGCCTCTTTTTCATCTGCTGAAAGCTGTTAAGAAAGGAAGGGTTCATGATGAAGAAGATGCTGTTTGTGTATAATCCACATGCGGGAAAGGGACTTCTCAAGTCCAAGGTGTCAGACATTGTGGATATTTTTGTAAAGGCAGGATACGATGTGGTGGTTTATCCTACGCAGGCTTACAGAGATGCATATCGGAAGATTTCCGAATTTACGGAAGAATATGATCTTGTGGTGTGCAGCGGCGGAGACGGAACCATTGACGAGGTGGTTACCGGAATGATGGGCAGAGAGAAAAAGATCCCGGTGGGCTATATCCCGACAGGCACTACGAATGATTTTGCCAATAGCCTGAAGATCCCAAAGGATTTCCTTGCTGCGGCTGACAATGCAGTACATGGAGCCGCGTTTCCCTGTGATATTGGACAGTTTAATGATGATGTCTTTGTGTACATTGCAGCCTTTGGCCTGTTTACAGATGTGTCCTATGAGACGAAGCAGGAGATAAAGAATGTTCTGGGACATATGGCATATGTTCTGGAAGGGGCAAAGAGAATATTCAATGTTCCGTCCTATAAGATAAAAGTGATTCATGATGACGAGGTGATCACGGATGAATTTATTTTTGGAATGGTGACAAATTCAAGATCTGTCGGCGGATTCCGCAATATGATCGGAAAAAATGTGAAATTCGACGATGGCGAATTTGAAGTGACACTGATTCGTAAACCATCTAATCCAATTGAACTGCAGGAGATTATTGCAGCGCTTTTGATTGAACAGATCGATACCAAGCATATGTACACGTTTAAGGCGAAGCAGATTTCCTTCGAGTCAATAGAGGAAATTCCCTGGACGCTGGACGGAGAATATGGCGGTTCCCATGATTATGTGGAAATCATTAACCAGAACCGGGCGATGGAGCTGATGGTGCCGGAAAAATATGTGGGCGAACTGTCAGCAGATGGAGAAAAATAGGTTTTTGTAAAAAAATTTGAAAAAAATGAAATTTGTGCTTGCCTATTGGAGAATTATTTGCTACAATAGACAAGCACGAGATAAATAAGTGATTTGGCTCCGTGGTCAAGCGGTCAAGACGCTAGCCTCTCACGCTGGAATCCGGGGTTCGATTCCCCGCGGAGTCACTAAGAAAGCCTTAAATCTGATTGGTCAGTTTTAAGGCTTTTTTCGTGTGTCAACAGGAAATTTCTCTGGAATTTCCTGCTGACATGAAAAGCGCCTCGCGCAGCGATGTGCGGCTCGCGGATATGAAGATGCTGCATGCACGAGCTGCTGTCATTTTATTAACAGAAAGCAAAAACATTTGTTGAGTTTTCCTCTGAATTGGGATATAATATCCTCGTATAAAACATTTGTCAGAAACATTTTGAGGAAAGAAGGTAAGAGTTATGGCATTAGTAACAACAACTGAGATGTTCAAGAAGGCTTATGATGGCGGCTATGCAATCGGTGCTTTCAACGTTAACAACATGGAGATCGTTCAGGGTATTACAGAGGCAGCTGGAGAGCTTAAGAGCCCGGTTATCCTTCAGGTATCTAAGGGAGCACGTGCTTACGCTAATCACACATACCTTGTTAAGTTGGTAGAGGCAGCTATTCAGGAGAATCCAGAGATTCCGATCGCATTACATCTGGATCACGGCGACAGCTTTGAGCTTTGCAAGAGCTGTATCGACGGTGGATTTACATCTGTTATGATCGACGCTTCTTCTAAGTCTTTCGAGGAGAACATTGCACTGACCAAGCAGGTTGTTGAGTATGCTCACGCACACGGCGTAGTAGTTGAGGCAGAGCTTGGAACACTTGCAGGTGTAGAGGATGAGGTAGTTGTAGAGGCTGGACAGGAAAGCTATACACGTCCGGAAGAAGTTGAAGAGTTCGTATCCAGAACAGGATGTGATTCTCTGGCAATCGCTATCGGAACATCTCATGGAGCATACAAGTTCAAAGCTTCTCAGTGCACACGCAATGAGCAGGGTATCCTTGTACCACCTCCGCTTCGTTTTGACGTACTTGAGGAGTGTACAAAGCGTCTTCCAGGATTCCCAATCGTACTTCACGGATCATCTTCCGTACCACAGGAGTTCGTTAAGATGGTGAATGCGTATGGTGGAAATATGCCAGATGCAATCGGTATTCCAGAGGACGAGCTTCGTCATGCAGCAGAGCTTTCTGTATGTAAGATCAATATCGACTCCGATATCCGTCTTGCAATGACAGGTAATATCCGTAAGTACTTTGCTGAGCATCCGGATCACTTTGACCCACGTCAGTATCTGAAACCGGCTCGTCAGGCTGTTAAGGATATGGTAGCTCATAAGATTACAAACGTATTAGGAAGTGCTGGTAAGATTTAATTTACGCTTGCATTTTTAAAAAGATTGGTTTATACTATCATGCATAACAAGAACAAAGGCGTTCCAACGACGGTTGGAGTGCCTTTTTCTATGTTAGTGGAGATTTGAGTGAATTTCCGCGGGAGTGGTTTATAAAATTGCTTGCGTGAATGGGTGGATTGCTATATTATAAGAAGCAGTAGTTCCTGTTTAGGCACAAACAAAGAAAGGAAACAAGAAATATGAGTGAAGTAATGAACGTAGCAGCGATATTTGGAGAGGACGTTTTCAATGATACTGTGATGCAGGAGCGTCTTCCGAAGAAGGTCTACAAAGATTTGAAGAAGATGATAGAGGAAGGCAAGGAGCTTGATCTTGCAACAGCAGACGTTATTGCACATGAGATGAAGGAATGGGCAATTGAGAAGGGCGCCACCCATTATACGCACTGGTTCCAGCCTTTGACAGGTGTTACCGCAGAAAAACATGATTCTTTTATTTCTGCACCGATGCCGAATGGTAAGGTTTTGATGAGCTTTTCAGGTAAAGAGCTGATCAAAGGTGAGCCGGATGCTTCTTCTTTCCCGTCAGGCGGATTACGTGCAACATTTGAGGCCAGAGGATATACAGCCTGGGATTGTACGTCACCGGCTTTTGTAAGACATGATGCAGCTGGAGCAACACTGTGTATTCCGACCGCTTTCTGTTCCTATACAGGAGAAGCGCTGGATCAGAAGACTCCGCTTCTTCGTTCTATGCAGGCAATTAATGAGCAGTCTCTGAGACTTCTTCGTCTGTTCGGCAATACAACTGCGAAAAAGGTTACCCCATCTGTAGGACCTGAGCAGGAGTATTTCCTGGTGGATGCAGAGAAGTTCATGCAGAGAAAGGATTTGATTTATACAGGACGTACTCTGTTTGGTGCAATGCCTCCAAAGGGGCAGGAGTTGGATGATCACTATTTTGGAACGATCCGTCAGAGAATTGCCGGATTTATGAAGGAAGTGAATGAAGAGCTGTGGAAGGTTGGCGTTACGGCAAAGACACAGCATAACGAGGTGGCTCCTGCACAGCACGAGCTGGCGCCGATCTATGCAGAGTGCAATGTGGCGGTGGATCATAACCACCTGGTAATGCAGACCCTGAAGAGAGTTGCCTGCAAGCATGGCATGAAGTGTCTGCTTCACGAGAAGCCGTTTGCGGGAGTAAATGGTTCTGGTAAACACAACAACTGGTCTATTACCACAGATGATGGCAAGAATCTTCTGGATCCGGGCAAGACACCTCACGAGAATGTACAGTTCCTTCTGGTACTTACTTGTATCCTGAAGGCGGTTGACGAACATGCGGCACTTCTTCGCGAGTCGGCAGCAGATCCTGGTAATGATCACAGACTTGGAGCAAATGAAGCGCCGCCGGCAATCATTTCCATATTCCTTGGAGAGCAGCTGGAGGATGTGATTGAACAGCTGATTGATACCGGAGAGGCAACACACAGCCTGAAGGGCGGTGTCCTTGAGACGGGTGTAAGCACGCTCCCGGATGTTGCAAAGGATGCAACCGACAGAAACAGAACTTCACCATTTGCTTTTACCGGCAATAAATTTGAGTTCCGTATGGTTGGGTCCCGCGATTCCATTGCGTCACCGAACGTTGTACTTAACACAATTGTGGCTGAGGCCTTTGCAGAGGCATGCGATGTGCTTGAGAATGCAGAGGACTTTGATAAGGCTGTACATGATCTGATTAAGAAATATGCGACAGAGCACCATAGAATCGTCTTCAATGGCGATGGCTATGCGGATGCATGGGTAGAAGAGGCTGAGAGAAGGGGACTTCCGAATATTAAATCTATGGTAGAGTCTATTTCAGCGCTTACAACAGATAAGACTATTAAATTGTTTGAGCGTTTCCATGTATTTACAGAAGCAGAGCTCAGATCCCGTGCGGAGATTAAGTATGAGAACTATGCGAAGGTCATCAACATTGAGGCTAAGACGATGATCGATATGGCAAGCAAGCAGATCATTCCGGCGATCATGAAATACACAAAGACACTGGCGGATACCGTTATTGCTGTTAAGGAAGCCGGTGCGGATGCGTCCGTTCAGGCAGAGGCTCTTGCAGAGGTATCAGGACTTCTGAAGGAAGCAAAGGAAGCGCTGAAAGCACTAGAAGACATTACGGAAAAGGCCTGTGCTATGGAAGAAGGCAAAGAGCAGGCTGAGTTTTATAAGTTTGATGTATTCCCGGCAATGGAGGCACTTCGTGCTCCTGTAGATAAGCTGGAGATGATCGTAGATAAAGAAGCATGGCCGATGCCTTCTTACGGAGATCTGATGTTTGAGGTATAGAATCCGGAAACTTTAAGGATACCGTGTAAACGGTGATATTTTAGCAAATCTTAAGAACCTTGCACTTGGAATCCATATTTAGATATGGTATCCTTAGTGCAAGGTTCTTTGGTGCAAAAGGAATTTTGCAGTAATAGGCCGGATGAGGAGATTATGATGACGAAGAATGAATTTTTGACAAAGTTAAAAGAAGCGCTGGAGAATGACCTGGATGGTTATGCAGTGCAGGAGAATCTGGCATATTATAATTCATATATTGATGAAGAGATGGGCCGGGGACGCAGCGAGGAAGAAGTGCTGGATGAGCTGGGAGATCCGTGGGTCATCGCGCAGTCTGTTATCGGGATGACCGAACATCGTTTAAGCGCAGATGAGGAGTATGACAGAGATGGAACCTCCGGGAGCTATTGGACCGGAGGAGCTGGAAGAGATAGATATTCTGATGTGAAGGTGCATACCTTTACGGCTGATTCCTGGTGGAAACGACTCCTGGTGATTCTGGGAATTATTGGAATTGTAATGGTGGTATTTGCTGTGATTGGAGGATTGATTTCCCTGGTTATGCCAGTAGTGGTTCCGGTTTTGCTGATTGTGATACTGGTACGGATTCTGCGGCGTTTGCGATGAACGGCTGGATACCTGTAAGAATGGTACCGCATCTGATAAAGGTGCGGTTCTTTTTATGTTATAGGAAATGCCTTCGGAATCCCTTGCCAGATCCTGTTAGATAAAGTAAAAGACCGATGGGGGAGCCATCGGTCTTTTGAGGGGAGTATAAATAATTAAT
>JAUNGJ010000068.1:6378-11791 GCA_030524585.1 Eubacteriales bacterium | reverse complement strand
TATAAGCAAGGATTATAGTAAAAAACAGAGAAATTAATAGATGCACTACTGGAAATACCGGCTGCTTTTTTATATAATGAAAAGGAATATGAGAAAATCCAATCAAAAGATTAGAAAAAGGAGAATGATTCATGGAAATGTTGTCGATTGAGAAGGAACTGAAGGAGAATGCATACCCAGGCAGAGGCATTATCATTGGAAGAAGTGCTGACGGAACTAAGGCAGTGACCGCTTATTTCATCATGGGAAGAAGTGAGAACAGCCGCAACCGTATCTTTGTGGAAGATGGTCAGGGTATCCGTACACAGGCTTTTGATGAATCCAAGCTTACCGACCCGAGCCTGATCATTTACGCACCGGTACGCGTACTTGGCAATAAGACGATCGTGACTAATGGAGACCAGACAGATACCATTTATGAAGGGATGGATAAACAGCTGACATTTGAGCAGTCTTTGAGAACCAGAGAGTTTGAGCCGGACGGACCGAACTATACTCCTCGTATTTCCGGAATTATGCATGTGGAAAGCGGTAAATACAGCTATGCGATGTCTATTCTGAAGAGCAATCATGGTGATCCGTCAAGCTGCAACCGTTATACCTTCGCATATGAAAATGCAAAGGCAGGCGAAGGACATTTCATTCATACCTATATGCATGACGGCAATCCGCTGCCGAGCTTTGAGGGAGAACCAAAGCTGGTGTCAATCCCGGATGATATGGATGCGTTTACAGATATGCTTTGGAATAGTCTGAATGAGGATAATAAGGTGTCATTATTTGTGCGCTATATTGATATTGCAACAGGTAACTATGAATCTAAGATTGTAAATAAGAATAAATAAGGAGCGGATAAAGATGAAAGAACTGGAATTAAAATATGGCTGTAACCCAAATCAGAAGCCTTCCAGAATTTATGTGGCAGATGGAAGCGAACTGCCGATTCAGGTGCTTTGCGGACGCCCGGGTTATATTAACTTTTTGGATGCATTTAATGGCTGGCAGTTGGTAAAAGAGCTGAAGCAGGCCACCGGACTTCCGGCAGCAACCTCCTTCAAGCATGTGTCTCCGGCAGGCGCGGCAGTAGGATTGCCATTATCTGAGACTCTGGCAAAGATTTACTGGGTGGATGATCTGGGCGAGCTGTCACCGCTTGCATGTGCTTACGCAAGAGCAAGAGGCGCGGACAGAATGTCATCCTTCGGGGATTTTATTTCTCTGTCCGATGTGTGCGATGTAGATACTGCAAGATTGATTAAGCGGGAGGTGTCCGACGGCGTAATCGCACCGGGATATGAACCGGAAGCATTGGAGATCCTGAAACAGAAGAAAAATGGCAATTACAATGTGATTCAGATCGATCCGGAGTATGTACCGGCAGAGCTGGAGCACAAGGAAGTGTATGGAATCACCTTCGAGCAGGGAAGAAATGAACTAAAGATCGATGATGAGTTCTTTGGCAATATTGTGACAGAAAACAAAGCCATGACAGAGCAGGCAAAGATTGATCTTGCCATTTCCATGATTACGCTGAAATATACACAGTCTAATTCTGTATGCTACGTCAAGGACGGACAGGCAATCGGTATCGGAGCAGGGCAGCAGTCGCGTATCCACTGTACCAGACTTGCAGGCCAGAAGGCAGACAACTGGTGGCTGAGACAGAATCCGAAGGTTTTAAATCTTCCATTTAACGATAATATTCGCCGAGCCGACCGGGATAATGCAATTGATCTGTATATCGGTGAGGAATATATGGACGTGTTAAATGACGAGGCATGGCCGAATATTTTTAAAGAAAAACCGGAGGTATTTACCAGAGAAGAGAAACGGGCATGGCTGGATCAGTTGACGGATGTGGCGCTTGGTTCTGATGCATTCTTCCCATTCGGGGATAATATTGAACGGGCTCATAAGAGCGGTGTAAAATTTATTGCGCAGCCGGGCGGCTCCGTAAGAGACGACAATGTAATTGAGACTTGCAATAAGTACGATATGGTAATGGCATTTACCGGAATTCGTCTGTTCCATCATTAGTAAATCGGATGAAAGCAATGATTTTTGATTGGTATAAAAATTGATAGCAGGGAGAACATTCTGCCTGCTTTTTACATCAATTTATATGGGGATTCGCCTGAGGTGATTATTACATATAAATACTAAATGAGAAGTGAGATGTTACATATGAGGAAGAAAGAGCGAGCATTGGAGATTATCCGACGATTGAAGGAAGAATACCCGGATGCGGGATGTACACTGGATTACGATGATGCATGGAAGCTTCTGGTCAGTGTTCGTCTGGCGGCACAGTGTACGGATGCCAGAGTGAATGTGGTGGTGGAAGGTTTGTACGCCAAATATCCGGATGTGAATGCCCTTGCAGAGGCGACACCGGAGGAAATAGAAGCGATTGTGAAGCCTTGCGGATTGGGGAAAAGCAAGGCGAGAGACATTAGCGCCTGTATGAAGATTCTGCGGGATGAATATGACGGTAAGGTGCCGGATGATTTCGATAAGCTTCTGAAGCTGCCTGGTGTGGGAAGAAAGAGCGCCAACCTGATTATGGGGGATGTATTCGGGAAACCGGCTATTGTAACCGATACCCACTGTATTCGTCTGACCAATCGCATGGGTCTGGTGGATGGCATTAAGGAACCGAAGAAAGTAGAGATGGCCCTGTGGAAGATTATTCCGCCGGAGGAAGGCAGTGATTTCTGTCACCGCCTGGTATACCATGGACGGGAGGTCTGTACTGCACGGACAAAGCCTTATTGTGACAGATGCTGTCTTGCAGATGTCTGTAAAAAGGTTGGAGTCAATTAGTCGTATGTCAGAGAGGTAGAAACTTGTGGATGGTGTCTGCGCCGCCAGACATTGGTGACTAAGAGATGGAGAAAGTAAGATGGCAGATATTATAGGGATGCTGGATGAGCTTCAGCATAAGACCAGACAGAATCAGGAATGGAAAGCGTTATTTTTTAAATCCAGAGAGGCAGAAGATCCACTGTCAGAATTCTGCAGAATATGCAGAGATTTGGGCTATGAGATTTATGAGATGGATATGATCAATGCCGGGGAGGATTTTTACGCTACGATGCGAAGAAGTACCAATGGCGGAGGCGAGAACTCGCCGAAGCTGGATGGAGAGGATGATTTTTATGAGCTGTTCTTCGCAGGATTGGAGAAAGATTAACATGAAAACTGCGTTTCGTGAGATAATAGAAGACTGCCCGGTGATTGCAACCGTCAAGGATGAGCAGAGTATGGAGAAGAGCTTTGAGTCAGACAGCCAGATTATTTTTATTTTATTTGGCGATATCTGTAACATTGCTTCGATTGTCAGGCGCGTCAAAGAGCAGGGAAGGATTGCAATGGTACATCTGGATCTGGTGTCAGGGTTTGACGGCCGTGAGATCGCGGTGGATTATATTAAGAATATGACCCAAGCTGATGGGATTATATCTACGAAGACATCACAGATCAATCGGGCAAAAGAGCTGGGACTATATGCAGTGCACCGGTTCTTTGTGCTGGATTCCCGCTCTCTTGAGAATATCCGTAAACAGAGTGCGGCCACTAAGCCGGATTGTATTGAGATACTGCCGGGAATTATGCCGAAGATTATTGCGAGGATTACGAAAACGCAGAAAATTCCGGTGATTGCTGGGGGGATGATCGATAACAAAGAGGATGTGATGCTGGCGTTAAAAGCCGGTGCGACGGCTATATCCACCACCAGACAGGAGCTGTGGTTTGTGTAAAAGAACAGAAATTTAGGTATTGCATACCAATAAAAAACATGCTATAGTAAATACAGTTAAATAATGATTGTGGAGAAAACGGAGTACAAAAATAACGACAGAAGGTCGGTTTGTTTTTGTGCTTTTTTTTTATTCCGTTAATCGCCAACACTATTTGAAGGAAGGTAAGTAAAATGTATGATGTAGTAGTAATCGGTGCCGGTGTTACCGGAAGTGCTATTGCCAGAGAATTATCCAGATACAATTACAATACCATTGTTCTGGATAAGAACAGTGACGTATGTGAAGGCACATCCAAGGCAAACAGTGGAATTGTTCATGCAGGATTCGACAATGAACCGGGTTCTGTGATGGCGAAGATGAATGTAAGAGGAAATGCGATGATGGAGCAGTTATCCAAAGATCTGGATTTCTCGTTCAAACGCAATGGTTCATTGGTGCTCTGCTTTGATGAGAAAGATATGGATAAACTGGAATATCTGCTTGAGAAGGGAAAAAAGAACGGCGTGCCGGGCATCTGTATTATTTCCAAAGAAGAAGTGAAGAAGATGGAACCGAATGTTACCGATGATATGGTTGCTGCATTATATGCGCCGACAGGCGGTATCGTATGTCCATTTGGTCTCACTATTGCCATGGCAGAGAATGCCTGTGAAAATGGCGTGGCTTTCCAGTTTGACACAGAAGTTACGAATATCATCCCTGAGGATGGAGGCTATATCTTAGAGACGTCACAGGGAACGATGGAAAGTAGAATTGTAATCAATGCAGCAGGGGTATATGCAGATAAGTTCCACAATATGGTGAGCGATGAGAAGATCACGATTATTCCCCGCAAAGGCGAGTACTGCCTGATGGATAAGAAGGTGGGAAATTTTGTAAACAGCACCATTTTCCAGCTTCCGACGATCTACGGCAAGGGAGTTCTGATTACACCGACCGTACATGGCAATCTGCTGACAGGACCGACGGCAGTAGATATTGAAGATAAAGAAAATACACAGACCACAGCGGATGGGTTAGCGGATCTTTTGAAGAGAGTGGCGGTCAGTGTGCCGACGGTGCCGACCCGTCAGGTGATTACTTCTTTTACCGGACTTCGCGCACATTGGACCGAACATGAATTTATTATAAAAGAAGTAGAAGGAGCGCCGGGATTTATTGATGTTGCCGGAATTGAGTCCCCGGGACTTACCAGTTCTCCGGCCATTGGCGAATATGTGGCAGAGCTGGTTCAGGGCATTTATCCGATGGAGAAGAAGGAGAACTTCAAAGCTACCAGAAAGGGAATCCCGAATGTGGCAGAAGCTTCCTTTGAAGAGCGCCAGGAACTGATTAAGAAAAATCCGGCATACGCAAACGTAATCTGCCGGTGTGAGGTGGTTACAGAGGGCGAGATTATGGATGCCATCCACAGACCTCTGGGGGCAACCACCCTGGATGGAATCAAGCGCCGCACCAGAGCCGGAATGGGACGCTGCCAGACAGGATTCTGCGCGCCGAAGCAGGTAGAGATCCTTGCCAGAGAGCTTGGCAAGGATGTGTCAGAAATAACAAAGTCCGGTAAGGGCTCTAACTACTTAACAGGGTATAATAAGGAGGACATATAGGATGAAGACAGAGATTGCAATCATCGGCGGAGGTCCGGCAGG
>JAUNGJ010000068.1:0-6278 GCA_030524585.1 Eubacteriales bacterium | reverse complement strand
CTGAACATTCCGGGCTTCCGTCCGGCTGGAGTATATTCTGCGGGAACTGCCCAGAGATATGTAAATATGGAAGGAAGGATGCCAGGTAAGAAGGTTGTGATCCTTGGCTCTGGAGACATCGGTCTGATTATGGCGAGACGAATGACACTGGAGGGTGCAGAGGTTCAGGTGGTAGCTGAGCTTATGCCTTATTCCGGTGGACTAAAGCGTAACATTGTACAGTGTCTGGACGATTATAACATTCCTCTGAAGCTGAGCCACACAGTCATTGATATCAAGGGGAAGAAGCGAGTGGAAGGAGTTACACTGGCCCGTGTGGACGAGAACAGAAGACCGATTCCGGGAACGGAGGAATACTATGAATGCGATACCCTGCTGCTGTCCTGCGGGCTGATTCCGGAGAACGAGCTGTCCTCACAGATGGGCGTGGAACTGAATCCGGTAACCTCCGGTCCGGTGGTAAATGAAAGCCTTGAGACGAATGTGGAGGGCGTCTTTGCCTGTGGCAACGTGCTTCACGTGCATGATCTGGTAGATTACGTATCCGGAGAGGCGAAGATGGCAGGAGAGAATGCGGCAGCTTACGTGAAGGGAACTTTGCCGGAAGCAGGAACAGAGATACCGCTAAAGGGCGAGAATGGAGTTCGTTATACGGTTCCATGTACGATTGATGTAGAACGTATGGCAGATAGACAGACAGTTCGTTTCCGTGTGGGAAATGTTTATAGAGACAGTTTCCTCTGTGTGTATTATAATGATAAGTGTATGAGCAGAGTGAAGAAGAAAGTTATGGCGCCGGGTGAAATGGAGCAGGTAATTCTTCTGAAGTCCAAGTTAAAAGAATTCGGTGAACTAAACAGCATTACCATCAGAATTGAGCAGGAATAGGAGGGCAAAGAAAATGGAAATTAAAGAATTAGTATGTATCGGATGCCCTTTGGGATGTAACCTGAAGGTAGAGATTGGTGAAGACAAATCTATGGAGGTTACCGGAAATACCTGTCCGAGAGGTGCGGACTACGCGAAGAAGGAACTGACGGATCCCAGAAGAATTGTTACATCTTCTGTTCGGGTAAATGGCGGTCATTTGCCAAGTGTGTCTGTAAAGACTAAGACAGATATACCGAAGGACCGGATATTTGACTGTGTAAAGGCGCTAAAGGATGTAGAACTGGAGGCTCCGGTTGTAATCGGACAGGTGGTTGCAGAAAATGTAGCCGGTACCGGTGTGACAGTCATTGCGACGAAAAACGTGTATGCTCATTGAATATCTATAGGGATTTAAGTAGAAGAGAGGATTAATTGTATGGAACAGTATGTAATGGCCCTGGATCAGGGAACTACCAGTTCCCGCTGTATTTTATTTAATCGGGCGGGAGACATCTGCGGTATGGCGCAGGAAGAGTTTGAGCAGATTTACCCACAGCCGGGTTGGGTTGAGCAGAATCCGAGAGAGATATGGTCTTCCCAGTATTCTGTTATGGTACAGACACTGGCGAAGACAGGTGTGGATGTAAAGCAGATCAGCAGTATCGGCATCACCAATCAGCGGGAAACGACTATCGTCTGGAACCGTTATACCGGGGAGCCGGTCTATAACGCGATTGTGTGGCAGTGCAGAAGAACTTCCGAGATGATTGATAAGTTAAAGGAAGAGGGCTTTGATAAGATCATTCGAGAGAAAACCGGTCTGATTGCAGACGCATATTTCAGTGCAAGTAAAATTGCATGGATTCTTGATCATGTAGAGGGAGCCAGGGAGCAGGCGGAGAGAGGAGATCTGATTTTTGGAACCGTAGATACCTGGCTGATCTGGAATCTGAGCGGCGGACTTGTACATGTGACAGACTATACCAATGCATCCCGCACGATGCTGTTTGACATTCATAAGCTCTGCTGGGATGATGAGATTCTGGCAAAATTTAACATTCCCAAATCCATGCTTCCGGAGGTGAAGCCATCCAGCTATGTATATGGCTATACCGACGAAAAGGTATTGATTGGAAATATTCCGATAGCAGGGGCGGCAGGAGATCAGCAGGCGGCACTGTTTGGTCAGGGCTGTTTTGATGTGGGAAATGTGAAGAATACGTATGGTACCGGATGTTTTCTGCTGATGAATACAGGAAATGAGCCGGTGGAATCAAAGAACGGATTACTGACGACCATTGCTGCCAGTACCGATGAGCATGTAGAATATGCACTGGAGGGCAGTATCTTCGTCGCAGGAGCTGCAAATCAGTGGCTGCGTGATGGAATGCGTATGGTAAAGAGCGCGCCGGAGACGGAAGCGTATGCAACGAGGGTGGAAGACACGAACGGTGTGTATCTGGTGCCGGCATTTGCCGGAATGGGAGCACCTTACTGGAATCAGTACGCAAGAGGCACGGTGGTGGGATTGACCCGCGGATGCACGAAGGAGCATTTTATCCGGGCAACGCTGGAATCCATTGCTTATCAGGCATATGACGTAATCAAAGCGATGGAAGAGGATGCAGGCGTTTCCTTAAATGTGCTGAAGGTAGATGGCGGGGCCAGCGCAAATAATATGCTGATGCAGTTCCAATCTGATATTAATGAGGCGAATGTCCACAGACCGAAATGTATTGAGACCACAGCTCTGGGAGCAGCATATCTGGCAGGGCTTGCAACAGGGTACTGGGGAAGTAAGGAAGAAATTAAGCAGAACTGGCAGCTTGGAACAGAATTTGTTCCGGCAATGAAGCCGGAGAAAAGGACGGAGCTTCTGAAAGGCTGGAAGAGAGCTGTCCGCTGTGCGATTGCATGGGCACAGGACGAGAAATAAAAAAGTGTAAATAAAAAGAGGATATCCATTTGATCAGCGGTACAATGTTAGATCTTGGATATCCTCTTTTACATATAACGTAAACTAGAAACGGAAATCTCTTCTGTTATTTTCTCGGATCAGCCGAAGATTCTCGGTGACAACGGCACGTGCTTTTAGATTCGGCACATTCAGAATCTCTCTGTCGATCAATTTGTCGCCCAGTGCCTTGGTTTCCGGGGAAGCGTAATCCATCAGATACTCTTCCAGTGTCATCAAAGCGTTCGGATGGCAGCAGTTTTGGATCTGCCCACTCTTACACAGAGACATGAAGCGGTCTCCAGTACGTCCTTCCCGGTAACATGCGGTACAGAAGCTTGGAATGTAGTCCATCTGCATGAGCCAGCGAACGACTTCATCCAAAGTACGGTTGTCGTTTACATCAAACTGTTCTGTCTTCTCATCCTCCGGTTCCGGTTCGCAGTAGCCGCCAACGCTGGTTCTGGAGCCGCCGCTGATCTGCGAGATTCCCAGATGAAGGACACGCTCTCTGACTTTCTGGCTCTCACGGGTGGAGATGATCATTCCAGTATAAGGAACGGCAATGCGGATACAGGCAACAATCTTTGCAAAGGTGTCATCGTCAATGCCGTTGGTGAATGAAGAAGCATCGATGTCATCCGCATTGCGAAGTCTTGGAACACTGATCGTATGAGGTCCCACACCAAAGGCAGCCTCAAGATGCTCTGCATGCATCAGAAGTCCGGCAAATTCATAGCGGTATTTGTCGAGTCCAAAAAGAACACCGACACCTACATCATCAATTCCGCCTTCCATGGCGCGGTCCATGGCTTCTGTGTGATAGTCGTAATCGCTTTTTGGACCGGTTGGATGAAGCTGTTTGTAGCTTTCCTTGTGATAGGTCTCCTGGAACAGAATATAGGTTCCGATTCCCGCCTCTTTCAGCAGACGGTAATTGTCGATGGTTGTTGCGGCGATGTTGATATTTACGCGGCGGATAGCACCGTTTTTGTGCTTGATACCGTAAATGGTTTCGATGGATTTCAAATAGTAATCCATGGTATTCATGGTTGGATGTTCGCCAGCTTCCAGAGCAAGACGCTTGTGTCCCATATCCTGAAGCGCAATAACTTCTTTACGAATTTCATCCTGCGTCAGTTTTTTCCTTGGAATGTGTTTGTTTTTAGCATGGTAAGGACAGTAAGTACAGCCGTTAATGCAGTAATTGGACAGATATAGGGGCGCGAACATAACAATACGGTTGCCATAGAAATCCTTCTTGATCTGTTCGGCCAGCCTAAAAATCTTCTCGTTCATGTTCTCATCGGAACAGGCAAGAAGAACGGAAGCCTCCCGGTGGGACAGGCCCTTTCTTAAAGCGGCTTTTTCGATTAATTTTTCAATCAGTTCCAGATTATCCTTGTTCTCATCGGCGTAAGCGAGAGTCTCAAGTATCTCCTCGTGATTGATAAAATCATCAGCGTGTTTTGAATTTACATCATACATCTTTTGTTTTCCTCCTTCTCCCTCAGGTGTTACCCTTTGTGATCAGCATAGTAGTCTTATTAAACCATTAATGTTCAATAAGATGTTGTTGATAGTATTTATCATAACATAAGTAGATGGTGGGGACAACCAAAGTTTATCTTTAGACAAACTATATATAGAAAAAGTCTATAAGTGTGAACTTATATTAAAATAACCGATTGGAAATTGTGATAAATGAGAAGTATAATAGACTCAAGAAATGATTGACATGGCTTAAAAAGCTAATTCCCTAATAAGAAAACCTTTCAAGACCGCTTGCTTGAAAGGCTTTTTTATGTTTAACTATTTTTCTGTTAGTCGGAAGATTAACGGATTACCCCGTCTAAGTAACATTCCAAAGAACGCCGCATGTTTTTTTCAAAATCTGCTTTTCCATTTTTCAGGCACCATTCAAATACATTTCCAATTACAATCATACGGATATCCGTGCTGACATCCTCTAAAGATTGCTTTAATGCGATGGCACCGGCATCAATAGATTTCTGTAAATAATTGTGAACCGTAACGATTGGATAAGGGCGCTCCGTCCAAATATCCGGGTTCAAAGATTGGTTCTTGGGCGTATAGTAATTGGAAATGAATTCCAATCCCAGTTCCTGACAGTAGTGTACATAGTTCAGATATACGTGAATGATTGCGGTCTTTGCCTCTTCGGCGTTGGCCGGAAGCTCCAGCAGATCCGGATTAATACTTGGCTGTTCTTCAATATAGTAGGATAGAAGATCGTCCTTTGTCTTGAAATGATGGTAAAAGCTTCCATTAGATACACCGGCCTCTTCACATATATTTTTAATAGAAAGAGCTTCATAGCCTTTCTGCTGCAGAATTGTTTTTGCTGCCCGGAAAATGCGGCCTTTTGTCTCTTTTGATTTCAACTGCTGTTTGGATAATTCCTGTGTTTCTGCCATAATACTATGTTCTCCTTGATAAGATAATGACATTATAGCATAGACTTCTGGAAGATTCAAGAAAACCGAGTGGGCTCTAAATTTAGAATTACGATAGTGGTATGAAGAAAAATTTCAGAAGATGTATTTATATTTAAAAGATATATAATATCTTAATAAGATAAAATATACATTGATTAGAGATGAAGTATCGTTTCAGTGCATTCCAATTGGTAAATTTTGCTAATACAATTATCCATAATAGGAGGAGAAACTGTATGGATTGTATTAAATTAGGGGAACGAGTACGCAGTGCGCGTAAACGAAAAGGGCTTACACAGGCTCAACTGGCGGAAGTGACCGGATATTCTACTCAGCATATTTCTCATATTGAGACAGGAATGACAAAGCTTAGTATTGATTGCATTGTTACACTGGCTAACGAATTGGATGTATCTCTGGATTATTTATTGGTGGACAGCTTGGAAAAGCGTGAGCAGGGGATGCTGGAGGAACGTTTTGGAGCGCTATTAAAAGTATATAATGAAGAAGAGAAGGAGCTCGTCTATAACATAAACCTTTCAATGAAAGATTCTTTGTTAAGGTATTGTGAGATGATCGGAGAAAAAAAGAGTGATACAAGAGATAATTAGTTGCTTTGTAGATTGTGCAATTCTTCTGTGGTTTAATAGAATGTATGAATTTCGAAAGTTCAAAAAAGCCAGAATTGTCATATTGTATTCATTTATGTTAGTAATGATTAAGATATTTAACGAAACTGGAATGATGAGTCCGGGTATAAGGGCACTTGTGGGATGTATATACTATTTTGCGGCAATATGGATATTGTATGCAGGTATGACAATATTGCATAGAATATCAAGAACCATAGTTTTATTATTGACAATACTTGTAGCGGAATTTATAGCAATGTCAATTTTATTGATGAGTATAGAAGGAGTAGTCTATGAAACTGTTATGGATACGACAGTATATTGGTTTTTAAGTCTTGTTTTAACTAGAAGCTGTGAAGTGAT
>JAUNGJ010000011.1 GCA_030524585.1 Eubacteriales bacterium | reverse complement strand
TTAGTTTCCGGTCGGTATATATGGACGGATAGCGCCGGCCACATTACTGATCGGCATAGTCTGAAGCCAGATTCTTCCAGGACCTGTAATGATTGTATTGAACAATCCTTCACCGCCGAACAGCATGTTCTTCATGCCGGGAACGGATTGAATATCCATGCTGCAGGTGGCTTCCATAGCGGCCAGATGCCCGGTATCGATAATGATCTGCTGCCCCGGCTGCAGATTGTATTCCACAACATGACCGTCGAATTCAGCAAATACAATTCCAAGTCCGCTGACTCTCTGCATAATAAAACCTTCGCCGCCGAACAGACCGGCACCCAGTTTCTTTCGGAAATGTACAGAGAGCGTTACACCTGCTTCGCTGGCGAGAAAGGATTTCTTCTGAAAAATCATATCGTTGCCCGGCGTGATCTGAAATGCCCGGATAGAGCCAGGAAAGCTGGAGGCAAATGCGATCATGCCCGTTCCGCCCTGTGCAGTGTAAATGTTCTGAAACATCTTTTCTCCGGAAAATGCACGCCCAACCGCCTTCCCGAGACCGCCGCCGCTGGTAGTTTCCATCTTCATATTCGGAGACATCCAGGACATAGCGCCTCCTTCTGTGATCATCCGCTCGCCTGCTTCTAACTCGCAGATAACAACCGGTAAAGTTTCTCCCTGTATCTGATACTTCATAAAGCCACCTCTTTCGTTTTTCTTCTATTATAATATAGAGGGGATGGGGAGTAAATAGATGATTGATAAGCTGTGAACAGTATCGGGAAATTAGGAAAACAGACAAGATTGAGAGAATTCTTAGTCTTGTCTGTTTTGCATTTCGGATTTGTAGATTTGATATGACGGATTAGAACGGGATGAAAGCTGTCTCCACATTTTCCGCGCCTGGCACAGAATTTGCTTGTTATATAAGTATCAAAGATTAGTTTAGAAAGGAGAAGAAATGTGGATAGCAACAAACGCTTTTCCGGGACCGGAGTGAAAGATGAACAGGAAATAAGGGACTATACGACCAAGCAGTACGCCTGCGGGCATTCGTGCAGGATATGTCCATATCCTGGCGCAAAATGCAGAGAAGATGAGGAGACTGCCAGAAGAATCCAATAATGTTGGAAGAAAAATGGGCAGTGCCCAAAAATGAGCACAAAAAACATATCAAAGGAGGATCAAAAATGTCAGTAAAAACCATGAAACCATTTGAGTACCATGCGCCTCTTTCCATAAAAGAATTGCTGGGACTTCTTGATGAGTATCAGGAGAAAGCGGTGATTATTGCAGGTGGAACCGATGTGGTTCCTAAATTAAAAGGAAGGGTGCTGGCGCCGGACCATGTTGTGGATATCAGTGGAATCAAGGAGCTGTCTTATCTGAAGTATGATGAAGAAGACGGACTTCGCATTGGCTCAGCGCTTACCTTGAAGCAGCTCGAGGCATCAGAAATTGTAAGGGATAACTATCCCGCACTTTATCAGGGATCTTCGAGTATTGCATCAACACAGATCCGTAATGTGGCAACAATTGTCGGCAACATCTGTAATGCAGTGCCTTCAGCAGATTCCGCACCGTCTCTGCTGGTGCTTGGAGCTAAAGTTAGAATCTTAAGCAGTGAAGGCGAACGACTTATACCGATTGAAGAATTTTTTACAGGAGTGTGCAGAACGGTGCTGAAACGGAATGAAGTAGTGACAGAACTTCAGATTCCGGCGCCGGCACAGGGGTATAAATCCGTATATTACAGCCATACGGCCAGAAGAGCGCTGGATCTGGCCATGGTTGGCGTAGCAGTTGGTGGAATCGTAGAAGCTGGCGTGTGTAAAGAGGTCAAAATTGGACTTGGCGCTGTTGCGATTACACCAAAACGTGCGTATGAAGCAGAAAAATTGTTGATTGGAAAACAATTGACGAAGGAATTGATTGAGGAAGCAGCAGAGTGTGCATGTATGAATGACTGTGCACCGATTACTGATATGCGCGCAACCAGTGAATACCGGCGTGAAATGGTAAGAGTACTGACGCGCAATGGACTTTGTGAAATTGCCGGTCTGTAGTATGGATATAATGGAGGGTGAAAAATGAAACAGCTAATGAGATTTAAAATCAATGGTGAGTGGGTAGAAGCTGCTGTACTGCCAAATACAACACTTCTGAATTTTCTAAGAGATGGTCTTGGCATTACCAGCGTAAAGAGAGGCTGTGATGAGGGAGACTGCGGAGCATGCACTGTGCTGGTAAATGGAAAAGGTGTAGCTTCCTGCAGCACTCTTGCGGCACAGGTTCAGGGCAAAGAAATTATAACAGTTGAGGGTTTGTCCAAAGGTGGCGTACTGAGTCCGTATCAGCAGGCATTTGTTGATGAATTTGCAATTCAATGCGGTTTCTGTACACCGGGAATGGTACTGTCAGTGGTAGCGCTTCTTGATGAGAATCCAAATCCGACGGAAGCGGAGATTCGGGACTATCTGAGAGGAAATATCTGCCGCTGTACAGGATATACCAATATTATCAATGCTGTATACAGAGCACAGGAACTGCTGAAAGAATCAGGGAAATAGGAGGGATGAAAATGGCGGAATATTCAGTTATTGGAAAAGGCTTTATTCGAAAAGATGCCATGGATAAGGTGACAGGAAGAGCGCTTTATGCAGCGGACATGCAGCCGAAGGGACTTACATACGGAAGATTACTTGGAAGCCCGATTGCCCATGGAATCATCAAAAGCATTGACACGTCTGAGGCGGAGAAGCTGGAAGGAGTGGTTGCGGTTGTAACAGGGGCGGATGCTCCGGATATCAGAACCGGTTATATCGAGGATCGTCATGTGATCTGCAAAAAAAAGGTGCGATATGTGGGAGACCCGGTGGCAGCGGTAGCAGCAGTAACACCGGAGATTGCGGAAGATGCGCTGGATCTGATTAAGGTGGAGTATGAAGAGCTGCCGGCGGTACTGGATCCGATTGAAAGCTTTCAATCCGACTGCCCGGTGGTTATTCACGAGGATCTGCCAAATTACAGAACAAAGCCGGTACCGCTTCTTACGTATCGCCTGGAGCCGGATCACAAAAATGTATTTATACATAGGAAAATTCGTCATGGCAATATTGAGGAAGGATTTGCAGAGGCAGATTTTATTTATGAGGATACTTATACGATGCCAAGAGCACAGCATTGTCCCATGGAGCCACATGCCTGTGTGGTAGAGCCGGATGTAAACGGTGGAATTACCATCTGGGCAAGTGAACAGGGAGGCGTACGCCTGAAATATTTTATCTGTGATACATTTGGACTTGAGTCATCGAAGGTACGGTTTATCACGCCTTATGTAGGCGGCGGCTTCGGGGGAAAGGTTGACCTGATGGTTACCCCGATTGCGGTAATGCTTGCAGCCAAGTCCGGACGTCCGGTACGACTTGAGATGTCCCGGGAAGAAGTATTTATTCATGGAAATCCGAGAAGTCCTGCGATCGTTCAGATCAAAGACGGATACAAAAAAGACGGAACGCTGGTTGCCAGACAGATTACAGAATACATCAATGGAGGTGCGTACAGCGGGCATGTTACGGTGCTCTGTAATGATGGGGCGTTTGGAGCAACAGGAACCTATCGGGTACCGCATATGAAGCTGGACGCATACGGTGTACATACTAATACGCCGGCAACGGGACCGTACCGGGCGCTGGGAGCAGAGCTTCTGGACTTTGCCATTGAGTGTCATATGGACAGAGCGGCAGAGCAGCTTGGAATTGATCAGTTAGAAATCCGTAAAATGAATCTCCTTGTAGATGGCGATATTGATGCCAATAATCAGGTGACTTACAACAATGCTACCATGGAAGCGCTCGACAAGGCCGCAGAATATATTCAGTGGGGCAAAGATATGAGAAGAGAGGATGGACCATGGATCATTGCCAAGGGGCTTGCCTGCGGCAACAAGTACACCATGAGCGGATCTACTTCCTCTATTATTGCTAAGGCTCATGATGATGGCACGATTGAGATCAGACATTACCAGATTGAGATGGGACAGGGATGCAATACGGTATTGGCTCAGATTGCAGCAGAGCAGTTTGGAATTACGCCGGATAAAGTTAAGATTGTATTTGATGATTCCGCATTCTGTCCATTTGACCATGGAACCTTCTGCAGCCGCGGAACCTTCATGAATGGAAATGCCGTGCTGAAAACCTGCCGGAAGTTGAAACAAATGGTACTTGAGAGAGGAGCGGAAGTTCTGGGAGTACCGGCAGAGCAGCTGGATACCAGCAATGGTGAGATTTTTGAAATCAACAATCCGGAGAATCGATGCACCTATAAGAAAATGTTCAATAACGGAGGATGGATTCCGGAGAAGGGTGAGCTGATTGCTACTTCTGCATTTACTTATGACGAGGGTACGATTGATGCAGAGACCGGACAGGGTGAGCCGGTGGCATATTATTCTTATGGCGCGATTGGTATTGAACTTGCCCTGAACCGTGATACGGGAGAGGTTCGTATCCTTAAGTCCGGCGGCTGGTATGATGCAGGACAGATTTTGAATGAAAAAACGATTCAGGGGCAGATAGACGGCGCTGTGGCGATGGGAATCGGCCAGGCTGTCTTTGAGGAAACCCTGTTTAACAGTAATGGTAAGATTATTAACGGCAATTACAGGGATTACAAGATCCCAACCATGCTGGACATTCCATTTAATGAAGGAATTGAATCCGGATTTGTAGGAGAACCTCATAAGAGAGGACCTTATGGGGCCAAAGGTATTGGCGAGGTGGCGATGGTGCCGATTATGCCTGCAATCGCCAATGCAATTAACAATGCGATGGACGTAAAGGTAAATGATCTGCCAATGACAAAAGAACGCGTATGGAGAGCGCTCCATTCAGCAAAATAAAAAGGAGGGAAAATGATGAGTAGTATTAAGGTTGTGATTTTGGGTGTCGGAAGTGTCGGCTCTGGTATTGTGCAGACATTGCAGAACCGCAAAGGAATTGAAGTGGTAGGAGCCATTGATATTGATCCGGAAAAAATAGGCAAAGATGTGGGAGAACTGACAGGGGGATCAGCAATTGGCGTTGCTGTTACGAATGATCTTGAAGCATTCTGTGCTGAGAAAAAAGCCGATGTAATTATCAATACAGCGTCGCCGGTGGGAATACAGGAGACCTACCAGCAGTTGATCCCGGCTCTTAAGAGCGGTATGAATGCGATTGTTGCCAGTGCGGAGACCTGCAATTTAGAATTTACGGATAAAGAGATAGCAGAAGAGATTGACCGGCTGTGTAAGGAGAACGGAGTCAGCTATATTGGCCGGGGCGCAACCCAGACCGAAGAACGCTTTATTATTTCCATGACGGAAGGAAGCACAGATGTAAAGAATATTGCCTTTACCCATTATGCAGACGTACAGGCTTTTTCTGATGAAAGTAATGCGGCGGAATGGGGAATTACGCTTCAGGAAGAGGATTACTATAAGGGAATCGAAGCAGGCACCGTTAAGTCAAAAGAAGAGCTGAAGGCTTCCATTCCGTATGTGGCAGATGCATTTGGATGGAAGATTGATGATGTTACTTTAGATAAAGCACCTATGGTAAACGAAAGCGGCAGGGTATATGGATTAAAAGCTACTGTCCGCGGTTTTCAGGATGGGGAACAGAAGCTGGAAATGAACTATGTTATGGTGGAGGATCCGGAAAGAAAATACTATGATCATCTAAAGGTTGAAGGAACACCGATGATTGACTGTATGTGCAATTATACGCCGGACAGAGGTATGGCATCCACGATTGGTTCGATTGTAAATGCGATTCCATTTATTGCAGATGCACCGGCCGGATACCATAACACTTTAAAATCACCGGCATGCGGAATTTATTTTGGGGATAACAGCAGAAACTAAGCTGAAATGATCAGTTACCGGAGGATAAAGATGGAGAGAGAAAAATTTTCGACGAGGGTAGGATTTGTATTTACAGCGGTAGGCTGTGCGATTGGACTTGGGAATATCTGGAGATTCCCGTACATTACAGGAAAATATGGCGGAGCGGCATTTATCTTGATCTATCTTGTATTTCTGGTGGTGCTGGGATTTCCGCTGATTACCATGGAGCTTACAGTAGGAAGGGCGAGTCAGAAAAGTATAACGAGAAGCTTTGATGTGCTGGAGGCTCCAGGGCAGAAATGGCACCTGATCAAATATCCGGCTTTTGCAGGAAACTATCTGTTTCAGATGTTTTATACAACGGTGGCAGGCTGGGTGCTGTTATTTGCAGTAAAGATGGTAA
This sequence comes from Eubacteriales bacterium, assembly GCA_030524585.1. Lineage (GTDB taxonomy): Bacteria > Bacillota > Clostridia > Lachnospirales > Lachnospiraceae > Claveliimonas. Next base: position 52,468 of record JAUNGJ010000011.1, on the reverse strand, counting down.
ATGGTGAATTTCAGGGAAAAAACACTGCTCAGATCAGAACAGTGTATACAGAAATGCTGGATCAGCCGGTTACAATGATGATTACAACCGGATTGATTGTTGTGGCGGCTTTTCTGATCTGTGCCGGCGGTATCCGCAATGGGATTGAACGATTCTGTACGATCATAACAGGAAGCCTGTTTGCGCTGATGATAGGGGTGGCCTTCTATGTAATGACGCTGGATGGAGCCGGAGCGGGAATCAGTTTTTATCTGAAGCCGGATTTTGGGAGATTATTTGCGAACGGAATCTGGGAGCCGGTCAATGCAGCGATGACTCAGGCCTTTTATACATTGGGAATCGGAATGGGATCCATTGGCGTATTTGGAAGCTTTATCGGGAAAGAGAGAAGCCTTGTCAGTGAAGCATTCTGGATTGTTGCGTTAGATACGGTAGCGGCGCTGCTTGCGGGAATGATTATATTCCCCGCATGCTTCTCCTGCGGAATTCAGCCGGACAGTGGGCCGGATCTGGTATTTGTGACACTTCCGAGTGTATTTGCATCTATGCCGGGAGGGCGCGTTATAGGAAGTTTCTTCCTAATAGCAGTGTTTTTTGCAGCATTTTCAACTGTAATAACGGCGTTTGCTAATATTGTTTCTATGGTAGTAGATCTGACGGGATGCACAGCGAGAAAATCGGTTGCAGGTAATATTGTCTGTATGCTGATTCTGTCTATGCCATGTATCCTGGGATATAATGTCTGGAAAGGTGTTCAGCCTTTTGGAGCAGGAAGCACCATTATGGATTTCGAGGATTTTCTTGTTACCAATAATATCCTGCCGCTGGGAAGCCTGATTTATGCGGCATTTTGTATCAGTAAAAAAGGCTGGGGCTGGGATAATTTTGTAAAAGAAGCAAATCAAGGAAAGGGCTTGAGGTTCCCGGAGAGAATGTTTAAAATATTGAGATATCTTATTCCGATTGTGATAGGAATTTCATTCCTGTCAGGATATATATCGAAATTTTTTATCAATTAGTCATGTCGTTTTCTGACGAAGTATAGTAGAATAAAAATACAGCTAGTCAGAAAATTAACAATGGAGGGCATCATGGGCGACGACAATAAGAAAAAGCAATTCAAAGACTTGGAAAATGAAGTTTTTATTTTGCGGGCGATTTATGATTCTGCCGTAGACCAGGGGATGTTAGCATGTGATAGAAATGGGCGGATTATTTTATATAACCTGCCTTCTTCTATTTATGATGATATGCAGGTAGAACAGGTTCTGGGAAAGCAATTTACGGATATTTTTAAGGATAATGAAAACGGAGCAATTCTTCAGGTACTGAAAACCGGAGAGCCGGTATTAAATAAGGACCTTTCTTACATCACAAAAGGAGGCAAGAAGGTACATCAGCTTGGGAGTGCATATCCGATAAAACGGGATGGGGAATTGATAGGAGCATTTGCAATTACCCGTTTTCATGACGGAATCCGTCAATTGCTGACCAAGACGATTGAATTACAAAAACAATTGGTCTCCCAGGGAAAGGGCGAAAATGGAACAAGCTACACCTTTGACCGTATCATAGGGGACAGTCCGCAGATCCGGGAAGCGATTAAGATGGCGAAGAAAGCGGCGCTGAGCAGCTCCCCGGTTCTGGTGTATGGCGAGACAGGGACAGGAAAAGAATTGTTTGTGCAGAGCATACATAATGCCAGTGTGTTTAAAGACAGCCCTTTTATTGCAGTAAACTGTGCGGCGATACCGGATACACTTTTAGAGAGCATGCTGTTTGGAACGAAGCGGGGAGCGTTTACCGGCGCCGGCGATACCCAGGGACTGTTTGAACAGGCGAAGAATGGAACGCTTTTTTTGGATGAATTGAACTCTATGCCGATTTACCTTCAGACAAAGCTGCTTCGTGCGATTCAGGAAAAGACGGTACGCAGACTCGGCGGAACCGTGGACACGCCCATCTGCTGCAGAATCATTGCATCCTGTAATAAACCGCCGCTGGAGTGTATTCAGAATAATACGCTGAGGGATGATTTATATTACCGGGTATCTGTTATTTGTATCGATATTCCTCCGCTTCGGGAGCGCAAAGAGGATATTATCACGATTGCCGAGTATTTTATGCGGAAATATGCGAAGATCTACGGAATACCCAAGATAGAGATGACCGAAGATGTGAAGAATGCGCTGCTTTTCCATAAGTGGCCGGGGAACGTCAGGGAGCTGGAACATGCCATTGAGAGTGGCCTGGTCATGATGGAGCCTGGGGAAGAGATGAGTGTATTTCATCTGAATCCTTATATCCGAGAGCCGTATTTGGCAAAGGGGAAGAAAAAGGGCGGTTCCTTTGTACAGGGGGATTTGAAGACCTATTTGTCAGAGATAGAAAAGGAAGTTATCCTGGAGACCTTAGAGAAAACCGAGTGGAATATATCAAAGACGGCAAAAATGATTGGCTACACGCGTTCTAATCTGCAATATCGAATGCAGAAGCTGGGAATTGAACATTCAGAGGATAAAAGATGAGAACATTGTTTGAAAGTTTATGTGAGCAGATAAATAAAGGAAAGGATTCTGTGGCGGCAATTTTAATGCAGGATGGCGCAGGAGCCAGAAATCAGTATGGAACGCATATGCTGATTGATGAGCTTGGGCTCATATATGGCTATTTCTATAAAACCTATGTAGAGCATAGTGTGGAATTGTGGGCACAGAGCCTGTTTGATGAATGCCGCGGCACAATGGGAGAATTTGCGTACTCTTTTGGGGGAGAAGAGGAGAAGGCCAGGGTCTGCTTCTGCTATATAGAGGCAGGAAAGCCTCAAAACAGACAGATGGTTTGGCGTGCGCTTGATTTGATCAGAGAAGGTGAAAATATGTGGCTTGCGGTGAATCTGCATACAGCAGAAATGGCAGTCATAGACGCTTTTGGGGTATCCTGCGGGTGCAGAATTCCGGCCTCGGTCTGTAAGGCGCGTCCGGAACACGCGGAAATTATTACAGAAGACGTGAAATATTATCTGGAACCGATACACTATAACGGGAAGGTATATATTATCGGCGGCGGCAATATTGCGTTGGAACTGGTTGAGATGCTGGATAAGGCAAATTTTAGGACTGTGATTATTGATGACAGCATTGAATATGCGAACAGGGAGCGATTTCCGAGGGCGTATGATATCCAGATCAGAGCTTATAACAAGCTAAAATGTTTGCTGATTGAACCGGAAGATCATGTGGTTATATTAACCAGGAGCTTCCAGTGTGACAAAACTGTGATGGGGCAGATATTGGAGACGCCTGTCCGCAGTATTCTGACGGTAAACAATGAGCAGCAGAAAATGCAGGGAAAAGAATGGCTCAGGAAACACGGATATACTCAGGAGGAGATACAGCGACTTACTGATATTACGCTGGAGGAATATAAATGTGAGACGCCATATGAAATCGCCATGGCAGTCACGGTGGCTCTGATCAGAAATAGGACAGATTGATAAAGGACAGATAGGTATGGGCATTGAGCAAAGGTTATCCGTTGAATGTAATTGTTTATTAAATCAAACACAACTTCAATCCCTAGAGCTTTTGGTTCTTAATAATATGGAGCTGCAGAGTCTTTTGGAAAGTGAATATCTGGAAAATCCTATGCTTGAATATACAGGAAGCAAAAGCGCAGTGATGGGGGAAGAGAGATTTTCTGATCTAAGAGATATTCCGGTGTATGATAGACAGGAAGCTGGTGTTTTGATTAAGGAACAGCTGAATATGGAAATCTATACAAAGGCCGAGCAGAGAGTGATGAACGCGTTGATTTTATGCCTGGATGGCAAAGGATATTTTACGGAGTCGATTGATGATATTGCAGAGCTGCTGCAGGTAGATACGAAGCTTGTAATGAGCTGCCTGGATCACCTAAAAGAGCTGGAGCCGGCGGGAATATTTGCATCGGATCTGAAAGAGTGCCTTCTCATACAGCTGCACAGGCTTGGAATCTGCGACGAAATTCTGGAAGATATGATTACATATCATCTGGAGGACATCTCAAAGGGAAGAATCGGAACGATTACCCGGGCATTGGGGATATCATCGGTACAGACGAAAAAGTATGTGGAATTTATTAAAAAGATGGAACCGGTACCTTTAGCGGGAGTTGGTATGCAGAAAAGCGAATATATTGTGCCGGATATTATCTGCAGAAAACGGGACGGGAAGTGGGAGATCTGCATGAATGATGAATGGGTTGGTAATTATGAGATCAATGATTACTATGTCAGGATGTATCAGAGGGCAGAGGACGAAGAGCTGAAGCTCTACTTTAAAAAGAAATTAGATAAAGCCCGTTTCATTATAAACAGTATTGAGCAGAGAAGAAGAACCATATTAAAAGTTACGGAACAGATATTGGATGCTCAGGCGGATTACTTCGAGGGCAAAGGCGGGCTTAAGCCGTTAAAGATGGAAGATATAGCATCTGCGCTTGGGATTCATGTATCGACGGTCAGCAGAGCGATCCGCAATAAATATATGGAATATTCCGGCGGTATTTTGGCTATGAAGGATGTGTTTGTTTCCGGAGTGGGAACCGGCGGCGATACGAAATCGGTAATACAGATTAAGGAGCGGATTCGGAATCTGGTAGAAGAAGAAAGCAAGAAAGTCCCCCTCAGTGATCAGCGGATCAGCGAAGAGCTAAAGAAGGACAAGATACAGCTATCCAGAAGAGGAGTTGCGAAATACCGCCAGGAAATGGGGATACCATCCAGTATGGAACGACAGGAAAGAGATTAGAAAAAACCAGAGAAGGAGAGTGACTGATTTTGGGCAGATGCCTAATATTAGTCGCTCTCTTTTTTATGTCATAGGAAATCCCGTCGGGATTCCCTGTGACATAAAATGCGCTTCGCGCAATGATGCGCAGCTCGCGGATATGAAGATACTGGGGAAGAAAACGATGCACATGGATGTTAGATAAAAGGCTGGCCGGGCTGGCACAGAATTTGCTTGTTAATTTATACACAAGGTAGAACGAAAAACGAAAAGGAAGGAGTAAGAAATGAAAAAACAAAGAGAAAAGAAAGAACACAGACAGCCCACCGTGTTTGAGGCGTATTTTGCAGTTATCTGTATGCTTGTGATCATAGGTGTGGGGAACGGTGTGCTGGGATATGACCTTAAAATGATGCTGGTCGTATGCACGGGGGTTAATATGCTCATTGCCTGGAGATGCCATGCATCCTGGGAGGAAATGCAGGCAGGAATCGTGGCAAAGATTACATCTATGGGACCATGCTTCTTAATTCTTATAGGCATTGGTTTTCTGATCGGATGCTGTATGATATCGGGAACGATGCCTCTTTTGGTAGGATGGCTGGCAAGTCTGATATCTCCGAAGTATTGTCTGGTGCTGTCCTTTATCCTGCTGTCGATTCTGGCGCTTGCAATTGGTTCTAGCTTTGCAGCTATGGGAACTCTGGGCGTGGTAATGTTCAGCGTGGCAACGCTGCAGGGAATTCCGGCAGGAATGGCGGCGGCAGCAGTAATCTGCGGTTCCTGGTTTGGCCAGTATATTTCGCCGGTGGCAGATATTGTAAACTGTGCGGCTCAGGTAAATAAGATGACTACATATGAATGTATGAAGGATATGGCAAGACCTCTTGGCATCGCAACAGTTATCACAACGATCTGGTTCTTTGTGCTGGGATTGATGAACACTGCCGGAACAGCAGATGCGATGGCAAATGTACAGGCTTTTGTTGCAGATGTGCACGCAAACTTTAATACGAATCCGATATTGATCCTCCCAATCGTACTTGCAATTGTGCTGTCGGTTATGAAGGTTCCGACGGTATTGGTTTTGTTCGGTTCCGGGTTTGTGGCTCTGATTCAGGGTGTTGTGTTCCAGGGATATGATATTGGACAGGTAATCTCCGGAGCATACAGTGGATTCTCCTCCGATGCCTTTCTGGCGGGAAAAGAAATCTCACCGGAGCTTGCATCGCTGGTAAACCGCGGCGGCATGTTCTCAATGGCGGATTCCGTAATATTTCTGTTCTGTGCGCTGGCCTGTGTTGGCCTGCTGGATGTGATTGGCGTATTTGATGTGATTCAGAAGACGATCTTTAAGGATATTAAGAGTCCTGGAAAGCTGCATCTTGTTTCTATGCTGGCAATCCTGCTGTTTGGCGTTGTTACGGCAGACCCATATCCACCGGTTATTATCAGTAATGATTTGCTGAAGAGACCGTTTGAGAAGGCGGGATATAATCCGAAGCGGGCGGCTACGATTGCATTGTCCGGATGTCTTCTTACAACCCTTTGCCTGCCATGGTCCTTCTGTGCATTCTATTCAGGAAATGTGTACGGCGTGACAATCGGGCAGTTCTTCCCATATGCAATTCTCTTCCCGCTTGTTCCGATTCTGGTAGTGGTTTTGAGCTTCCTTGGAATCGGCAATGAGAAGCTGGAGAAAACAGAAGCATAATGCGGAGAATAAAAAGATAAGGAGGAAGGCAATTATGAAAATATGTATCGTGGGAACGGGAAACCAGGGTACTGGAGTAGCAGGTCTGCTGGCCCAGGAAAAGGATGTGGAGAAGCTGATTCTGGTTGATATTGAAGAGGCCAAAGCAGTTAAGGCCAAGACCTTGGTGGAGAGCCTTGGCGACCGGTGTTCTGTGGAAGAAATTCTTGCAGTGCAGGGAGATGCTTCGAACATAGAGCAGATTGCGGAAATTGCGGAAGGTGTGGACCTGATTTTTAATGGAATCTATGCTGCGTTCAATTATCCGCTGATGAGAGCCTGCCTGAAGGTGGGGGCTCATTATATGGATCTTCGTTCTAATGTTATGGAAGGACCGGGGATTCCGTACCGTGAGACCATTGACGCGCAGTTTGATATGGACGAGGAATTTAGACAGGCAGGAATTACAGCCTGCCCCTGTATGGGAGTAAGCCCCGGATGGGCAAACATGGTCGCAAACTATATGATTGAAGAAATGGATTCCGTAGACCGTGTAATATTCCGCAATATTGATTGGATTGACAGCAAAATACTGCTGGCGCCGATTGCTCCGAGAAATATTTTTGCGCTGTGGCTGGGACCTCCGCATCCTACACGAATTATCAATGGCAAACCGGAGAAGATTGATCTGCTGGAAAGTGAAGAAGAGTATGAATTTCCATATCCTGCAGGTAAACAGAAGATATACACATTTACAAATGATCCGGATATTGTTCTGGTAAGCAAGTTTTCCAAAAAACCGCTGCCTTATATTGAAGGCAAGATGGGAATCTGTATGGGCGGTATGGAAATGAAGGATATGTGGCTGAAGGCAATCAGCGAGCAGACCGCCAAATGTGCAAAAACCGAAGATATGTTTGACACCTTCGGGCAGTCTCTGGCATATAATACGAATTTTCGGGAGTTTATAGATCAGGGTGTATTAAAGGACGGTATGCTGGCAATCTCTGTGGAAGTTACCGGAAAGCAAAAGGGAGTCACTGTGCGTCACACTGCATTTCATGCGGCAACCATGAGCGAAGCAATGAAACACCTTCCGTGGGCAGGACATAATGTATACGGTACGATTGGAAGTATTGTCATTGAGATGATATTGATGCTGTGCCGAGGTGAGTATACAAAGCGGGGTGTAATCAATGTGGCAGAGCTCTGGCCGGAAAAAGAGATGTGGGATGAAAAGATCGGAGCCAGAGGAATTATTTTGATGGAGAAGATTGAGAAAGGTACACAGTTATTTTAATTAGGCAGCATCTGCCCGTGCCTTAGGTGCGGGCGGATGGAGAAGAAAGCCGGGAAACTGTAACATGGACTACTTCTTTTTAACATTGGATTTGGCTATAGTTTAGTCAAATCATAAAGAACCTGACAGGAGGAGAGGGTGTGAAAAAAACAGGAGCGGTGCTGGTGGCGGCAGGGATGTCCTCCAGAATGCAGGATTTTAAGCCGATGCTTCCTTTTGGAAATTCTACCATAGCAAATCATATCGTGACCGTGCTTAAAGATATGGGGCTTGATCCGATTATAGTAGTAACAGGATATCGTGCCGAGCGCCTGGAGGCACATCTTGCTTATGCGGGCGTTCGGTTTGTGAGAAACGAACGTTATAGAGAAACAGAAATGTTTGACTCCATAAAAATTGGTTTGCAGGCGATTGAAAAAGATTGTGAGCGGGTAATGCTGATGCCGATAGACACGCCGGCAATCCGACCGGAGACTATCCGGCAGACGCTGATGATCAATGCGGATCTGGTGCGTACTGTCTGCAAGGGAGAGCCGGGGCATCCAATCCTTATTCGGACAGAGATGATTCCTCTTATCTGTGCAGATGACGGACGCCGGGGACTTCGCGGGGCGATGGAGGAGTCCGGTGTTCCCATTACAGATCTGGAAGTAGAAGATGAGGCAATCTATATGGATGTGGATACGCCGGAGGAATACAGGGAATTGATCCGGTGGAATTATAACCGGGGAGAATGCTGTCCGATGCAGCCGCTGGTTCAGGTGAAGCTGATGGCTGGCGAACAGTTCTTTGGACCGGGTGTCTGTGAACTGCTGGAACTGATTGACCAGACCGGCTCCATACAGGAAGCCTGTGCAAGGATGGATTTATCTTACAGCAAAGGGAGCCGAATGATCAAGGCAATTGACAGGCAGCTTGGATTTCCGGCGGTTCGAAGATGGGCGGGAGGAACCGGCGGCGGAGGTTCGGTATTGACGGAGGAAGGAAGAAATCTTGTGAACAATTATCAGAAGATGGTAGCGGAGATACAGGAGAGCACGGATAAGATTTACCAGAAGTATTTTGGAAGGGGAATTTGTGGATAGATGAAGCAGGTAAGGAGCATATACCTTGTCCGGCATGGGAAGCCGGATTTCCCGGGAGGGATTCGCAGATGCATCGGGCGGACGGAACTGCCGTTAAGCGAAACGGGAAGACAGCAGGCCCGGGAGCTTGCAGCTTATTTTGCACGGCATCCGGTGGAGCATATTTTTACCAGCCCGCTGATACGAAGCCGGGAAACGGCGGAGCTTTTAGCTGACGGACGTTATCCGGTGCAGATCATACCGGGACTTCAGGAGCTGGATATGGGTGAATGGGAGAATGTACCTATCAAACAGCTTCATAGAGAACTTGGGTCAGAACCGGAGCGTGGAGAGGGCAAAGCTGCTGGTCTCAGACGTTTTCAAAAAACGATGGACAGGCTTCTGGAGGAAACTACAGGAGATATTGTATGTGTGGCCCATGCGGGAGTCAGCTGCTGCTATCTGTCAAGTCTTCTTGATACGCCGCTTAAGGATTGCCGGTCATTGCCGCAGCCCTATGGAGGATTTAGCCGGATTCTGGTTATGGATTCCGGAAAGATGCAGGTGGCTGATCTGGGAATTATGCCGAAATGCGCGCCGGATGAGAGGGAGTGTCAGGAAATCTGGGATCATTACCACACGCCGGAGCGTGTCAGGAATCACTGTAAGGCAGTATGTAAACAGGCGGTTAGTCTTGGAGAAAAACTGAGACTTGCCGGATGCAGGCTGGATATGGAACTGATCCGGAGTGCGGCGCTTCTGCATGACGTGGCCCGGGAGAAAAAGAATCACGCCATGGAAGGATATTCCATTCTTGTGCGGGAGGGATATCTTATGGTGGCAGAGATTGTAAAAAGCCATCATGATCTAACGATAGTGGGGGAAATCCCCAATGAGGCGGAGGTGGTCTATCTGGCGGATAAACTGACCGCCGAGGATAAGGCAGTGACTCTGGAAAAGCGGTTTGCAGACAGCAGAAGGAAGTGTATTCGTAAGGAGGCTTCGGAAGAAGCGCTGGCGGCTCATGAGAGACGTTACAGGGAAGCGAAAAAAGTCGAACGTAAAATTCTTAATTATATAGAGCGCAGACACACATCAAAATGAGATAAGCAGTGCAAGGAGGAAACGACATGAAATTGATCAAAACAGAAGAAGCGGTGGGACATGTGCTGTGCCATGATATTACTCAGATTATCAAAGGGGTAACTAAGGATGCGGTATTCCGCAAAGGGCATGTAGTGACAGAAGAAGATATTCCGGTTCTTCTGTCTGTGGGCAAAGAAAATCTCTACGTGTGGGAGAAAGAAGAAGGGATGCTCCATGAGAATGAGGCGGCTGAGATTCTGAGAGAAATCTGTCAGGGCAAGAATCTTCATCCGTCGGAGGTAAAGGAAGGGAAGATTGAGCTGATTGCAGACTGTGACGGCGTGCTGAAGGTGAATGGAGAGAAGCTTCGAAAAATCAATGCTCTGGGTGAGATGATGATTGCCAGCCGCCATGGAAATTTTCCGGTGAAAAAGGGAGACAAGGTTGTGGGAACCAGGGTGATCCCGCTGGTCATACAGAAGGACAGGATGGAGGAGGCTAAGGCGGCAGCCGGAAAAGAACCCATCTTTTCCGTGATGCCATACCGGCACAAAAAAGTTGGAATTGTCACCACCGGAAGTGAGGTATATCATCATCGGATTGAGGATACATTTACCCCTGTCATCGAGCAGAAGCTGTCAGAATTTGATGCAGAAGTTTGCGGACATATAATCTGTAACGATGACCATGAGATGATCACGGAAGCAATTCATGATCTGCTAAAGAAAGGCTGCAGTATGATCATCTGTACGGGAGGGATGAGCGTAGATCCTGACGACAGGACGCCGTTAGCAATCCGAAACGTGGGCACGAAGGTGGTGAGCTACGGGGCGCCGGTGCTTCCGGGAGCGATGTTCCTGCTGGCGTATTATGGCGGCGATCTGCCAATCATGGGACTTCCGGGATGTGTTATGTATGCGAAGAGGACCATCTTCGACCTGGTATTGCCAAGGGTGATGGCAGGAGAGGTGCTGACGGCAGAAGACCTGAACAGCTTAGGTGAAGGCGGCTTATGTCTGAACTGTTCGGTCTGTACCTTCCCGAACTGCGGATTCGGCAAATGTGGCAGCAGATAGAGAATTGTAAATAAAAACGGTATGGAGGGGAACAAAATGCGGGAATTATTGAAGAGGATCGATACCTGTGAGGCAGGCGCTGTCAATATGGTGCTCACCGTTCTGGATGAAAACGATCTTGGGGAGAAAGCATTGATTTCAGATGGACAGCTCGTTTGGGAGAGTAAAGAGAATGGATTTTTCTTTAATCACAGAAAAGAAGCGGCGGCATTCTGCGAAAGCGGGATTGCAGAGATTGATGGCTGCAGGGTATTTTGTGACACTCTCGGGCGGGAGAAGCAGATTGTTGTCTGCGGCGGCGGACATGTGTCGATACCGGTGATTCAGATCGGCGTCATGATGGGATGTGAAGTGACGGTGCTGGAGGATCGCCCCAAGTTTGCCGATCATGCCAGAAGAGCAGGGGCTTCCCATGTGATCTGTGAACCCTTCGAACAGGGCCTGGATAAGGTGGAAGGGGGACCGGACACGTATTTTGTTATTGTTACCCGAGGACATAGATATGATCAGGTATGTCTGGAAAAAATCGCAAAAAAAGAACATGCATATATCGGAATGATTGGCAGCAGACGGCGGGTAGCGATGGTGAAGCGGCTCTTAATTGAGAGCGGGAGCGATAAGCAGGTGTTAGATGCGGTATATACTCCGATTGGTCTGGACATTGGCGCAGAGACACCGGCGGAAATCGGCGTGGCGATCATGGCAGAGATCATAGAGGTGAAGAATAAGAAAAGGCGTACTTATGGTTATTCCAGAGAAATTGTCCGGGCAATTCTGGATACGGAAACGTATCCGGGAAGAAAGGTACTGGCAACGATTGTTGCCAGAAAAGGATCGGCGCCCCAGGGGATTGGTGTCAAGATGCTGGTGCTTCCTGATGGAAAATGCATTGGAACCATTGGAGGCGGCTGTATGGAAGCAGGAGTCTTTCAGAAGGCGCTCCTTATGATGAGAGCAGAGACCAGGGAGGCGAAAGTATGCCATATAGATCTGACAGGAGAAGAAGCAGAGGATGAAGGTATGGTGTGCGGCGGCATCGTGGACGTATTGCTGGAGACGGTTTGAGAAGCGGAGGTTACGATATGAAGGATTTGCAGGGAAGAACGATTGATTATATGAGAATATCCATTACCGACCGCTGCAATCTGCGCTGCAAATACTGTATGCCGGAAGGGATTCGGCTGATACCGATGGAGGAGCTTCTGACCTATGAAGAGATTCTGGAAGTCTGCTTACAGGCAGCGGCACTGGGAATCCGGAAGTTTAAGATTACCGGAGGGGAACCGTTGGTGCGGAAAGGATGCGCGAATCTTGTGCGGAATATGAAGAGGCTGTCCGGTATCGAACAGGTGACTATGACGACCAATGGAGTTCTTCTGGAAGAGAATCTGAAAGCATTGCTGGAAGCCGGTCTGGATGGCCTAAATATCAGCCTGGATACACTGGATCGGAAGAAATATGAAGCAATTACCGGCTTCGACAGGATGGATGCTGTTCTGTCAGCTATAGACCGGGCGATGGACAGTGGAATCCGGGTAAAGATTAATACAGTGCTTCAGCCTGGGGTTAACGACGGAGAATGGAACAATCTGCTGGAGCTTGCCCGGGACAGGGCGCTGGATGTGCGGTTTATTGAAATGATGCCTATCGGATATGGAAAAGAATGTGGGATGGTATCGGGAGAAGAGCTTTTGGGAAAAGTAAAAGAAGTATATGCCGGTGTGGAGAAGGATGAGCGGGTGCATGGAAACGGTCCGGCGGCGTACTACCGGATTCCCGGATTCCGGGGCAGTGTTGGATTTATTAGCGCAATTCATGGAAGATTCTGCGATTCCTGCAATCGAATCCGTATGACGGCAACCGGAGACCTGAAACCCTGTCTCTGCTATCAGGATGCCATATCGGTTCGCAGTGCGCTGCGGGAGGGAAGCGGCGATGAGGTGCGGGATGTAATAAAAAGAGCAATTCTTATGAAGCCGAAGATGCATTGTTTTGAACAGATGCAGAATGTTACCGAGCATAAGAAGATGGTTCAGATTGGAGGATAAGCATATGGACGATGTCAGGCTGATGGACGCGGGCAAAAATATGAATGGAAAACTTGTGGGAATCTGTATCAGTGAAAAACGGGGAACCCAGAAGCACCCGGTAGATGTGGCGGATATTGTGAAGGGGTGGGGGATTGAGAATGATGCCCATGGCGGTAACTGGCACCGTCAGGTGAGTCTGCTGTCCTATGAGAAAATAGAGGCTTTCCGGGAACAGGGAGCAGAGATAGTGCCGGGAGCATTCGGAGAGAATCTGATTATCGAAGGATTTGATCTGCGAAAGTTTCCGGTTGGAACCCGGTTTAGGATCGGCGAAGCTGTGCTGGAGCTGACTCAGATTGGGAAAGAATGTCACAGCCATTGTGAGATATATAAGAAAATGGGCGATTGTATCATGCCAAGAGAAGGTGTGTTTACAGAGGTGATCACCGGAGGGCACATTTGGGTTGGAGATGCAGTTGAGGTGACAGAGCCGGAGAAGGACAGACCATTTACGGCGGCAGTTATTACTTTAAGCGATAAAGGAGCCGCCGGATTGAGGGAGGACAGGAGCGGACCAAAGATTAGAGAGATGGCAGTGCAGGCAGGCTATGATGTGAAAGAAGTACTGCTGCTTCCCGACGGGAAAGGTCCCCTGAAAAGACAGCTGATCCGTCTTTCGGACCAGCGCCAGATCAATGTGATATTTACGACGGGAGGAACCGGATTTTCAGAGCGGGATATGACGCCGGAGGCGACAATGGAAGTATGTGACCGCATGGCAAATGGGATTGCAGATGCAATTCGAAATTATTCGATGACCATCACACCGCGGGCAATGTTTAGCCGGGCGGTATCGGGAATCCGCGGCAGGACACTGATCGTTAATCTGCCGGGCAGCCCGAAGGCAGTACAGGAGGCACTGGAATTTCTGCTTCCCCACCTGGGACACGGTCTTGGGATTCTGCGGGGAAGCGAGGGAGACTGCGCCAGGCTATGATCGGTCTGGTGAGAAATCGTTGCGTTTTTTAAAACAGAACGGTTTATATAAAGCGTAGGCTAACAAAAATTCACAGGAAAAGGAGACAAATTATGAAAAAGAGAATTTTAGCAGCGTTATTGACAGGATGTATGGTTCTTGGAATGGCCGGATGCGGAAACAGCACTGACGGCAGGGACAGCACAGAGGCGGCCACAGAGAGCGGTACAGAGGAAGAGACAGAAGCACCGGATCAGTTTGATGAGACAACCGTTACGATTTTTGCGGCGAAGAGCCTGAATAGCGTAGTTGATGAGCTGATTGGCATTTACAATGAGTCGCAGCCGAATGTAGAGATTGTCACAAGCTATGACAGCTCCGGAACACTGATGGCTCAGATTGAGGAAGGAGCGGCATGTGATGTGTTCTTTTCTGCGGCACAGAAGCAGATGGATGAACTTGAGGAAAACGATCTCGTAGTTGAGGGAACCAGAGCAAATGTTGTAAACAATCAAGTCTGTGTGGTTACTTATAAGGACAGCGGAACCAGTGTGACAGGCCTGGAGAACATCGCGGATGCAAAGAGCTTTGCACTGGCTGACGGAAGTGTTCCGGTTGGAAAGTATACCCGTCAGGCGCTGGTGAATGCAGGAATGCTGGATGAAGCAGAAGACGTATCTGCCATCACAACCCAGCAGGTATCTGATGCGCTGGGCGGAATCGAGATTAATGAGTGCGCAAATGTTGGCGCAGTTGCAGCAGCAGTTGCAGAAGGCTCCAACGAGGTCGGTACCGTATACAAATCTGACACATATGGATTCGAGGATGATCTTGAGATTCTGGAAATCGTAAGCTATGACCTGACCGGTAATGTAATCTACCCGATTGCACAGATTGTAAATGATGAGGCGGACGAGCTTCAGAGTGAGGCGGCCCTTGATTTTATCCGTTTTTTGACATCAGATACGGCAAAGGAAGTATATCAGAAATATTATTTTGATACAGATGTAGAATAATCAGGAGGAATACCGTGGAAAAGAGTGTGGAGATTTTACGGAATCTGGATTGGAGTCCACTTGTCATTTCGCTGAAAACGGGAGCTGTGGCAACGATTATCTCCTTCTTCCTTGGTATCTTTGCGGCGCGGAAGGTTATCAAAGCGGGACCTAGATTAAAGGCAGTGGCAGACGGGATTCTGACACTGCCGATGGTGCTGCCGCCTACGGTTGCCGGATTTTTTCTGTTGTTATTATTTAGCAGAAGGCGGCCTCTTGGTGTATTTCTATATGAGAATTTTGATATTAAGGTGGTGCAGACCTGGCTGGGGTGCATCATTGCAGCTACGGTCATTGCCTTTCCTTTGATGTACCGCAATGCCAGGGCGGCCTTCGAGCAGGTAGATGCAAATCTGGTCTATGCCGGGAGAACACTGGGGATGAGCGAATGGACGATTTTATGGAAGGTTGTGATACCCGCGGCGGGACCCGGGATTATATCGGGAACCATTCTGACATTTGCCAGAGCCATGGGCGAATATGGAGCGACCTCGATGCTTGCCGGCAATATTCCCGGGAAAACAGGAACCATTTCTCAGAGGATCGCCATGGTCATACAGGATGGAGATTATCTGACTGCCGGCATATGGGTAATTATCGTAATGGTGATTGCTTTTGCAGTCATATTCCTGATGAATCTTGTTTCGGGAAAGAAAATGAAGCAGGTGGGCCGCTGGTAGGACAAGGAGAGAGAAACTATGGGTGAATTTACACATTTTAATCAGAAGGGCGATGCCATTATGGTAGATGTCAGCGGAAAGCCGGATACGGTAAGAGAGGCGGCTGCGTCTGGAATGATTCGTATGTCGCGGGAGTGTTACAATCAGGTAAAGAGCGGCGGAATGAAAAAGGGAGATGTCCTGGGAGTAGCCCGGATTGCGGGAATCATGGGAACGAAGAAGACATCAGAGCTGATTCCGCTCTGCCATATTCTGAACCTGAGCAAGGTGGAGACTGACTTTTTGTACCACGACGAAATTTGTGGGATTGAGGCGAGGTGTACGGTAAAAACTACCGGAAAAACAGGCGTGGAAATGGAAGCTCTGACAGGAGTAGGCGTTGCGCTTCTGACCATCTACGATATGTGCAAGGCGGTGGATAAAGGAATGGAAATCGGAGAAATCCGGCTTCTTCGGAAGACCGGCGGAAAAAGCGGACTGTGGGAGCGGGGAACAGAATATGGCAATTGAAGTCCAAATCAGGAAAAAGCTTGGAAATTTTGAACTGGATATGGAGTTTGACAGCAACAGCAGGCGCATAGGCATTCTGGGAGCCTCCGGCTGCGGAAAGAGCATGACGTTAAAGTGCATCGCAGGGATTGAGACGCCGGATCAGGGGAAAATCGTAGCTGACGGACGTATTCTGTATGACCAGGGGATTAATATACGGCCCCAGAAGCGAAATGTAGGTTATTTATTTCAGAATTATGCGCTGTTTCCGACCATGACAGTAAGGGCAAATATTGCTGCAGGATTGCAGGGAACCAGAGAAGAAAAAAGACAGATTGTGGATAAGATGATTGCCAAATTCCAGTTGGATGGCTTGGAAAACCGTCTTCCGGGAAAGCTTTCGGGAGGACAGCAGCAGCGGGTGGCTCTTGCAAGAATTATGGCCTATGAGCCGGATGTGATTCTTCTGGATGAGCCATTTTCGGCACTGGACGGATTCCTGAAAGACCGTCTGCAGCAGGAATTAACCCAGATGCTGGAAGATTATAAAGGCACCGTGATCCTGGTGTCTCACAGCCGGGATGAGATATACCGGTTCAGTGAAGAACTGGTGATTATGAATGAAGGAAAAGCCGTCTGTCAGGGAAAGACAAAAAATGTATTTGAAAATCCGAAACGGGTAGAGGCGGCAAGACTGACCGGATGTAAGAATTTTTCAAAGATTCAAAGGATGGATGCACATACGATGCGGGCGCTGGATTGGGGAATCGAATTTCATCTGAAGCGGGAAATACCGGAGGATATTACCCATGTGGGATTTCGTGCACATGAATTTATCCCCGTATGGGGAGAACGAAGGGCAAATTGTATCAGACTCGAACTGGCAGGCAGTGCAGAGCTGCCTTTTGAAAAGAATTTTTATATAAAACCAGAGCAGCAGGGAGAGATGGGGCAGGAATCTATTTGCTGGTATATTCAGAAGGATAAGTGGGCAATCCTAAATGAACAGGGACTTCCGGATTATCTGGAATTTCCGGAAGAACAATTATTATTTTTGAAATAGGAGACATTAGTATGAGATTAAGTGCAAGAAATCAGTTGTCAGGAAAAGAAGCCGTGGCAGTGATCAAAGCAACCTCGGTAATGTTCGGAGTATAGGAAGACTTAAGGCAGAAGCTCTTTGCATGAAATCGGTGAGAAGAGAGAATCCTTCGAAAATAGAGTTCATAAAAAAATCATTCTGTGTTATAATGTGCACGATAGCAATGAGTCGTGCAAAAATCCGGGAGAGCAAAACGACTGCTTGCAGTCAGATTTGTCCTCCCGGATTTTTATAGGGCGAAAGCCCGTGAGCGAGGAAGGCCGAAGGAATTGCGAGCGTGCACGACGTGAGC
Organism: Eubacteriales bacterium; assembly: GCA_030524585.1. Classification (GTDB taxonomy): domain Bacteria; phylum Bacillota; class Clostridia; order Lachnospirales; family Lachnospiraceae; genus Claveliimonas. The sequence continues at coordinate 34,856 of JAUNGJ010000011.1, read as the reverse complement.
AGAAAAGGCGAAAGCCCGTGCACGACAAAAGAAGTAAGAAGGAGTTATTGGTATGGATTTGGTGACAATCAGAGAATTATACAAAAATCAGGAGGAGTACTTGGACAGGCAGATTACCATTGGGGGATGGGTAAGAAGCATCCGGGATTCCAGGACATTTGGATTTATTGTGGTAAATGACGGAACTTATTTTCAGCCTTTGCAGGTGGTTTACAGTGACAGGCTGGATAATTTTGCAGAAATTTCGAAATTAAATGTTGGAGCTGCAATCATTGTAAAGGGAACGCTGGTGGCGACGCCCCAGGCGAAGCAGCCGTTTGAGATTCAGGCGGATGAGGTTGTAGTTGAGGGAGCTTCAGCGCCGGACTATCCGTTGCAGAAGAAGCGCCATGGTTTTGAGTATCTGAGAACCATCACGCATCTGAGACCGCGGACGAATACGTTTCAGGCAGTATTCCGCGTGCGTTCACTGACCGCATATGCGATTCATAAGTTTTTCCAGGAGAGAGGCTTTGTGTATGTACACACGCCGCTGATCACGGCAAGTGACTGTGAGGGCGCAGGTGAGATGTTTAGGGTGACGACTCTGGATATGGAGAATCCGCCCAGAAAGGATGACGGAAGCATTGACTATTCGCAGGACTTCTTTGGGAAAGAGACAAGCCTGACCGTCAGTGGCCAGCTAAACGGCGAGACCTATGCGCAGGCATTCCGCAATATTTACACCTTTGGGCCGACGTTCCGCGCGGAGAATTCCAACACCACCCGCCATGCGGCAGAGTTCTGGATGATCGAGCCGGAGATGGCATTTGCAGACCTGAATGACAACATGGAGATTGCGGAGGCCATGCTGAAGTATGTGATCAGTTACGTGATGGAAGAGGCACCGGAGGAAATGAAGTTCTTTAATTCCTTTGTGGATAAGGGATTGATTGCAAGACTTGAGAATGTGGTGTCCTCGGAGTTCGCAAGGGTGACCTACACAGAGGCGGTAGAGCTTCTGGAAAAGAATAATGACAAATTCGAGTACAAGGTATCCTGGGGCGTGGATCTGCAGACAGAGCATGAGCGTTATCTGACAGAGGAAATTTTCAAACGTCCGGTATTTGTTACGGATTATCCAAAGGATATTAAGGCGTTCTATATGAAGATGAACGATGATAATAAAACGGTTGCGGCAGTAGACTGTCTGGTACCTGGAATTGGAGAGATTATCGGCGGAAGCCAGAGGGAGGACGACTACGAGAAGCTTAAGAACCGCATGGAAGAGCTTGGCATGAAGACAGAGGACTATCAGTTCTACATGGATCTGCGCAAATATGGCTCCACCAGACATTCAGGATTTGGCCTGGGATTCGAACGGTGTATTATGTACCTGACAGGCATGGGCAATATCCGCGATGTGGTGCCATTCCCAAGAACGGTAAAGAACTGCGACCTTTAAACAGAGAATCAGGCCATGCCAGGAATCGGTGACGGCCTGATTATGCCCAAGGGCATTTGACCATAGATAAGGAGGGACGGTATGAATATTTTAGTAGTGGATGATGAGAAGGAGATTGCTGACGTTGTCGAGCTGTATCTTCAGAACGATCAGTATTCTGTATTTAAGTTTTATACGGGACAGGATGCGCTTGATTGTATTGAGGAAAAGAAGATTGATCTTGCAATTTTGGATGTAATGCTTCCGGATATCGATGGTTTCCAGATTTTGAAGAAGATTCGGGAGAAGTACACGTTTCCGGTTATTATGCTGACCGCAAAGACGGAATACATGGATAAGATTACAGGTCTCACCCTGGGAGCGGATGACTATATTCCGAAGCCGTTCAATCCGCTTGAGCTGATTGCCCGGGTCAAGGCGCAGCTCCGCCGTTATACCCAGTATAATGACGGGGGAAAGGATGCCGGTGATGTGATTGATTTCGGAGGACTGTTCCTGAACCGGACTTCTCATGAGTGTGTCTATAATGAAGTTCCTCTTACTCTGACGCCGATTGAATTTGACATTCTGTGGCTGCTGTGTGAGAACCGCGGCAAGGTGATCAGCTCAGAAGAGCTGTTTGAGAAGGTGTGGAACGAGAAATATTATAAAAACAGCAATAATACGGTAATGGTGCATATCCGGCATCTCAGAGAAAAGCTGAGTGCGCCTACCGGTAACTCTGACTTTATCAAAACAGTGTGGGGAGTAGGGTATAAGGTTGAAGAATAATTATCGCAAGTTAAAGTTCAGTATTCTATTACAGACAGTGCTGATTACCGCACTGACTGTGCTGGTTGGCGGCTTTCTTCTAAATTATGTCATTGATGGAATTTACAACGATTCCTTTGCAAAGACATTTGTGAGATTTATGGAATCTTTTCACATGGAAGAACAGACCGCCATTGATTTATATTGGAGATTAATCGGGAATAACAAGATCTTTTTTATGATCGTGGGATTCCTGCTGCTTTTTGCGGTCTTTTTCTATATCGCGCTGTCGAAGATGATCAGGTATCTGGATCAGGTTGGAGATGGTATTGAGAATATTCTGTCTGAATCTACGGAACCGATCCATCTGATTACGGAACTGAAGCCGATTGAGATTCGTCTGAATGAGATAAAAGCTACGATTAAAAGGCAGGAGCTGGAGGCAGTCGAGAGCGAGAAGCGCAAGAATGACATGGTGCTGTTTCTGGCACATGATTTAAAGACGCCGCTGACGTCTGTGGTGGCCTATCTGACCATGCTGGACAGCCATCCGGATATGTCTGTGGAGGAACGGGCAAAGTATACGCATATTTCTCTGGAGAAGGCGGTGCGCCTGGGGGATTTGATCAATGAATTTTTTGACATTACCAAGTTTGGTTTACAGGAATTTGAACTGGAACCGGTGGATTTGAATCTGTCTATGATGCTGGAACAGATCGCCGATGAATTATATGGTGTCTTACAGGATAAGCATTTGACATGCGAAGTCAGGGCAGATGAGAATCTGGAAATTGAAGGAGATCCGGATAAGCTTGCCAGGGTATTTGATAACATTCTGAGGAATGCGGTAGCCTACTGCTATGAAAATACGACGATTCGCATTGATGCCCATATGAAACGGGGCGATGTGGAAATTGTTTTCCAGAATAGAGGAAATAAGATTCCGGGAGCTAAGCTTCAGACGATATTTGAGAAGTTCTACCGGCTGGACAATTCCCGCTCTACGGAAACGGGCGGCGCAGGACTCGGATTGGCAATTGCCAAGGAAATCGTAGAGCTTCATGGCGGGCGGATCATGGCAAGGAGTGATGATGAGAAGACGCAGTTTATTGTAACACTGCCGTCGAAGAATAAGCAGGAAGAAGGAGCAGAGCATGAAGTTCATACACATAGCAGACGTACACTTAGGAGCAAGACCGGACGCAGGAAGCGCATACAGCGCGGACAGGGAAAATGAGATATGGGCTGCTTTTCGCAGAGTAATTGAGCTGTGTGAGACGGAACAGACAGACCTTTTGCTGATCGCCGGAGATCTGTTTCACCGCCAGCCGCTTTTAAGAGAACTGAAAGAGGTGGATTATCTTTTCCGGAGCCTGACCAGAACTCAGGTGGTACTGGTGGCCGGAAATCATGATTATATCAGGAAAAATTCCTATTACCGGACATTTTCATGGAGTGAGAATGTACATATGATTCTAAGCGGAGAGATCCGTTTCGTAGAGCTGCAGAGTCTGGATGTGGCGGTCTATGGGCTCAGCTACCAGAAGAAAGAGATGAAGGAGCCGCTGTATGAGAGGATTCAGATAGAGGATTCCTGCAGGTATCATATTCTTCTTGCTCATGGCGGAGATGAGCAGCATCTGCCATTTCGTGGGGCGGTGGTAGACAGAATTGGTTTTGATTACGTGGCGCTGGGCCATATCCACAGGCCCAAGGAGTTAGTTCCTGACCGTATGGCCTATGCAGGAGCTTTGGAGCCAATTGATAAGAATGATCAGGGAAAGCATGGTATCATCAGAGGGCGTCTGGATGAGCGGGGCTGTAAAACGGAGTTTGTACCTACAGCTTTAAGAGAATACATTCACATGGAGATCGAGGTTGAGGAAGAAATGACGGGATTTGCTCTGCACTCACGAATCTGTGATGAAATTAAGAAACGGGGAATTCAGAATATTTATAAGATTGTGCTGGAAGGCTTCAAAGCGCCGGAGACACAGTTTGACCTGGGACATATGGATACCTATGGGAATATCGTTGAGATTGTGGACCACACAAAACCGGCGTTTGATTTTGTAAAGCTTCTCGTCCGGAATAAGGATAATCTGATGGGAAAGTTTATTGAAAGCTTTCAGGATGCGGAGCCGGACAGTGTGGAATATGAGGCGCTGTGTGAGGGAGTTCAGGCATTACTGGAAACAAAGAGGGGTTAGGCATGAGACTGCTTGAATTAGAGATTCAGAATTTTGGGAAATTTCATAATAAGAGGATAGAGCTTCAGGATGGGGTGAATCTGATTTACGGGGAGAATGAATCAGGAAAGTCTACCATTCATGCTTTTATCAAAGCGATGCTGTTTGGTTTGGAACGGGGCAGAGGGAGAGCTGCGGTGAGAGATACCTTCTCCAGATATGAACCCTGGGAAAATGAAAATTATTATGCGGGAAAGCTCAGATTTGAATGTGACGGAAAAATATTCTGTCTGCAGAGGAATTTTGATAAATATTCAAAGAAGGCCATGCTGGTCTGTGAGACAGATGGGGAAGAACTGTCGGTTGAAAATGGAGATCTGGATATGATTCTGGATGGCTTAAGCAAGGCTTCCTATGAGAATACGCTGTGTATTGGCCAGCTGCATGCGGCTGCCGGGCAGACATTGGCGGCAGAACTTAAGAATTATGCCACAAATTATTATGTGACAGGAGACAGTGACATCAATCTGACGGCTGCTCAGGAAATTCTCCTTACAAAGAAGAAGGCGGAAGACCGAAAGATCAAACAGGCGCTTTTTGAGAAGCAGAAAAAGCGGGATATGATGGAACAGGAGGCTTCCTACATATGGAGAGATATCCATCACATAGACGGTGAGATAGAATCGGTTCAGGCGGAGCTGGAACTGCGGGAGACTGAGGAAGCGGATAAAAGCAGGGAAGACGAAATGGAGGCTGAATGGGGCAAGAGACGGATAACAGATATTCTCCGTCCTGCCAAATGGAGGATACATCCGATTGAGGTTGCAGTGATTTTGACGATGATCATACTTTCCTTTACGGTGATTCCCGGTCCCTGGAATTCTTTTGTGACCGTGATTGTTGCGCTGTTAGGGGCGATTTATATCTGGAACCGTATGAAAATCAGTAAGAACAAGGTGAAGACAGAGCCGGAACAGCTTCTGGAAGAGTTTACCTCTGAGGAAGAGCTGGTCCCCACGGATAAACTTACCTGGAAGCGGGAGCATCTGATCAGACAGCGTATGGAAAAGCAGGTTGAGTATGATAATCTGCAGGAGCAGCTTCAGGAAATGGATGAGATGGGCTCGGAATACCGTGAGTCCGACCGAAAAAGAGAGGCGCTGCTGCTGGCAGTTAAGCGTCTGGAAGAGGTGTCTGAGGATATGCAGCGACAGCTTACTATGCGTCTGAATCAGAGAACCTCGGAGATTATTGCACAAATTACCGGAGGCAGATATGATAGGCTTATGGTGGATGGAGAGCTGCATATGAGCATCCTGCATGATGGCAGATGCGTGGCGATGGAGCAGGTTAGTCAGGGGACTCTGGAACAGATTTACTTCGCTCTTCGTATGGCAGCTTTCGAATTGATGTATGATGAGAAACATCCGTTAATTCTGGATGACACTTTTGCGTTTTACGATGATGTGCGTCTTGCCCGAACCCTTGGATGGCTTGCGGAGTGCGGGCATCAGGTGATTATTTTCTCCTGTCAGAAGCGGGAGGAAGAGCTTATGAAGAGGAATGGGATTCATTATGCAAAAACAATTTTATAGACAGATATGGAAATTGATTATTCCGATCGTTATTCAGAACCTGCTCAGTGCGGCAGTAAATTCGGCAGATGTGGTTATGCTCAATTATGTAGGGCAGTCGGCAATCTCTGCGGTTTCTCTTGCAACACAATATGCCCAGATTCTGTTTATGTTTTATTATGGACTTGGCACGGGAGCAAGTATTCTGTGCGCGCAGTATTATGGAAAAGGTGATTGGGAACCGATTCGTGTGGTAGAGGGAATTGCCATGCGATTCTCGGTGGCGGCATCGGTTTTATTTGCCATAGCAGCGGTCACGGTACCGGAGCTTATGATGAAACTGTTTACCAATGAGCCGGAGCTGATTGCGCTGGGCGCATCCTATCTTCGGGTCATGAGCGTTGCGTATCTGTGCTGGGGTGTGACAGAGGTATATCTGGCTATTTTAAGAAGTGCGGGAAAGGCATTCGTCAGCATGTCGATGAATGTGCTGGCCTTTTCTCTGAATATTGTTCTGAATGCGGTGTTTATTTTCGGGCTGTTTGGTGCGCCCAGGCTCGGAGTTACGGGTGTGGCGATTGCAACGGCAGCCTCCCGTGTAATAGAACTTATTGCCTGTGTGATCGTGTCCGCAGGAACCCGGGAGATTAAGCTGAATCCGGCATATATGCTGATTCGAAACAAACTTCTGTTTCAGGATTTTGTCAAACTTGCGCTTCCGGCGCTGCTGAATGATGTGCTGTGGGGTGTTGCATTTTCCATGTACTCTGTCATCATCGGTCATCTGGGAACCGATGCGGTTGCGGCAAATTCGCTGGTTACGGTGGTGCGCAATTTCGGAACGATCCTCTGCTTCGGCGTTGCCAGCGCCGGCGGTATTTTAGTGGGCAATGTGCTGGGAGAAAATAAGATCGACAAGGCGAAGGATTACACCTCACGGGTAATGAAGCTAACTGTCATCACAGGCATTGTGGGCGGTGTGATTATTCTGCTGATCACGCCCTTTGTGCTTCGGTTTGCAGATCTGACGGACACAGCAATGCATTACCTGAAGGTGATGCTGTATATCAATAGTTATTATGTGATCGGAATTGCGGTCAATACCACGCTGATTGCGGGAATCTTCCGGGCAGGCGGAGACAGCAGGTTCGGATGTATCTGTGATGGAATTACCATGTGGTGCTATGCGGTACCTCTGGGATTTTTCGCTGCATTTGTGCTGAAGCTTCCGGTGCTGTGGGTCTACTTCCTGCTGTGTACGGATGAATTTGCCAAGTGGCCGGCGGTGATCCGAAGATACCGAAGCGGGAAATGGCTGAATAATATTACGAGAGATGATCTGTTTGAAAACGGTTAGTATTATACGACGTCAATACAGCTCCTGTGGGAGCCTGGCGAATGGATCAGAAGAGCAGAAAAACTGCCGCCCTAATTCCTTAGTGCGGCAGTTCGTTTAATCCCGGTACTTCTTATCATTCTATAGCCAAAGCTTATTCCATCTCCGGCTCTTGCATAGCTTCTTCATATCGTTTAAGAATTATGCTCTGAATCCGCTCTCTTGTTCCAGAGTTGATTGGATGCGCAACATCGCGGTATTCGCCATCTAAGGTCTTTTTGCTTGGCATGGCAATGAAGAGACCTTTTTCCCCCTCAATGACCTTGATGTCATGTACTACGAATTCTTCATCCATAGTAATTGAAACGACCGCTTTAAGTTTTCCTTCTTTGGCTACTTTGCGCACACGTACATCTGTAATCTGCATCGCGTATTCGGCTCCTTTCTTACAGTTATCACACTATCGTGCGTACCTGTCTTCTTTTTCTGCTACTATCTTTACACCATTCTCTCCAACATGACGGGTATTCGCACGGATTGTATCTCGACTCTCTACAATACAGTTTTCAATATATGTATTGTCCCCCAGATAAACATCGTTCAGAATAATCGAATTCTTGATCACGCAATTGTTACCCACAAACACTTTCTTAAATAGTACGGAGTTCTCCACAGTACCGTTGATAATGCATCCACTTGCTACAAGGCTGTTCTTAACCACCGCTCCGGGATTGTACTTTGCCGGCGGCAAATCGCTGACCTTGGAGTAAATACTTGGATACTCCTTAAAGAAATACTGTCTTACGTCCGGTTTCAAAAAATCCATATTTGTCCGGTAATACGCGTCAACTGTTGCAATGTTGCTCCAATAGCTGTCTATCTTATAACCATATATCTTTTTCAGATTTCGGTATCTGATCAGGATATCGGTTACAAAATCAAATCGTCCTTCTTCCGCACAGTGCTCAATCAGATCAATCAGATCCAGTCTCTTGATGACGTAAATGCCTGTGGAAATGGTATTAGAGGTCGCTACCATCGGTTTCTCTTCAAATTCCTGGACTCTCATATCCTCATTCATCTTCAGGGTTCCAAAACGGCTGGCATCCTCCAGCGGATTCATCTCTGTGCATACTACGGTAATATCCGCGCCCTTTGCAATGTGATAATCCAACACCTTATGATAATCCAGCTTGTACACCGCATCTGCTGAAGTGATGATGATGTACGGCTCGTTGCAGCGCTTCAGAAAATCCATGTTCTGATAGATTGCATCTGCGGTTCCCCGATACCAGTCACCATTCTCCTTTGTGATGGTCGGTGTAAATACATAGAGTCCGCCGTTTTTTCTTCCGAAATCCCACCATTTGGAGGAATTCAGATGTTCATTCAGGGAACGGGAATTGTACTGTGTCAATACAGCCACCTGCCGTACATGGGAGTTGGACATATTGCTGAGTGCAAAATCAATTGCCCGGTAGCTTCCTGCAACTGGCATTGCCGCTACGGCACGTCTGTTTGTAAGATCCCTCATGCGATGATTGTTGCCGCCTGCCAGAATAATTCCTGCTGCTCTCATATCCGTTCACCTGCCTTTATCAAAGTCTCACCGCTTACCAGTATGCCATCCGGGTAGTCTTCCTTACGTGTTACACCGCTGATTGCTGTGTTTTTTCCGACCTGAACGCCTGCCGGTATTACGGAATTTTCGCCAATCGTTACCAGACCAAAGGTATAGATGTCCGGCTTCATCCGGTTCGGCACTTCGGCGCCGATGCCAAGGGTCACATTATCCCCAAGCTCTGCGCTTTCGGCAACGATAGCCTTGTCGATGACACATCCGTCGCCTATGGTCACATCCTTCATAATAATAGAGTCTCTTACCACGGTTCCCTTCCCGATATATACACCGGAGCCGATGACACAGTTATGTATCTGGCCGTATATCTCTGATCCATCACCGATAATACTTCGTTCGATTGCGGATTGATCGGAAATATACTGAGGGGGAATCAGGTCTGTATTGGTATAAATCTTCCAGTACTCTTCATATAAATTAAATTCAGGAATAATGTCGATAAGCTCCATGTTTGCTTCCCAGTAGGAAGCCAGAGTTCCAACATCCTTCCAGTAGCCGGTGTATTCGTATGCAAACATACGTCTGCCCTGTTCATGGCAGTATGGAATGATGTGTTTGCCGAAATCACATCCCGGAACTGTACTTAATTTTAAAAGAGAATCTTTCAGCACCTGCCAGTTGAAGATATAAATTCCCATGGAGGCGAGATTGCTCTTTGGTTTCAGCGGTTTCTCCTGAAACTCTTCAATCTGCCCGTTCTCACCGGTTACCACGATGCCGAAGCGGCTCGCGTCTTCCATCGGAACCGGCATTGCTGCGATCGTGACATCTGCATGATTCGCCTGGTGGAAATCCAGCATAATCTCGTAGTCCATCTTGTAAATATGGTCACCGGAAAGAATCAGAACATAATCCGGATGGAAGGTCTCCATGTATTCCAGATTCTGATAGATAGCATTGGCAGTTCCGGTATACCATTCGCTGCCTCTGCTCTTCTCATATGGCGGCAGGATGGATACTCCTCCAATGTTGCGGTCCAGGTCCCATGGGATTCCGATTCCGATATGTGTATTCAGTCTGAGAGGCTGATACTGTGTTAATACACCCACGGTATCTACGCCTGAATTGATACAGTTACTAAGTGGAAAGTCAATGATTCTGTATTTGCCTCCAAAAGCAACGGCTGGCTTGGCAACCTTAGAAGTCAGCACTCCCAACCGGCTGCCCTGTCCTCCTGCCAGCAGCATTGCTATCATCTTTTTCTTAATCATGATGTCACCCCTTTTCTGCTGTTATATAGCCGCACTGTATAGATTAATATATGTAAAGTATATCACACCTGGTTTTTGATGTGAATAAATTTCATAAAAAAATCGTAAAATTCTAAATTTTTTTGTTGAAAATTAACAAATACACACGGCTTTTATTTTTGTAAATATAAAAATGAAATACAGCTTGGCTTTTTTTTAATATATGTTTATAATAATATAAGTAGATCTTTGATTATATGACAACTTTTAGAATATTTAAGAAAGGCATTGTCTTATGTATAAAATTAATTTCAATCAACCAATTCATGTACATTTTATCGGTATTGGCGGAATCAGCATGAGTGGTCTCGCCGAGATTCTTTTAAAGGAGAACTTTACCATATCAGGTTCAGATGCCAAAGAGTCCGCGCTGACCCAGCATCTGGAAGAACTGGGAGCAACTGTTTTTTATGGACAGAAGGCGTCGAATATTATAGAAGGAATTGATGCAGTAGTATACACAGCGGCGATTCATGAGGACAATGAGGAATTTGCAGAAGCAAAAAGGCAGGGACTCCCGATGCTGAGCCGTGCGGAGCTTTTGGGGCAGCTGATGACCAACTATGAAATGCCGATTGCAGTTTCAGGTACCCATGGAAAGACGACTACCACTTCCATGCTTTCGCACATTCTTCTTGCCGATGAACAGGATCCAACCATCTCAGTGGGAGGCATCTTAAAAGCAATCGGTGGAAATATCCGTGTCGGAGACTCGGAGGTGTTTGTAACAGAAGCCTGTGAATACACCAATAGCTTTCTGCATTTCTTCCCAAAGATTGCAGTGATTTTGAATATTGACGCAGATCATCTGGACTTTTTTAAGGATCTGCAGGACATTCGTAATTCTTTTCGCAGGTTTGCGGAACTTCTCCCGGCAGACGGAACGCTGATCATCAGTGATGAGATCCCGAATATCCAGGAGATTACAGAGGGATTAGCCTGTGAGATTATCACATTCGGCATGAATCCGTCTGCGGATTACAGCGTGGCACATCTTACCCATAACGGGGAAGGAGACGCATCCTTTGACGTGGTTAAGCATGGCGGGCCTGCCGGACATATTGATCTGTCTGTGACGGGAGATCATAATGTCTTAAATGCGCTTGCCGCAATTGCAACAGCTGACCGAATGGGAATTTCTATAGATTCCATGCAGAAAGGGCTGGCCTCTTTCCGCGGAACGAACCGCCGCTTTGAGTATAAGGGCGAGAGAAATGGTTTTACCATTATCGACGACTATGCACATCATCCGACTGAGATAAGGGCAACGCTGACAGCAGCCGAGCATTATCCCCATCGGGAGCTGTGGTATGTATTTCAGCCGCACACCTATACAAGGACGAAAGCGCTGTTTGATGAATTTGTGGATGCGCTTTCTGGGGCGCAGCATATTGTTCTCGCAGATATATATGCGGCGAGAGAGACGGATACGCTGGGAGTTTCATCCAAACAGCTTGCGGAGGCGTTAAAGGCCCGGGGATGTGATGCGTATTATCTTCCGACCTTTGAAGCGATAGAGGAATTTTTCCTTGAAAATTGTAAAAATGGTGATGTGTTGATAACTATGGGAGCCGGAGATGTTGTAAATATCGGCGAATATCTTTTGAAAAATTAGTTATCCACAATTTCCACATAATTTTATCAACAAAAAACCTTGATTTCAGGTCAAAAAATTCTTTTTTGGTCCCTTCTGTAATGCTATAATGTCTTTGCTATAAGACAACAGACAAGGATGGATCAGACATGACGAAATTGACTTTAACAAATTATGTTCAGGGTAATGCAACCCTGCTTGAGAATGAATTTATAGATGAATATATGCCGGCAGCGAATGGAGAGTATGTGAAGGTATACCTTTTACTGCTGCGCTATATGGGAGATCCATCCGCGGAGCCAAGTATTGCCCGAATTGCCGATACGTTGGAGTGCACGGAGAAGGATGTGGTCCGTGCGCTGAACTACTGGAAGAAGAAAGGGCTTCTCGACTACGAGGCGAAGACGCAGGAGATACGCAGAGAGCCTGCTGCTTCTGCATCAGAGGAGAAAGAAGCTTCCGGTACCAAAAGCAGCGCGTCGAAGAAGGCGGTCGTGCGGAGTACGCCAAGTCAGAATAACCGCAAAGAATTTAAAGAGATTATTCATGTGACCGAGCAGTATCTGGGTAAGACTCTTACGAAGACAGAGTCAGAGGCGATTGTCTATTTTTATGATGAGCTGAAGATGTCGGCGGATCTGATTGAATACCTGATCGAATATTGTGTGGAGAACGGACACAAGAGCATTCATTACATAAAGACGGTTGCCCTCTCCTGGGCGGACGGACAGATTACTACGGTGGAAGAGGCGAAAGCAGTTTCCGGCCAGTACAGCAGGAACAGCTATGCGGTTCTGAACGCTTATGGCATTAAGGGACGGGCTCCTGCGGCGCCGGAGCTGGTATATATCCGGCGCTGGAACGATGAGTATGGCTTCTCTTCCGATTTGATTGTAGAAGCCTGTAACCGGACGATGAATGCGATCCATCAGCCGAGTTTCGATTATACGGAATCGATTCTCAAGAACTGGATGGACAAGGGAGTAAAGACACTTGCCGATGTGAAAGCGCTTGACGTGCTTCACATGAAGGACAAGGATACAAAGAAGATAAATACGTCTTCCAGAAAGACCGGAAGTGCCCGCAATAAGTTTAATAACTTTGAAGGGCGGAAGTATCAGGATATGGATGAACTGACACGAAGATTAATTGAAATTCAGTAGAAGAAGGAGACCCCCCGTGGCGCTTACCAATTCCCAGTATGATCATTTCATGCGCATATATGAGAAGAGACAATTGAATAATGAGAATCGCCTGCGCAGACGCTTTGAAGAGGTATATGAGAAGGTTCCAAGGCTTCGGACTTTGGATAACTCTATCTCTGAACTCAGTGTCTGTCAGGCCCGTAAACTATTAGATGGAGACAACGCTGCTTTAACTGTACTAAAGAACGATCTCCATCTTCTTTTTGAGGAAAAAAAGCTGCTTCTCCGTCAATCAGGATATCCGGAGAATTATCTGGAACTTCAATATACCTGTCCTGACTGCCATGACACCGGTTATATTGGGGATCAGAAATGTCATTGTTTCAAAAAAGCAATTATAGACTTTCTTTACACACAGTCAAATTTACAGGAAATATTAAAAAAAGAGAATTTTGATACGCTGTCGCTGGAATATTATTCCCGCAGCCATATAGACGCTCTCACTGGCAGATCTTCTCTGGAGGCAATGGAGACCGCGGTCAGGATATGCCGTGAGTTTGCAGATGAGTTTCCGGGAGGCGGCAGGAATCTTCTGCTCTATGGAGATACCGGTGTTGGCAAGACCTTTTTGACCCACTGTGTGGCAAAGGAGGTTCTTGATAAAACTTTTTCAGTAATATACTTTACAGCTGCTGGGTTGTTTGATATCTTTTCAAAGAAACAGTTTGAAAAAGACGAGGAAGCTGCACGGGATTATGAGCATATTTATGATTGTGATCTGTTGATCATCGATGATCTGGGAACGGAGTTTCCCAATGCATTTACCACATCCCAGCTGTTTGTCTGTCTGAACGAAAGGCTTCTCAGGAAGAAATCAACGATGATTTCCACGAACCTTTCGCTGGATGACCTGAATACGCTGTACTCGGAACGGGTATTTTCCCGGATCACCAGTGCATATACCGTTCTTCGGATAACGGGAGATGATATCCGAATTCAAAAGAAACTCATGGGAAGATTATAATTTAGGAGGTACATTTAGTATGCTACGCCGTAACGAACGTAACTTAGACAACATTCCAGTAGGCTCGCTTGGAATCATTGCGCTTGATGGATGCCAGCAGATGGGAGCGATGGTCGATGATTATCTTGTGAAGTGGCGCCACGAGGATGGCTCTGAATTCAAGGACAATATTGCATTCAGCGGATATGAAAAGGATTCTTATCTGATCAATGCCAAGGTGCCGCGATTTGGTTCGGGTGAAGCCAAAGGTATTATTAACGAGTCTGTGCGGGGAAAAGACATCTATCTGTTGGTGGATGTTTGTAATTACAGCCTGACTTATTCACTGACTGGACATGTTAATCATATGTCTCCGGACGATCATTATCAGAATCTGAAGAGAATTATTGCTGCGATCGGTGGCAAGGCAAGGCGTATTAATGTCATCATGCCATTTTTATACGAGAGCCGTCAGCATAAGAGAAGCGGAAGAGAATCCTTGGATTGCGCACTGGCGCTTCAGGAGCTGGTCCGCATGGGTGTGGATAATATCATTACTTTTGACGCCCATGACCCCCGCGTGCAGAATGCGATTCCCTTACATGGTTTTGAGACGGTGCGTCCAACCTATCAATTTGTAAAGGGACTTCTTGGTACGGTTAAGGATCTGCAGATTGACAGCGATCATATGATGGCAATCAGCCCGGATGAAGGTGCGACGGAGCGGGCGATCTATCTGGCAAGCGTACTGAATCTTGATATGGGTATGTTCTATAAACGAAGAGACTACAGCCGTATTGTAAATGGCCGTAATCCGATTATTGCCCATGAATTTCTCGGCTCATCGGTAGAGGGAAAGGATGTTATCATACTGGATGATATGATTTCTTCCGGTGACAGTATTCTGGATGTGGCAGGACAGTTAAAACAGCGTAAGGCAAAACGTATTTACGCTGCGGCAACCTTTGGTCTGTTTACCAGCGGTATGGAGAAATTTGACCAGGCATATGAAGATGGATTGATTGACGGCATTTTGACGACGAATCTGATTTATCAGACTCCGGAGCTTTTGTCTAAGCCATATTACATCAACTGTGATATGAGCAAATATGTAGCTCTGATGATTGATACGCTGAATCATGACAGCTCTATCAATAGTATTCTGAATCCGGCTGACCGTATTCAGAATGTTCTTGAGATGTATAAAAGAGGAGAAGAGATTACTCCTTAAAGAAGTCAATCCGTTTTTTCATCAGCCAGGCTGAAGCTCATTGTTCTGCCTGTGATTGGATGCCGAAAAGTAAGTCTGTATGCGCAGAGCCGTATTGATTGCCATTTGCAGGCGGCGGCAGCCTTCGGGTTGTATTTGGTATCGCCGACAATGGGACAGCCTATATGAGCGAGCTGAACACGGATCTGATGATGCCGTCCGGTATCCAGAGTGACTTTAAGAAGGGTACGCAGGGCGGAGGATTCTTCAGCTTCGGTGACGGTTTCAGGGAAAATATTAGCATAAAGAGAGGGATGCTCAGATACGGTTTGGTAGCTGAGCCTTGCCTGTTTGGCGCCGGGAGTGTTCTTCTCGCAGATGCGTGAGGTGTTGGTGCGCCCATCTTTTACCATGTAATCGGTAAGAGAGCCTTCGCTTTTCGGCGGAATGCCGTCAACCTGCGCGAGATAATGCTTGCCGAACTCTTTTTCTGTTAATTGTCTGCTCAGCTCTTTGGCAGCTTTCGGAGTCTTGGCAAAGACCAGAATACCGGATACCGGCTGATCCAATCTGTGGATAACGGCAAGGTACGGTTTGTCTTTTGGATTATTTAGAGCCAGGTGATTTAAAATCATACGTTCCATATCCGGGAGACCGACTCTTCGGCTCTGGGTGGCAAGACCGTGTGGTTTGAAGCATACGATGATGTGGGAATCTTCATATAAGATTTTCAATTGATGTTTCATGTGGGAATCTCCTGATTTATGTTAGTTAAGCATATTTAATCACAGTAAGAAGGAAAATGTCAATCTGCGTGGGAAGTATTTTGTAATAATAAGGATATAGAATAGAGTACGCACGAGTTTTTTTGATATTTTTCTTGACAAAGTTCAATGCTTCCATTAGAATTACGTTTAACGAAAATATCCGCTGGTAATGATAGTTACAGAAGGCGGAGCTGGCGATGAAGAGGATTAGTAATCGATAGGAAGTTCCACAGAGAGGGAGTCGGAGGCTGAGAGATTCCTGAATGGAAAAACGATGAACCTACCTTGGAGCCACTGCATGAAAGTGCGGCGTGGCATTGGCGTTAACGATGAAATGAGAGAACTGCAGAAGGCTGCGGTTAATTAGGGTGGTACCGCCGAACGTTTCGGTCCCTTTGAGGGAATCGGAATGTAGGGCGGTTTTTTATTGCCACAGGAGATCCCTCATCAATTTCTTAATAAGAAGATGTGGGGCAAGGGCCCTGCGGAAAATGAAAGGAAAAGGAGAAAAGAGACATGGCAAAGGAAAAAATGGTAAAAAATATCACATCTCGTGATGAAAATTTTGCTCAGTGGTACACAGACGTTGTACGTGAAGCAGAATTGTGTGATTATTCAAGCGTAAAGGGATGCTTAAATTATCTTCCAAACGGATATGCGATCTGGGAGCTCATTCAGGCTGACCTTGACAGACGTTTTAAAGAAACAGGAGTAGAGAATGTATCGCTTCCGATGCTGATTCCGGAATCCCTTCTGGAAAAGGAAGCTGACCATATAGAAGGATTTGCGCCGGAGGTAGCATGGGTTACTCATGGCGGTATGGAGAGACTTCAGGAGAGATTATGTATCCGTCCTACATCAGAGACCCTGTTCTGTGATCTGTGGGCGAGAACCGTAAAGTCTTACAGAGACCTTCCGAAGGTATGGAACCAGTGGAATTCCGTGCTTCGCTGGGAGAAGACAACAAGACCTTTCCTTCGTTCCAGAGAATTCCTGTGGCAGGAAGGACACACCATTCATGCGACCTATGAGGAGGCTGAAGAGCGTACAATCCAGATGTTCCATGTATACGAGGATTGCTACAGAGAGACCATGGCAATTCCATATGTATCCGGAAGAAAGGCAGAGCACGAGAAGTTTGCCGGAGCCCAGGATACTTACACAATAGAGGCGCTGATGCATGACGGCAAGGCTCTGCAGTCTGCAACCAGCCATTTCTTCGGAAGCGGATTCCCAGATGCATTCGGTATTAAATATGTAGATAAGAACAACGAGCTTCACAGCGTATATGAGACATCCTGGGGATGGTCTACCAGAAGTATCGGAGCGCTGATCATGGTACATGGTGATGATGACGGATTGGTTCTGCCGCCGCATGTTGCTCCGGTTGAGTGCAGAATCATTCCAATTGCACAGCATAAAGAGGGCGTTCTGGATAAGGCATATGCACTTCTTGACGAGATGAAGAAGGCCGGATACAGAGTGAAAATTGATGATTCCGATAAGAGTCCTGGATGGAAATTCTCTGAGCAGGAGATGCTTGGAATCCCAACCCGTATCGAAATCGGACCAAAGGATATCGAAAAGAATCAGGTAGTAGTTGTCCGTCGTGATACTCGTGAGAAGATCATTGTTTCTATGGACGAGGTTGCCGCAAAGCTTCGTGACATTTTGGAGACGATTCAGCAGGATATGTATGACAGAGCAAAGGAATTTTTGGACAGTCATATTTATACCGCAACAACACTGGATGAGATGAAGGAGAAATTCACAAAGAGCCGTGGATTCGTGAAGGCCTGCTGGTGTGGAGATCCGGAATGTGAAGGTGAAGTGAAATACGTAACAGGCGGCGCAGCAACCAGATGTCTGATCGAAGATGAAGAATTTGTATCAGACAAATGCATCTGGTGCGGAAAACCGGCTAAACACATGGCATACTGGGGTAAATCATATTAATTAGTCTCTGTTAAAAAGAGGAAGTAGGATGAAGATTCAGTTACCTGATAAAGTGAAGCAAATCATTGATACTCTGCAGTCTGACGGCTATGAAGCATATGCGGTGGGAGGATGCGTTCGGGATTCCATTCTCGGACGGACGCCGGAGGATTGGGATATTACCACATCTGCTATGCCTGAGGAGACAAAGAAACTATTTTCCCATACCTTTGATACGGGGATTGAGCATGGCACGATTACAGTGCTGCTGGATCATGAAGGCTTTGAGGTGACCACTTACCGGGTAGATGGCAGATACGAGGACAGCCGTCATCCGACGGAGGTGACATTTGTGCGGAATCTGAAGGAAGATCTGCTTAGGAGAGATTTTACCATCAATGCCATGGCGTACAATGACAGGGACGGACTTGTAGACATTTTTGGAGGCATGGAGGATCTTCAGAAAGGAATCATCCGCTGTGTGGGAAATGCCAGGGCGAGGTTTTCTGAGGATGCCCTGCGGATTCTTCGGGGGGTACGGTTTGCCGCCCAGCTTGGATTTGAGATTGAGGATGAGACGAGAGAGGGAATGCGGCTGCTGGCGCCCACTTTGCAGAAAATCAGCGCAGAACGGATTCAGACGGAGCTTGTAAAGATGCTTGTATCACCGAGACCGGATATGCTGAGAGAGGCCTGGAAGCTTGGCATTACAAAGGAGTTTCTTCCGGAATTTGATGCTGCGATGGAGACGGATCAGGAGACGCCTCATCATATGTATACGGTGGGAGAACATATCCTGCACACTCTCCGGAATATTCGCAGCGACCGTGTGCTGAGATTGACTATGCTGTTCCATGATATGGGGAAACCGGTTATGAAAACGGTGGATGATGATGGGACTGCACATTTTAAAGGCCATGCAGAAAAAAGCCGGGAGATTGCGAGGACGGTGCTTCGGAGACTGAAGTTTGACAATGAAACGCTTCATAAAGTAGAAAAGCTGGTATACTATCATGATTACCGGATGCCTGTGACGGCAAAATGTGTGCGCCGTGCCATGAACCGGATTGGAGAAGAGCTTTTTCCGCTTTATCTGGAAGTGCGGAGAGCGGATGTGCTGGCGCAGAGCACATATCAGCGTGAAGAGAAGCTTGCAGACATTGACGGCGTGGAAAAATTGTACATGGAGATCCGGGCAAAGGAGCAGTGTGTATCGCTGAAGGAGCTTGCGGTGACGGGAAAAGACCTGATCGATGCCGGAATGAAACCGGGAAAAGAGATTGGACGGACGCTGGATCGCCTGCTGGAACTGGTAATTGAGGAACCGGAACTAAATACAAAAGAAAAATTGCTTATGCGATTATAGGGAATAACTGAGCCCCTGCACTCATACATTGAAAAGAATGGATGAAATAAGGTGCAGGGGTTGGCTATGCAGGAATATGAACTAAAAATATTGGAACAGTATGATATTAATGTGAGAGGCACCCGGAAAACGAGGGGTGCATTTTTTTGCGACACGGAACAGGGATTGTTCCTGTTAAAAGAGGCGGGGATTTCCGAGAAACGGGTGCCTGCACTATATAGATTGGGAGAGGTACTGAAGGAAGCCGGTTATACTGCAGTTGATCAGATCCTTCCGAACGCAGAGGGGAATTACATCAGTGTATCAGAGGACGGCGGCAGATATATACTGAAACATTGGTTCGGCGGCAGAGAATGTGATATTCGGAGAAACAGAGAGCTCTCGCTGGGAGTGAAAAATCTGGCAAGACTGCATCTTCTGATGGCGGCGCCGATGGAGGAGTATGTATTTGCAGAGCCACATCTGAAGGAGACATATGAAAGTCATAACAGAGAGCTTCGAAAGGTCCGCAAATTTATCAGAAGCAGAGCTACTAAGGGAGAGTTTGAGCTTCAATTTCTGAAAGAATTCGACGGATTGTACGAGTGGGCTCAGGCAGCGGTCCGCACGCTGGATGGCTCCGGGTATGATGGGCTTTATGCGGACAGCATTGCCGGAAACTGTCTGGTGCATGGAGAATACAATTACCACAATATTCTGATGACTTCGGAGGGAATTGCCACTACAAATTTTGAAAAGTTCCGAAAAAATGTTCAGGTGGAGGATCTGTATTATTTTCTGAGGAAGGCAATGGAAAAGCATGGGTGGAACGTACATCTGTGTGACTGCATGTTAAATGCATACAGCGCGATCCGGCCAATCAGTGAGCGGGAGATGGAGTATTTAAAAATTCGCTTTGTTTATCCGGAAAAAATCTGGAAGATTGCCGGATCCTACTATCGCTCGAATAAGGCCTGGATCTCTGTGAAAAATGTAGAAAAATTTCAAACGGCAGTAACGCAGACGGAAGAAAAGGGGAGGCTGTTAGAGGATGTATTTGCCTTCCGGATATAGATGAAATCCCCGGAAATGGCGGTTTTCCGGCTTATTTCCTTGACAAACATAGGGAAACGCGTTATAACAAGAATAAAGCACAATAATGCGAACAAACAAGAGGAGGAAACTATACATGAATAAGACAGAACTGGTAGCAGCAATTGCTGCAAAGGCAGAATTATCTAAGAAAGATTCTGAGAAGGCTTTGGCAGCTTTTGTTGAGGCTGTAACAGAAGAACTTAAGAAAGGTGAGAAGGTTCAGTTGGTTGGATTTGGTACTTTCGAGGTTTCTGAGAGGGCAGCCAGAGAGGGAAGAAATCCTCAGACAGGAAAGACTATGGAGATTAAGGCTTGCAAGGCTCCAAAATTCAAAGCTGGTAAGGCTTTAAAGGATGCCGTTAATAAGTAATAGCGAATGTTCTAAACATGTATATGATGGCATCGGGACTGCCCCGGTGTCATTTTTGTTTGGGCTATGAGCTCTGCATAAAATAGGATGCCGCAAGAATGCGGCAGCAGGAAGAGGTAAATATGAGATTAGATAAATTTTTGAAGGTTTCCAGATTGATAAAGAGAAGGTCGGTGGCGAATGAGGCCTGCGATGCGGGCCGTGTTCTGGTAAATGGAACGGTTGCCAAGGCTTCGGTCAAGGTGAAGCCGGGGGACATTATAGAGATTCAGTTTGGAACAAAGACTGTAAAGGCAGAGGTTCTGGATATTAGGGACACAACGAAGAAGGAAGAGGCAAAAGACCTGTTCAGATATTTGTAATAATTGATCACAACCGGGCATAGTTTTGTTAAGAAAGAGAGGTTGTGATATAAATGGAAGAAAAACAGGTACGCGGACCGCACAGGCTTGTGGTGAACAATCGTAAGACCAGCCTTGTGACGGGAGTTTTGGATGTTCTGTCTTTTGATCTGAATGAGATACTGCTGGAGACAGAGCAGGGAATGCTGATGGTTAAAGGGACGGATATGCATGTGAACCGTTTGAATCTGGAAAAGGGAGAAGTGGATCTGTCGGGGAATATTGACAGTGTCGCATATTCAGATGTCCACAAACAGGGTAAGAGTGGAGAATCGCTGCTTGGCAAGCTGTTCCGCTAGATTGGAGAGCGTGAAATCATGCTGGGATTGAGAGAGGAAATCGCCTCCTTCCTGACGGCATTTTTGACAGGGATGACCGTGGCCTGCGTGTATCTGTGTATTCGAAAGCTGAGGAGAGTGATCCGGCATTCTCTGGCAGCGGTTACGGTGGAGGATGCGCTGTACTGGATCGGTACGGCCGTATATATATTTGTACAGATTTACCATACGAGCAGCGGCAGCATCCGATGGTATTTTGTGATTGGCATGCTTCTGGGGCTGATGGTGTTTCTGCTGCTTGTCAGGCTGATTGGAAAGGCAGGAAACAGTCTGTATAAAAAAAGAAAAAAGAAATCCTGAAAAACTATTGAAATTGGGAAGAAAAAACGATAAGATATTAATGACTATGATAGGGGTTTTATCCGATAGGGGTATCGGATATGGGTGAGTATATAAAATGAGCAAAGTAAGACAAAAGAGCCGGACAAACAGGCGGAACAGCCGTTTGCAGAGGCATAAGGCAAGCGTAATGGGAATAAGCGCAGTGATTCTTCTGTTGGTTGCAGTGATATCGGTCAGCAGCATATCGCTTCGGGCAAAGAACGAAGCGTACATTGCACAGGAAGCGGAGCTGGAAGAACAGATTCAGGCGGAGCAGGATCGGTCCGAAGAGATTGCGGAGCTGGAAGAATATGTGGGAACAGACGAGTATATAGAGCAGACCGCGAAGGATAAGCTGGGACTTGTTCATGAGAATGAGATTATATTTAAGAGAAAGTGATAGAATACGAAAGAAAAGCTTTAGGGAGAACCTGAAGCTTTTCTTTTATTTTGTGGCAGGAGGAGGGATAACTGTGGAGAAGGTAAGAGAGCGGGAAATATTTTCCAATCCATATATTATACGGATGGACAAGTTTGCGGATTCCCTGAAGCATCTGTCGGAGGCGTTTCTGCATCTGGAGGATTATAAGGGAACATTTACGAGGGATGAAGTGGAAGAGATGTTTCTCCGGGTGTCGGAGAGAGTGTGCGCAGGCTGTGAGAAGAAGAACTGGTGTCTGGGAGAAAACCGCATCCATACCTGCCAGATGGTGTATGAGATTCTCTGTACTGTGGAAGATTATGGGGCGGAACTGAATACGGAGATGAAGAGAAAGCTTCAGAAGAAATGTGATATGGCTCCCCGGTTTTTGCGGGAAACGCTGGAGGTGTTCGGCGATGCCAAGCAAAAGCTTCTCTGGAACAACCGAATTGTGCAGAACAGAGAGGGCTGCGCCCTGTCGATGATTTCCTTTGCAGATATGATCCAGCGGGCAGCCAGAGAGCTGGGGGCCGGCATATTTACGGATGAGCGATTGGAAAAGAAAATCCGTAATCAGCTGAAAAAGGTGGGAATCAAGGTGATCAGCATGGTGTTCTTCATGTCTGAAAACGGTAAGTACGAGATTCATCTGACGCTGAAGGCATTAAAGGGCCAGTGTGTGGCGACCAGGGAGGTGGCGAGAATCCTGAGTGTGTGTACAGGCCGGGCGATGTATCCGGAGGCGGGGGAGCAGCCGATCGTCTGGGAGGAGTACAGCACAATCATCATAAGAGAGGGAGCCAGGTTTCATACGCTGCAGGGAGTGGCGAAAATCGGGAAGGGATGCGAACAGATATCCGGAGACACATTTCTGATGACGGCACTTCCCGGCGGTAAAGAAGGGGTCGTGCTGTCAGACGGTATGGGATCTGGGGAGGAGGCCTTTCGGGAAAGCGCTATGGTAGTGGAAATGATGGAAGAGCTGCTGACGGCGGGCTTCCCCATGAAAATGGCGATACAGATGCTGAACACAGCGTTGGTAATGGGAAGGGAAGAGGTGTATTTTTCTACCATTGATATGTGTGTGTTTGATCTTTATGAAGGGAGCTGCGAGCTGTTGAAGGCCGGCGCCTCCACAACCTTTATCCGGTATGCGGACAGAGTGGAAAAAATTACTTCATCAACGCTTCCGGTTGGCGTGATCCAGAACATTGAGATCGACTGCGTCAGAAGAGAGCTTAAGGATGGGGATTTCGTGGTTATGGTGACGGATGGAGTTATGGATGCACTGCCGGTGGGAGAACAGGAAGCGCTGCTTGGTACCTTTATCCAGGGGACGGGGAGCGAGAACCCGAAAGAAATGGCTCATCATATCCTGGAGCAGGTGCTGGAATGGACGGGAGAGGCTCCTTTGGACGATATGACGGTTATCGTCGTTGGAATATGGGAATTATAGTAAAATGGAGGACTTGCTTTTTTCAATGAGACTATGTAAAATAAGTTCAGCCATACACGAAGGATAAGAGGAACCGTCTATGTATGAGAAGATAAAGACCTATGTGCGCAAGCACCGTATGATTCAGAAATCGGATATGGTAATAGCAGGGGTATCGGGAGGCCCGGATTCTGTCTGCCTGCTCTGTATTCTGAAGGAGCTGCAGAAGGAAATGGGATTTCAGGTGGCTGCTGTTCATGTAAATCATGGACTTCGGGGAGAAGAAGCCGATCAGGATGAGCAGTTCGTAAGAGAGCTTTGCAGAGAGTGGGAGGTTCCGCTGCTGGTAGTAGGTTCTGATGTGGCGGACTATGCCAGAAAGCACAGGATGTCCTCGGAGGAGGCCGGGAGAGAAGTAAGAAGAGCAGCCTATCACCGCGCGATGCAGGAATACGGAGGGACGAAGATTGCTCTTGCCCATCATATGGATGACAATGCTGAGACGCTGCTTCTTAATATAGTAAGAGGAACCGGATTACAGGGAATGGCAGGAATCCGGCCAGTGGCGGGAGTGTATATCCGGCCGCTGCTGACGGTTCGGAGAGCTGAGATTGAAGCGTATCTGGCAGCAGAGAATATGGAATACCGTGTGGATCGGACAAATCAGGAGGATATGTATACCAGAAACCGCATTCGGAATCATATTATGCCATATTTTGAGCGGGAGATTAACCGGAAAGCGGTAGAGCATATACAGGAGCTTTCAGAACAGATGGAAATGCTGTCGGACTATATTGCCCGTCAGGTGGATGATTTGTGGGAGCAGTGCGTAACTGCCGAAGATGGCAGATATCTGCTGCATATTGATAGATTGGAGATGGCAGACGGGGCTCTTTGGCCTTATCTGATCCGCAGAGCTTTGGCCGGGGCGGCAGGACGGGAGAAAGACATTGAAGGGATTCATATCAGGGAGATTCAGGGGCTGATTGATAAGCAGACCGGAAGGCGGATTACGCTGCCCTATGGACTGCAGGCTGTACGGAGATACGGGGATATTTGTATTGAGAGCCGGAAGGCGTCGGATACATTCGAAGAAAACCGGGAGATTCTGCTCTGTCATCCGGGAGATACGGGTGAGATGAGCAGGAACTGTGAATATGCGGAAATAAGAGTTTTTGTACGCAAAGAAATACATGATACAATTGAGGAACGCCCCTACACGAAATGGTTTGATTATGATATAATACAAAATAATATTGTTTTGCGGACCCGGAGACCGGGAGATTATCTGGATATTGATAACCGCGGACATACACAGAAGCTGAAGAATTACTTCATTAATGAGAAGATTCCCAAAGAACTGCGGAATAAAGTGCCGCTGGTGGCGGATGGAGCGCAGATTATGTGGGTTGTGGGATACCGGCAGAATCAAAGGTATCAGGTTACTGAGAACACCAGAAGAATTCTGGAAATTCATTTTAAGATTTACGAAGGAGAAAGTGATGGCAGAGACAATTAATGTATTGATATCAGAGAAGGATGTTGAAGAGAGAATTCGCGAGATGGGCGAACAGATCAGTAAAGATTATGCTGGAAAACAGGTGCATTTAATCTGTGTGCTCAAAGGCGGGGTATTCTTTATGTGTGATCTTGCCAAGAGAATATCTGTGCCGGTAAGCATGGATTTTATGAGCGTGTCCAGCTACGGCGATGATACGAAGTCCAGCGGCGTGGTTAAGATTGTTAAGGATCTGGATGAGCATCTGGAAGGAAAGGATGTACTGATCGTAGAGGATATCATCGATTCGGGAAGGACCCTTTCTTATCTAATTGACATCCTGCAGAAGAGAAATCCGAACAGTGTCCGTCTCTGTACATTGCTTGACAAACCGGAGAGGCGTGTAAAAGATGTCAAAGTAGACTATGTGGGATTCAGTATTCCGGATAAATTTGTAGTGGGATATGGTCTGGATTATGCGCAAAAATATAGAAACCTTCCGTACATTGGAGTTGTGGAAGGCGCAGAGTAGGAGGAATATACGGGTTTGGAGAATAGGAGAAAAGGACCAGGAGGGGTCACTTTTCTGATGCTTATTGTAATTCTGTTTGGAGTCCTTTGGTTTACCAATCAGATGGAGCAGCAGGAAAAACAGCTGACCTATAAAGAATTTTATGATATTGTAGAAAATCAGCAGGCAGATACGATTGTGGTGGTACAGAACCGGGACATTCCCACCGGGCGGGTTGAGATTACCCGCAAGGGCGACGAGTCCGGGGAGGAAGGAATTCTTGTTGTATCAGATGTAAATGACATCTGCGATTACCTGAAGGAACAGCAGGCAGAATACAGATTGGTGGATGTTCCGGCAGAGAGCTGGCTGATGACAACGATCTTTCCGGTAATAGTTATGCTTGCCGGCGTGCTTCTGCTGTTTTACCTGATGAACAGACAGAATGGTTCGGGCAGCAAGGCCATGAATTTTGGCAAGAGCCGGGCTAAGCTTCACACTGGTGAGAGGAAGGTGACCTTTGCCAACGTGGCAGGTCTTCAGGAAGAAAAGGAAGAGCTGGAGGAAATTGTCGATTTTCTGAAAGCGCCGAAGAAGTATATTCAGGTGGGAGCGCGGATCCCGAAGGGAGTCCTTCTTGTGGGACCTCCGGGAACAGGTAAGACACTGCTTGCCAAGGCGGTTGCCGGAGAAGCGGGAGTACCGTTTTTTACTATTTCCGGTTCTGATTTTGTGGAGATGTTTGTAGGTGTGGGTGCATCCCGTGTCAGAGATCTGTTTGAGGACGCCAAGAAGAATGCACCGTGTATTATATTCATCGATGAGATTGATGCAGTGGCCAGACGCCGCGGAACCGGTATGGGCGGCGGACACGATGAGAGAGAGCAGACGCTGAATCAGCTTCTGGTTGAGATGGACGGCTTTGGCGTTAATGAAGGAATCATTGTCATGTCGGCCACAAACCGTGTGGACATTCTGGATCCGGCAATCTTAAGGCCGGGCCGGTTTGACCGTAAGGTGGCGGTAGGGCGGCCGGATGTACAGGGACGCGAGGAGATCCTTCGGGTTCATGCAAAAGGCAAGCCGCTGGGCGATGATGTGGATCTGAAACAGATTGCACAGACAACGGCAGGATTTACCGGAGCCGATCTTGAGAACCTTCTGAATGAAGCGGCGATCCTTGCAGCGAAGGAGAACCGGGTGTATATCCGTCAGTCTGATATCCGTCATGCCTTTGTGAAGGTAGGGATTGGAGCGGAGAAGAAGAGCAAGGTCATTTCTGAGAAAGAGAAGAGAATTACGGCCTATCATGAGGCCGGCCATGCGATTCTGTTTCATGTTCTTCCGGATGTGGGACCGGTATACAGTGTGTCGATCATACCGACAGGTATGGGGGCGGCGGGCTATACCATGCCGCTTCCGGAGCAGGATGAGATGTTTAACACCAGAGGAAAGATGCTGCAGGATATCACGGTAGCGCTTGGAGGGCGTATCGCCGAGGAGCTGGTGTTTGGAGACATTACTACCGGAGCCTCCCAGGATATTAAGCAGGCAACCGGAATTGCCAGATCAATGGTCACCAAATTTGGTATGTCCGAGAAGCTGGGATTGATCAATTATGACAATGACAGTGATGAGGTGTTTATCGGAAGGGACCTTGTTCATGCTCAGAGGGGGTACGGAGAAGAAGTGGCAGGCGCCATTGATCAGGAGATCAAGAGAATTATTGATGAGTGCTATCAGAGAGCAAAACGCATTATCTGTAAATATGATAAAGTGTTGGCTGAATGTGCACAGTTGCTTTTGGAGAAAGAGAAGATTACAAGAGAGGAATTTGAGGCGTTATTTGATGGATTGGAGATATCTGAGATTGTGGATAACGCGGAGACAGTATGAATAAACAGGCTTTATTTTGCGATGGAACAGAAAATTATGTAATACCTCCAGAACCAATAGCGGAAGATACGGTAGAGCTTCTGTTTCGCACAGGTGTGGATGATGTAGACAGTGTTGAGCTGTATACGGAAGGAAGCTTTCATAGGATGGAGAAAGCGGATTCTGTTGGTGAGTTTGACTATTATCGGATTTATCGAAAGCTGGGAACAGAGACCATGCGGTATTATTTCCGAATTCAGAAGGGGGAAGAGACCCTTTATTATAACCAGTATGGTGTGGCGGACGAGGCGGTTGAAGACTATGATTTCCGGATCTGTCCGGGGTTTGCCACGCCGGAGTGGGCAAAGGGTGCTGTGATGTATCAGATATTTACGGACCGCTTCTGCAATGGAGATCCGACCAATGATGTGGTGGATAATGAATATTATTATATCAATGAGACGGTAAAAGCTGTGAAGGATTGGAATCAGTATCCGTCTTCTATGGATGTGCGCGATTTTTACGGAGGCGACCTGCAGGGTGTGAAGGATAAGCTTGACTACCTGCAGGATTTGGGAGTAGAGGTAATCTATTTTAATCCGCTGTTTGTATCGCCGTCTAATCACAAGTATGACAGTCAGGATTATGACTATATTGATCCGCATTATGGTGTGATCCTGAAGGATGGAGGAGATGCGCTGCCGGATTGGGATTCGGATAACCGGCATGCCACCAAATATCAGGTGCGCGTAACGGATTGGGAGAATCTGGAGGCAAGCAACCGTTTTTTTGCGGAGCTGGTGGAAGAGATTCATAGCCGGGGCATGAAGGTGATTCTGGATGGTGTGTTCAATCACTGCGGTTCGTTCAACAAGTGGATGGACAGAGAATGCATCTATGAGGGCAGACCTGGGTATGAGCCCGGAGCGTATGTGTCGGCGGCCAGCCCATATCGGTCTTATTTTGACTTCCGTGGAGCGGGTGATGATGCCTGGCCTTACAACGGGAATTATGATGGCTGGTGGGGACATGATACTCTGCCAAAGCTTAACTATGATAACCGTGGAGGAACCAATGATTTAGAGAAATATATTCTGCGTATTGGTCAGAAATGGGTATCTCCGCCATATAATGTGGACGGATGGCGTCTGGATGTGGCGGCGGATTTGGGACACAGCAAAGAATATAATCACGAGTTCTGGAAGAAATTCCGAAAGGCAGTGAAGGAAGTGAACCCGGATGCGCTGATTCTTGCAGAGCACTATGGTGATCCAAAGGAATGGCTGGAAGGTGACGAGTGGGATTCTGTTATGAATTACGACGCTTTTATGGAGCCGGTTACCTGGTTTTTTACGGGCATGGAGAAGCACAGTGATGAAGAGCGGACGGATCTTCGGGGAAATGCAGATGCATTTGTCAGTTCCATTACCCATAATATGGCCTGTTACATGACGCCTTCTCTTCAGACGGCGATGAATGAACTGTCGAACCATGATCATTCCCGTTTCTTGAGCCGAACGAATCATGTGGTCGGGAGGCTTGGCAGATACAGGTCGGAGGATGCGGAAAAGAATGTGAATCCTGCGGTTATGCGGGAGGCGGTTGTCGTGCAGATGACCTGGATAGGAGCGCCTACGATCTATTATGGTGATGAGGCTGGCGTATGCGGATTTACAGATCCGGATAATCGAAGAACCTATCCCTGGGGGCATGAGGATCAGGAACTGATTGCCTTCCACAAAGAGATGATCGCTATTCACAACAAGTATAGGACCTTTCGCACTGGTTCTCTTAAGATGCTGACGATGGAAGAAAATGTGCTTGCCTACGGGCGTTTCGATATTCGCAATCAGTTTGTGATCGTGGTAAATAACAGTGATGGGCTGAGACAGGTTCGTATACCTGTGTGGCAGGCGGAGCTTCCGATGAAGGGAAGCATGCGCAGGCTGATGTACAGCTATGACAGGGGATACACGACCGAGTTTGAAGAATACCTGATTGAGGACGGAGAGGTAGTAGTCAATATGGGCGGTTATTCTGCGCTGGTGCTTAAGAATATGGAATTTTGAAATAAAAGAGCAAAATAAAAGACTCCTGAAAGTAGGTAAGGCTTTCAGGAGTCTTTTATTTTGGTTAGACTTTAACCTCTGAAAAAGAAAGGTATAATACCCGTTATTTGGTCAGTACCTCTACACCGGTCTCGGTGATCAGCACCATGTATTCAATCTGGGCGGAGAGACCGTCATCTATGGTATAAACGGTCCACCCATTGTCCTCATCAATATAGAAGTCAGGACTGCCCTCGTTGATCATCGGTTCAATTGTAAACATCATGCCGGGAACCAGAACCATCTCCGTACCCTTAGGAGCAACGTAGCTGACGAAGGGTTCCTCGTGGAATTCCAGACCAATGCCGTGACCGCCAATCTCTTCGACAACGGAATAGCCGTTGGCCTGTGCGTGAGAGTTGATGGCGTGTGCAATATCTCCCAAATGTCCCCATGGTCTGGCAGCTTTTAAACCAAGCTCCACACACTCTTCGGTGACCCGGAGAATCCGTCTGCTGCGCTCGCTGATCTCGCCGATTGCAAACATGCGGGAGGCATCGGAAAAGTATCCGTCCAGAATAGTGGAGACATCGACATTGATAATATCTCCCTCCTGAAGAATCTCATACTCATCCGGGATGCCGTGGCAGATCACGTTGTTGATGGAGGTGCAGACGCTCTTTGGAAATCCTTCGTAATTCAGTGGGGCGGGTATACCGCCGTGCTCTGTCGTATAGTCATATACCAATCTGTCAATATCCGCCGTACTCATACCAGCTCTGATATGTGCGGCTACATGATCAAGAACGGCTGTGTTAAGGGCGGCGCTTTTTTTAATAGCCGCAATCTGATCAGGAGTCTTGAGCAAGCTCCGATCCGGAACGATATGGCCCTTTGAAGCAAGAGTCCAAAGCTTAATATCAAGTCTGTCCATGGATCAATCCATCTCCTTATATAGCGATATGTGCAGGATAGGTCTTTCACATCCACCACTGTCTTTTATTGTAGCACATTTTATCCGATTGTGCTATAATATATTTAATTTGGATTGCGAATGGAAGGAGTGGAACTATCATGTTACGAATCGGAATGCTTACGAGCGGTGGAGACTGTCAGGCGCTGAATGCGACCATGCGCGGAATCGTGAAGGGAATCTTTGCGGAGCGGGATGACGTGGAGATTTACGGATTTCAGGAGGGTTATAAGGGACTTATTTACTCAAATTTTAAGATGCTGACATCCAGAGATTTCTCAGGTATTCTTACTGTGGGAGGAACGATCCTCGGAACCTCCAGACAGCCGTTTAAGAAGATGAGAGAGCCGGATGAGAATGGATTGGATAAGGTAGAGGCTATGAAGCATACGTATCATAAGCTGAACCTGGACTGTCTGGTTGTGCTGGGAGGAAATGGCACGCATAAGACCGCCAATATGCTGAGAGAGGAAGGACTGAATGTGATCACTCTTCCGAAGACAATTGATAATGATCTGTGGGGAACGGATATGACCTTTGGATTTCAGAGTGCAGTGGATATTGCCACCGACACAATTGATAAGATCCATACAACGGCGACCTCTCACAGCCGCGTATTTATTGTAGAGATTATGGGACACAGCGTTGGCTGGGTGGCGCTTCACGCAGGTATTGCAGGCGGAGCTGACATTATTCTGATTCCGGAGATTCCATATGATATAGAAGTGCTCGCAGAGATGATAAAGAAACGGGCAAAGGAAGGCAAGCGCTTTACGATTATTGCTGTGGCAGAGGGAGCTATTTCCAAGAAGGATGCAAAGCTGTCCAAGAAAGAGCTGAAGGAGAAGCAGGCAAAGAAGGCTTATCCTTCGGTTGCATATGAGGTTGCGGCAAAGCTTCAGAAGAGGACGCAGCAGGAAGTGCGCATCACTGTGCCGGGACACACACAGCGCGGAGGCACCCCATGTCCGTATGACAGAGTCCTGTCTACCCGTCTGGGTGCATATGCTGCGAAGATGATCCTGAAGGGTGAGTACGGATACATGGCGGCAATTAAGAATGGAGAGACAACAAAGGTTCCGCTGTCAGAGGTTGCAGGCAAACTGAAGTATGTGGATCCACAGTCTAAGATCGTCAAAGAAGCAAAACAGGTTGGCATCAGCTTTGGCGATGAATAATATAGAATAATCAGGGAGTGAAGCATATGGGCTATACGGCACTGTACCGCAAGTTCCGTCCGGATGAATTTAAGGATGTCAAGGGACAGGATGCTATTGTTAAGACTTTGAAAAATCAAATAAAGACAGGGCGTATAGGCCATGCTTACCTGTTCTGCGGAACAAGGGGAACAGGCAAGACCACGGTTGCCAAGATATTTGCCAAGGCGGTGAATTGTGAGCATCCGCTGGAGGGAAGTCCCTGTGAGGAATGTCAGATGTGCCAGTCGATTTCGGCGGGCACATCTATGAATGTAATTGAGATTGACGCAGCCTCTAATAATGGAGTGGATAATATTCGTGAGATCCGGGAGGAGGTTGCCTATCGTCCGACGGAAGGGAGATACAAGGTCTACATTATCGATGAGGTGCATATGCTCTCCATTGGAGCGTTCAATGCACTGTTAAAAACCCTGGAAGAACCGCCGGAGTATGTGATATTTATTCTTGCGACCACAGAGGCCCATAAGATACCGGTGACAATTTTAAGCCGCTGCCAGAGGTATGATTTTAAGAGGATTTCCATTGACACTATCTGCGATAGGCTGAATGAGCTGATTGCAAAGGAAGGCCTGGACGTGGAGGAGAAGGCGGTGCGCTACATTGCCAAGATGGCAGATGGAGCGATGCGTGATGCGCTGAGTCTGCTGGATCAGTGCGTGGCGTTTTATGTGGGAGAACGGCTGACCTATGACCGTGTATTGGAGGTTCTTGGAGCAGTGGACACAGATGTGTTTAGTAAGCTTCTCAGAGAACTGATTGCCCGGGATGTGAAGCGTGTCATATCCATTCTGGATGAACTGGTCATGCAGGGCAGGGAGCTGTCCCAGCTGGCGGCAGATTTTACCTGGTATCTGAGGAATCTTTTACTGATTCAGAGTTCGGATGATATGGAGGATGTGCTGGATGTGTCCACAGAGAATCTGGCGCAGCTGAAAGAAGAGGCACAGATGATCAGCACGGAAGAGCTGATTCGCTATATCCGTATTTTTTCAGAGCTTACGAGCAGCCTCAAGTACTCCACACAGAAGCGGGTATTGTTGGAAGTGACATTTATTAAGCTGTGTAAGCCGCAGATGGAAGTAAGTCAGGACGCTCTCCTGTCGAGAATCCGTGCGCTGGAGGAAGAAGTAGAAAAGAAGATGGCGGCATCGCCCGCAGAGCATGTGGTATATGTGCAGCCGGATGTACAGGAGGAAAAACGAAAGCCCCAGCTTCCGAAAGCACTGTCGGAGGATGTAAAAGAGGTGGCGAAGAATTTTCGCTCTATTACGGACAATGCATCGGTGATGCTGAGGCAGTATCTGAAGAAGGCCCGTCTAAGTGCGGGAGAGAATGACAGGCTTCTGATTGTTCTGCCGGATGAGGTGAGCGCCGGATTTGTGGCAGGGCAGGAGCACAAAGACGAGATCGTTCGTCTGATTGAGGAGAAAATCGGCAAAACTATGGAGATTGATATCCGCCAGGTGGAAGAGGGCAGACATTTTGAAGATAGTTTTGTAGATATAGAAAAGGTAATCCATATGGATATTACCATAGAAGATTAAAGGAGGTAACCCATGGCAAAACGTGGTGGATTCCCAGGCGGAGGAATGCCGGGAAATATGGCAAATCTTATGAAACAGGCGCAGAAGATGCAGCGTCAGATGGAAGAACAGGCAAAGGAGCTGGAGGCAAAGGAATTTTCAGCAACTGCCGGCGGAGGCGCGGTTGAAGTGACGGTATCCGGTAAAAAGCAGGTACTGAAGGTGAAGCTTGACGAGGAAGTTGTAGATCCGGATGATATTGAGATGCTGGAAGATTTGATTGTAGTGGCTATGAATGAGGCGCTGGATAAGGTGGATGCTGAGTCGGCAGGTGCTATGTCCAAATTTACGGGAGGAATGCCGGGTGGACTATTTTAGCAGTCAAATCAGTAAGTTAATAGAGGAGTTCTCAAGACTTCCGGGAATCGGACCAAAGACGGCCGGGAGGCTGGCTTTTCATTTGATCCATATGCCGAAGGAGCAGGTGAAGGAGCTGGCAGATTCTATGGTGAATGCCAGGGAGAATGTGCGCTACTGCAAATGCTGTCATACCCTGACGGATCAGGAGATTTGTCCAATCTGCAGCAGCAGTAAGAGAGATCATAAAACTATCATGGTAGTGGAGACTACCAGGGATTTGGCAGCCTATGAGAAAACCGGTAAGTATGACGGTGTCTATCATGTGCTTCATGGGGCGATTTCCCCGATGCTTGGAATTGGCCCCGGAGATATTAAGCTGAAGGAACTGATGCAGCGTCTTCAGGAGGATGTGGATGAGGTGATTATTGCCACCAATTCAAGTCTGGAAGGTGAGACAACGGCAATGTATATCAGTAAGCTGATTAAGCCGACCGGGATTAAGGTCAGCAGGATTGCGAGCGGCGTTCCGGTTGGCGGTGATCTGGAATACATTGATGAAGTGACGCTTCTTCGTGCACTGGAGGGCAGGACAGAGCTGTAAGTACAGAGTGAGAGAAATGATTTATACATATGTTCGGAACAAATGCGTGCTGAACATATGTATAAAAGGTAAGAAGAAGGGTTCGTGTTCTTGACCATCGATTCTTTTGTGGATATAATGAAGTTACTAAGTTATCGGTAAAGAAAAATTAATAATAAGTAGGAGGCAATTTTCATGAACAAAGTAGAACTGATGAAGACTGCTAATGAGGTTCGCAAGGGTATTATCGAGGCAGTGCACAGTGCGAAGTCCGGACATCCGGGCGGCTCATTATCAGCAGCAGATATTTATACATATCTGTACTTCGAAGAACTGAATGTGGATCCGAAAGATCCGGACAAAGCAGACAGAGATCGTTTTGTATTATCTAAGGGACATACAACACCAGGTTACTATTCTGTACTGGCGCAGAGAGGATTTTTCCCGGTGGAAGATCTTCCTACCTTCCGTCATACCGGATCTTATCTGCAGGGACATCCCTGTAAGCAGCATGTTCCGGGCGTAGACATGTCATCCGGTTCTCTGGGACAGGGAATTTCTGCGGCCGTTGGCATGGCGATCTCAGCAAAGCTGTCAGGAGATGACTACCGCGTGTATACACTGCTTGGAGACGGTGAGATTCAGGAGGGCCAGGTGTGGGAGGCTTCCATGCTGGCAGCTCACAGAAAGCTGGACAATCTGGTAG
>JAUNGJ010000067.1:6516-11858 GCA_030524585.1 Eubacteriales bacterium | reverse complement strand
CCAATTTCTTCTGAAAGAAATTTTCTACATATATCTGCCGGTGTAACCCGGTCCGCCGCAGCATAATCCTCCGCCACAGCACAGATTGCAGATTAAATTGGCGATGCACAGCTTCATGCAGTAGTCTCCGCTGCCCATGCTATAGGATTGGTATGGGTTCTGTCTGGTCTGATACCAGCTTCCTCCGCTTTGCAGTCTCTGCAGCAGTACCTGATACTGCATATTGTTTGGATCCATTTGGTATGCTGTTTTAGCGTGTTCAAGGGCTATTACATTGTTGCCGAGACCGGAGTTGGCAATGGCGCTGTAATAGTACCACCGGGCACTGCGGTCCTTAATATTGTTCAGCACATTCAGCGCCTCCTGATAGTGCTGGCTGTTGATATAATTGGCGGCAGCGCGCAGATGCAGGTCTTCTTCATTATCTGTGGCCCCGGCGTTCGTCTGCCGGTAAGAACCGGTTCCGCCAAAGTCTCCCCAGAACCCGCCAAAGCCGCCGAAAGGATTTCCGTTTTCATAGGAAGATCCGCCATAGGAACCGGAATTTCCATAGGAAGAGGAGCCGCCGTAGCCGTATTCTTTTTCCTTCATAATCTGCTGATAGGCCTGCTGGACCTCTTTGAATTTTGCTTCAGCCTGTTCTTTATTTGGATTATTGATATTGGCGTCCGGGTGATACTTACGGCTTAATGTTCGATAAGCCTTTTTGATTTCATCATCGCTGGCATCCCGTCGGATTCCCAATATCTGATATGGATCTGTCATTTCTGTTCTCCTTCTAATGCCTTGCGTCGCTTCTCGCAGACAGCCTCATACCGGCACCACACACCGGAATAAAGGATGTTGCGGAGAATTTCCGCATGGGTAAGAATCGGGAGCTTTTCAAATTCCCTGGAACACTCTGCAATCATCATGGTCAGAATCTGCTTGCAGTAGTCATTAAAATCTTCCCTCTTATAGGCTTCTTTTAATGGATTATAACACTCATTTGCCAAATCGTCATCAATATCTTCGAATGCATCCATTAAATAGATAAAT
Source organism: Eubacteriales bacterium (assembly GCA_030524585.1). GTDB lineage: Bacteria > Bacillota > Clostridia > Lachnospirales > Lachnospiraceae > Claveliimonas. Next base: position 10,820 of record JAUNGJ010000067.1, on the reverse strand, counting down.
TTTCCGAGAAAAAAACCGAATTTGCGGAGAGAAGTTTCCCATTCGTCCTGCCTGTATGCAAAGATTTCGGACATAATCTCACCGAAAAGCCCCGCCATCCTGTCCAAGTTCTGCTCATTCTGTTTTTCATATGCAGAAATAAGCTGAAGCCGGTCGGCAATCAGGGATACCTTTTCAGGGTAGAGCTTTTGAAGCTCACGCACTTTTGCCTGCAGAAAATGGGCGCTTATATATGCTTTTTTCTTACGCTCATCCTGCCAGTCATCTAAACATTTATAATAAGAAAGAATCAGATTCATATCTGCTGCATAGGAAGTAAAATCATTCACTCTTGCTGTGTGCTTTTGAAATGGATGGGCAATACAGCTTACATGGGACTCAGCAGCATCTGGTTCATATAGTCCGGAAAGCAGGACGATCAGAAAGGTCATATCATAGGAGAGGGTAATCTGTCCCGCTTTGCCATATTTCTCTTTTAGAACCTTGCAGAGACCGCAGTAATAGGCCTGGTAAATGTCAAAATCCCGGAATTTCATCTCTGCCTTATTAATAGCAATATAGCCAAACATAGTGCTGCTCCTTAGCTTTTCTTAATAAATGTGGTGTTACATTTCGGACAGCGGATTTCAATCCGTCCCTTTCCCCTGGGAATGCGGATTTTTTGCCTGCAGGAAGGACATTTATAGATATGATGTGTCTTTCTCTGGGCAAATGTATTTTTTTGAGTGTAGAACCAGCGGCGGATCTTATAGGTACGGTTCAGAAACTGCTGATTTTCCGCTGAACGTTTATAGACATTTCTCGAAAATATACGGAAATAGGTCAGGATCAGGAACACCCATACGAAAAGAGCCGCCAGGCGGTTTCTGGTGAAACTTTCTAAAATAATAAAAATAAATGCCAGCACTATGGTAAAGCGTCCCAGAGAGTCCATACCATATCGGCCGGCCATAAAACGTGCGAATTTTTCTCGCATAATCATCACCTCTATTGAAAATCATACGCTAAACCGGAGGAAAGTCAATAAACTTCCTGTTAAAAATCTATAAAAAAAGGGTAGAATGTGTTATTCTATTAAAAGGAAATGCGGAAGGGGTGATATTATGCATGAACTGACCAGATTGATCCGGGAGGATATGAAACCTGCCCTCGGAGTAACGGAACCGGGTGCAATCGCCTATGCGGTGGCGTCTGCGAGAGCTTATACGGAAGGACCGGTGGAGAAGGTGAAGGTGGCGTTGAACTCCGGAATGTATAAGAATGCATACACCTGTGGAATCCCCAATTCCAATGAGTATGGCAATCTATATGCCGCAGCCCTGGGAGCTGTGGCGGCGGATGCGTCTCTTGGCCTGGAATCTCTGGCGTGTATTACAGCGGAAGACAATCGGAGAGCCAGACAGCTGGTTGAGGAGGGGCTGGTTGAGGTTACCCTGGATCATATGGGCTCTGAGATTACCATAGATGCAGAAGTATGGACGGCAAAGGATGTATGCAGCGTCCATATACGGAACAATCATACGGACATACGCTGGATAGAGAAAAATGGAAGGGTCATCCGCGGACAGAAGGCAGAGCGGCTGGAGGAGCCGGATGCGCAGGAAGAGGAACCGCTGATTCATCAATATTCGCTGCGGGAGATACTTCATTATGTACGCACGGTTTCTACAGAAGAAATCAGCTTTATCAGAGAAGCCTTTTCTGTGAACATGGATCTGCTGGAAGAAAGTGCTCTTTCAGACAGAACAGCGATCACGGCGATGCTGATCAGAGACAATGGCAATACGATCATATCCAGGGACGCGAGGAAGACGGCGCAGTTATTGTGCAATGGGGCGATTGAGGGAAGAGTCCTGGGTCTTGCAAAGCCGGCTATGAGCATTACCGGAAGCGGCGCGCACGGGATTATCGCAACCATGCCGCTGTTTGCGTTTTATCAGGTCAATCGTGAAAAAATGGATGAAGACAGTTTGCTTCGGGCGACCGCGCTCAGCTTTCTGATTACTATGTATATCAAGGAATATTCCGGTAGGCTGTCTGCGTTCTGCGGCTGTGGAATCGCGGCGGGAACCGGCATGGCATGCGGGCTGGGATATTTGCAAAATGCGGAGGATGATAAGATAACCATGATTATTCAGAATATGGCTTCAGGATTGACCGGTATGATTTGCGACGGTGGTAATCAGGGATGCGCCATGAAGGGAATCGTGGCTGTAGATGCGGCGTTTCGGGCCGTGGATATGGCGATGGAGGGAGTCTGCATTGACAGCATTCATGGAATCAATGGCCGGACACCGGAAGATACTATGCGGCATATGGGTATGATTGCTTCTCCCGGGATGGTAAAGACCGAGGAAGTGATTGTAGAAATTATGAAAGAAAAATAGAAGGGAAATTTATGGCAGAGAAAAAACGTTATCATAGAGGAAGACGCGGGCGTCGAAAAAAAGGAAAGGGCGGAATTATAAGCACGATTATTTTGATTGTGGCAGTCATTGTATTCTGCTTTTCGGCATTTCAGCTATACAGGATTTTTAGCGGATATCATAAGGGGCAGAAGGAATATGACCAGGTCAGAGAACTGGCGGTGGAGGTGGATGACGAGGAAGCGTTTCGGGTGAATTTTGATGAGCTTTTCAATATTAACTCCGATACGGTAGGCTGGATTCGGTTCTATCCGGAACCGGCGCAGATCAGCTATCCGCTGGTACAGGGAAAGGACAATGATCTGTATTTGAGCAAGACCTTTTCCGCAAATGATAATACGGTAGGAGCGATATTTGTAAATTATACGAATAACGCGGATTTTAACGATAAGAATACGATTATCTATGGACACAGAATGAAGGATAATTCTATGTTTCATGATCTGGAGAAATATCAGGATGAATCGTTTTGGAAAGATAACCAGTATTTCTATATTTATACGCCGGATGGCAGAGAAATTACTTATCATATTTTCTCGGCGGGTGTTGTGAAGGACACCTCGGAGACCTATCTGACGGAATTTGCCACCCAGGAGGAGTATGAATCATTTCTTGAAGCAACTGAGATCGCAGCTGCTTATCATACGGGAGTAGAGGTGACGGGCGATGATGTCATTGTGACTCTTTCTACCTGCACCGCGGCAAGTGATGACAATCGTATGGTAGTGAGAGGTGTTAAGATGTCGGAGAGAGTTCAGGAATAGGAGAGATTTGTAATGGGATACACGTATGAGGTAGGAGATATTGTCAAGCTAAAAAAGAAGCATCCCTGCGGCAGTTTTGAATGGAAGATTCTGCGGGTGGGGGCGGATTTTCGGCTGAAATGTACTGGCTGCGGACATCAGATTATGGTACCCAGAAAGCTGGTGGAGAAAAATACCAGAGGCCTAAAGAAGCCGGAATAAAGATGTACAAACTATTTTTATAAAATGCTTGCGCGGGCAGGAAAACTATGGTATCATATCAAATTGTGATATATTAATTTTGTCCGATTCATTGGGCAATATCCTTGCTCCTGGGTATAAGCAGGGGCCAAAAGACCAGAAGGAGGTGCAAACTACATGAACAAGTATGAGTTAACTGTTGTAGTCAATGCAAAAATCGAAGACGACGAGAGAGCACAGGTAATCGAAAAGGTAAAAGAATTAGTTACCCGTTTCGGTGGCAATGTGACAGACGTTGATGAATGGGGTAAGAGAAGATTGGCTTACGAAATTCAGAAGATGAAAGAAGCATATTATTACTTCATCCACTTCGAATCTGACGCTACAGTTCCGGGCGAAGTTGAACAGAGAATTCGCATCATGGACAACGTACTCAGATATTTATGCGTTAAAGACGAAGCATAGAAGAAGAGAGGTAAAAGAATGAATAAAGTAATTTTGATGGGACGCCTGACCAGAGATCCGGAAGTTCGTTATTCTGCAGGAGAAAGCTCCACCGCTGTTGCAAGATATACCCTTGCAGTAGACAGGAGATTCAGACGCAATAACGATGGTGAGCAGACCGCAGATTTCATCGGATGCGTGGCATTCGGAAGAAGCGCGGAATTTGCTGAGAAATATTTCCGTCAGGGACTGAAGGTAATTGTAACGGGACGTATTCAGACAGGAAGCTATACCAATAGGGATGGTCAGAGAATCTATACGACAGATGTTGTGGTAGAGGATCAGGAATTTGCAGAAAGCAAGGCAGCCAGCGAATCACACATGAGCGGCGGCTTTCAGGCGGCTCCAGCACCGGCACCCAGCGCACCTGCTGGTGACGGCTTCATGAATATTCCGGATGGAATAGATGAAGAATTACCGTTTAACTAGG